>NZ_CAMJCX010000019.1 GCF_946404245.1 uncultured Methanobrevibacter sp.
TTTAATAATTTATCACAATCAAAAAATAAAATTATTGAGGTATGATATGTCAAATCAAATTTTATATAATGATGATTCGTATATCGAGTTAAAAAATAGACTTGAGATTATCAAGTTAAAAAAAATTATTGAATCTTCATCATTGAATGATAAATTTAAAGATGAAATCAATAGTTGCTTGTTCTTAAATGAAAAGGAATTTAATGAAGAGTTGTTAAATGGATTTTTATACATTGAGGATATTATCACTATAATAATAAATGTAATAAAAGAAATGGAATATCATTCTCCTGACATATTGATGTTTAAAGATGAAATAAAACTTAAAATTGATAATTTTTATAATGATATCAAAAAACCAGTATTGTTTAATATTTTTAAGTCATTACCTCGAAAAAATGGCGTATTTTATACGACTCCATATATAGTTCTCAATAATAGGACTGGTGATAAATTAACTGAAATTAGTCAGGGAATTTATGATTATAAAGAGCATGGAATGCATATTTCTTATTTTACCAAACAGTTAATGAAAGCAATTACTTTTATATCAACTGAAAAAATAAATGCAGATATAGACAATATTGCATTAGTTTGTATTCCCAGGTCAGATAAGGACTTAGAATCCACAATTCAAAAGAGTATTGATATTATAGAAAAATGGTATGATACTGCTAAAACAGATTTTGATTTTGGTTGTTCAAAAAAGATAATAAATTGTAAAGGATTATTAACTCGTTTTGAAACTATTGAACAGTCTAGTAAGGGTGCACATTTATTTAAAGAAGATCATATGAATTCTATTAAGTGCAGTATGGATTTAAAAATAGATTTAGATAATACAGTATTTATTTTATTAGATGATATTACTACACACGGAACAATAATGCATTCATGCAGAGATATATTAATTAAAGAAAATATAAAATTTACAAATATTTATATGTTGGCAATTGGTGGAACAAGAGGTTATTAAAATGGAGAAATTTAAAGAAATTCTTTTTTTGAAAAGTTTAAAAAGAGTTGGAAAAGTTACAATATATGAAAAATATTGGGAGATATTAACCAATAGTAATGGATTAGATGACTTAATTTTAAATATTCAAAATCATGACCCTAAATTTAATGATAATGACTTACAAAAAATAAAAAAATTAGTGGAAACCTCTTATGAGAATATAAATAATTCAGATATAGATGTTATCACAGTATTTGACAAAAATTATCCTCAGCAATTAAATGTTATGGGAAATAAAAGACCACTGGCATTGTATATTAAAGGAAATCCGGAATCAATGCTTAAACCTAATATTGCTGTAATAGGCACAAGAAAGCCTTCCAATTTAAGTCATGAATTCGAAAATGAAGTAGTAAAAGAAATTATCAATACATCCAATAGAGTAGTGGTAAGCGGTTTAGCTTTAGGTTGTGATAAAATTGCTCATCAAACATCTGTCGATGAAAATAAACCTACAATAGCAATTTTACCTAGCGGAGTTGATGTAATAAAACCTGCAAAACATAAAAAACTAGCAGAGCAAATTATTGAAACGGGAGGATGTTTAATTTCAGAGTATGAGCCAAATAAATCAGCATTTAAAAGTACTTATGTAGAAAGAGACCAAATCGTAGCTGCATTCAGTGATGCTACATTTGTTGTAGAATGCGGAATTAAAAGCGGAACAATGCATACTGTTGAAGCCGCTAAAAAATTTGGCAAACAGATTTTTAGTTATTTACCAAATAATATAAATAAAGGAGAATATGAAGGAAATAAATTTATTTTAGAAAATAATTTTAATGCCATTCCTGTTGAATCAATAGATAAATTTTTAGATGATTTAAAAAACATCAATGTTAATAATTCAATATATAATTCATAAACTTTAATTTAAAATATAATACCAGGGATTTTCATGGATCTTTCAAATCGTAAAAATAAAATGATTAATTTTGTTTGTAAAAAATACATAATGCTTGATTCTAAAGGTGAAATAAAATTTAAATCCCATATAATTGATGCAATTAAACAAGGAATCATATCTCATGAAGATGCATTGTCCATTTCACTCGAATTAATGCATGGTATTAGAAATTATGGGTATACTGAATCAGATGTTCTTTCTGAGTTAGAAAATTTGATTTTAAAGGTTAGCGAATATAATCTTGATGAAAATGAAACTATAAAAAATAGTGTTTTATTTTTCAAGGATTATTCTTATGAAAACCGTGTGTTATCTGAATATATTGGAAGTTTATCTCCTAGTGATTTTGAAAATTTGGACAATGACCCAATTAAAAACAAGCCCCTTGATATTAAAAAGTATTTTGACGATTTTTCTCATGAAGATCTATGTTATATTCTTGATATGAACCCTGATTTAAATTTCATTAAGGATAAAATTTTAAAAAAGCAGATTGCAAATGAGTTTTCTAAATATGATTTTGATGTTAATAGAATCGATAATGCATCCAGTAAAGATATTAAAAAATATTTGGAATATTTAGTAGAAAAATCTAATGAAAATCAATCAAATGAAGTGATAGGTAAATTAAAAAAACAGAATCAGGAAAACCAAGATACTAGAACTAAACAACATAAAAATAAGCAAATAAATTTAAATGAGAATACTTTTGAAAAAATTAAATCTAAAAAAAATGTAAACGTTAATTCTAATTATACAAAAAAGTACGATGAAAAAGGCCTAAATGTTATAGAAACTACTAATTTTAAGAAAGATATTTCTAATTACGACTTTGATGATTTAATTAACAAAATAAAATTATTTAATCATAAAAAGTTACAGTCCATGATTTCATTAAAGGAAGATTATTCCCCAGTCTATAAATACATTTGCTCTGAAAATATAGATGCTATAAATAATGATATTAAACGATTTAGATATTTCTATGAAAATTTTGATAAAATCGAAGATTCAATTAAAATTATTAATAAAATTAAAGAAAAAGAAAGCTTACTCAAGAAATTTCATTCTAAATTAAACAATAAATCATTTTCGGATTCTGATTCTAAATATGTTATAATGGAGTTTGAGGAGCTTTATGAGATTGCAAATCTTATTAAAAATTATCCATATTGTCTGAAAGATAAGATAATTGATGAATTTGATAATTTGGATTATTTCATTGAAAATTATGAGAAGTTACTTGACACTTACGATTTTAAAACAGATGAGTATATTGAAAAGATGAACTTGATTGTAAAAATCAATTCATTTAATGATAAAAATTTACAGGATATGGTTTCCTCAAAAAAGGAATATTCTGAAATTTATCAAGAAGTTTCTGGAAATATTGATAAATTTTTAAATAATTCGGATGTTTTGGGTTTTATAGATGTTTATAGAGATTGTGAATCTGCAATTGATTTAATAAATAAAATTAAACAAAACAAAGACTTGATTAATAGTTTTTGTGCCGAAATTAATAGTGGGGAATATTTATCTAATTATAAAAGATATATGCTGATTGTAGAGTATAAGGAATTTTATGATTTAGCATGTCAAATTTATGACATTTCTGAATGGTTTGAGCATGTAATATTTGAACAATTTGACACTTTTGAACGTTTTATGGCATATTATGATGGTTTAATAAACTATAATTACTTTCAAGATGAGGAGATGCGAAATATAAATGTGATAAGATGTATTAATGAGAACTATATTGAAAACGAAATTAACAATAATAAATCATTTTTTAAAGATGTCAAAGATGAAAATAAACTAAGAGCGATTGTAACTGATGAGGATAATGTTAAAGTGGTGGCTGGAGCTGGAGCCGGGAAAACATTCATTATTCAAAAAAGAATAAATTATTTAATCAAAAAAGGCATAGACCCTAAAAAAATATTATGTTTATGTTATACAGGCAAAGGAGCACATGATTTAAAGGAAAAAATAAACAATGATGATGTTAATATATTTACGTTCCATGGTTTTTGTCGTGAAGTTAGTGAGAAATGCGATAAATATCTGCCAACAGATGATAAGTTATTAGATGATGTAATCAATAATTATATTCGTAAAGTTATAGATGATGATGAAAAATTAAACGAAATTTTAGAGTATTTTAATTATTATGTTAAAAATCCAACTGAACGTGAATTTGATTCAATGGAAGAATATGAAGAATTTAAAAATGGTTTTGGTTTAAAAACTTTACGAAATAAATATGATTTTTACAACGGTTATCAGAAACAATCTTATAAAGGGGAGGTTGTTAGGAGCTTAGAGGAACTGGTTATTGCTAATTTTTTGTTTATGCATAATATCAATTATATTTATGAAGATACTTATGAACATGAATTTTTAACACCAATCATTCATAATTTTTTTGCATCATATAATTATTTCTGTTTAAATCGGGATTTAAATACTGATTTTAATAATTTAAAACAATTTAATGATTTTGAAAAATCATTAAATAAATATCAACCTGATTTCTATCTTCCAGATAAAGAAATATACATTGAACATTTCGGTGTTGCTAGAGATAATATTGCACATTGGCTTAAGGGGGATGACCAAAAAAAATATACTGAAAGCATGGAATTTAAATTAAGGTTGCATAAATTATACAATACTAATTTAATTACAACTTTTTCCTATTTTATGACTGAAGGTATTTTATTAGATGAGTTAAGGGAGTCTCTTTCGGATTATTATGAATTACATGAAAGAGATAAAAAAGAAATATTCAATATTATTCTTAATAATAACCGATCAGAAGATTTAAAACATTTTAAACGATTGATAAAATCATTTATAAATATTTTTGAAGCGAAAAATTTACCTAAATCTAAATTAAATGATTTTAAAAAAGATAATCTTTCACAAAAAAACATATATCTTAAAAGAAAACATGAACTTTTTTTAAATATAGTTAGTGAAATTTATGAAGATTACGACTTATGGAATCAAAAAGGTGGTTTGTACTATAATCGTGAAGTCACTAATGCTTTAAATTTAATTACAACTGGAGAATTTAAAGAATGTTATGATTATATTTTCATCGATGAATATCAAGACATTAATTATGTCAGATGTAAACTATTGCAGGAACTTCAAAAAATCAATAATTCTAAACTTTTTGTTGTTGGTGATGATTGGCAATCAATTTATGGTTTTAATGGATCTGAAGTAAAGTTGTTTGTTGATTTTGATAAGTATTTTCCAAATTCAGAAACCATCAAAATTAGTGAAAATCGACGTAATTGTCAAGCTTTAATTGATATTTCAAGTGAATTCATTCTTCAAAATGAAAATCAAGAAGAAAAGGAATTAGAATATTATAAGAAAAATAAATTTGTTAACTCAAATCCAGTTAGACTTGTCCCATATGACAAAAAAGAAAATAAAATATTGTATGTGGAGAAGGTAATTCAAGATATAATAAAATCTAATCCTAAGAAAAAATTAGAAATATTATTATTAGGTCGTAAAAATAAGGATATAAATTTTTTAATTAATAATCGTTTATTTAAACAAGTTTATGGAGATAAAAAATATAAAATAATAGAATATTCTAAAAATTCGGATATAACTATTTATTTCATGTCAATTCATCAATCTAAAGGGTTGGAAAAAGATGAAGTCATTATTCTTAATTTTGAAAATTATGATTATGGTTTTCCAAACCAGGTAGATGATGATTCGGTACTTAAATTTATTAAAGAAAAAGAAGATTATTTATTTGCTGAAGAACGTAGGCTATTATATGTAGCATTAACAAGAACTCGAAATAATGCTTATTTAATTTATCCGAGTAGTAATTATTCTGTTTTTATTGAAGAATTGCAAAAGGATTTCAAATTGGAGGATTCAATATATGAAATTGATTCAAAAGATTTAAATGGTTTATATGAATTCAATGATTTTTATTCTGGAAATGACTACAAAATGTGGTATCCTAATTCGATTCCGATACCAATTGGGGGCATAGATTATTTTTTTAAGGTAAAAGATACTGGTTTTTTAAATGTAATAGAATTAGAGTTGTTTATATGGTATGAATATTTGCGAGAGTATGATGATCCATTAGAAAAAGCCTTTAAAAAATTAATAGGTTTTAATAAAGGTAGCAAAACTAATTTAAAAATTAAATCTTTAAAAAATAAAAATAAAATTAGAAATTCAGATATTATTGTTTTTGTAAATGATAAAAAATGTAATTTCACAATTTCAGGTATTGGACAAAAATCAATTAGAATTACAAAAGAAATATTTTTCGCTAATGAAAAAATTAAAAATGAATATGTAAATGATATTTTAAGAAAAAATATTATTTCAAATGAAGATTTAGAGAAATTATTGGATATTTAATTTTGAAATAACTAATAGTAATCTATTTGTAAGAGAGATAAC
The DNA here is from genome assembly GCF_946404245.1 of uncultured Methanobrevibacter sp. Lineage (GTDB taxonomy): Archaea > Methanobacteriota > Methanobacteria > Methanobacteriales > Methanobacteriaceae > Methanocatella. The sequence continues at coordinate 6,387 of NZ_CAMJCX010000019.1, forward strand.
ATGAATGGCAGGGAAAAATGTGAACTAATAAACCAAATCAGACAAAAAATTGCTAATAAAAATGATATTGACTTTGTAATCAATGACTGCCCTTTAGAGGGGAATTGTTCTGGGAGGTGCCAAAAGTCAGATTCTGAACTGCATTACCTTGAAGAAGAACTTGAAAAAAGGCAAAACGAAGGTATGAAACTGAATCTTAAAGGAATTTTTACATTGGATTTTGAAGATGAATCAATAAATCAACCATCAGAACAAGAAATAGTCATGAAAAGACAGGAAAAGTTAGAAAAGCTCATGGAAAATCCTGAATTGGCTGATTTGCCTTCAAGATATTTGGACATGTTGCTTTAAGATTAATTTTCCTTTGGCAATACTTTTCACATGCTCTTGGATAAAAACTATTTATATTAAAAACTATGATTGTTATAGAAGTGAGAAAACATGGCATGGCAGTACAGTGATTATTCAAAAATAAACATTCAAGTAGCAAAATTCTTTCCATTCAGTGAAGCTAGACAGTTCCAGCTTGAAACAATCTCAGAGATTGCAGAAGCAATAGACAAAGGGTATAAGTACATTGTTCTTGAGGCAGGAACAGGTACCGGCAAATCAGCAATTGCTGCAACACTGGCACAGATGTTCGACTCATCATATATCCTGACTGTCACAAAGCAGCTTCAGGACCAATACCTTAAGGACTTCAAGGATTATGGATTCAAGCTGGTGAAGGGAAGAAGCAATTTTAACTGCAAGAAGTACCTTGAGGACGGAGTAAATGAGACCTGCGACCTTGGAAGGTGCGTTGTCGAGGGATACCCATGCACATTTTCTCTTAACAACCATCCTGAAGGAAAAATCACCGAGGAAAACACCTGCAAATATTATTATCAGAAATTTCTGGGACTTACATCAAATGTTACAATTGCAAACTATCCGTATATGTTCCTGGAGCTCAATTATGTCGATGACTTCAAAAAACGCTCCCTCATGATTTGTGATGAGGCCCACAATGTCGAAAGCGTGATAATGAGCCAGCTGACACTGGAATTCGAAAGGCATGACCTCAAGGAATACCTTAAATTCAACCTTTCAAAGGATCTGGTAAGCCAATTAAATGATGGTGACTGCACAGACTGGATAGCATTCGTAGAAAAGATAAAGAACAAATACGAAAGGGAACTGTCAAAGATTGAAAATGTAGACAGGCCAGAACTCATTGAAAAGAAGATTTTCATTAAAAACAAGATCAGCGACTGCAGGCATTTCCTTGAACAGATTCACTTCGACCCCAACATGTGGATTTTTGACTATGACAAGGAATTCGGGGTAGCCCAGTTCAAGCCCATCAAGATAGACAACTATGCATATGACACACTCTTCAGGCATGCGGACATATGCATTTTCATGAGCGCAACAATACTAGATTACAGACTTTTTGCACATTGGCTTGGAATTTCCCCCGATGATATATATGCAATAAGGCGAAAAAGCCCATTTGACATCAAAAGAAATCCAATAAAAACATTTCAAGACTTCAACATGTCCTACACTCATCTTGAAGAGAATGCTCCAAGAACAATCGACACGATTAGGGAAATCCTAAAAAAGCATGAAAACGAGAAGGGCATAATCCACACAGTCAGCGGCAGCTGCAGGGACTTTTTAATAAAAAGCATTCCAACCGACAGGTTCATCACCCACGACACACAAAACAGGGCAGACGTCATCGGGGAGTTCAAGAGTTCCAAAAAGCCGTTGGTGCTGGTTTCCCCGTCTGTCAATGAGGGGGTCGACCTTCCGGGTGACGAATGCAGATTCCAGATAATATACAAGATTCCCTATCCCGACCTTGGAGACAAGCAGGTTTACATGAGAAACGCCTTCGACTCCAAATGGTATGACTACAAGACATCCCTTGCGCTGGTCCAGACACACGGAAGGGGAATGAGGTTTGAGGAGGACTACTGCACAACATATTTCATCGACTCAAGGCTAATCGGATATGTTGCAGAGGACGCCTCTTTAAACAATTTCATTCCGGACACATTCAGGGATGCCATTGACAGGTTCACAAGGGATGATTTGGAAGTAAAAGAGGAGATTCCCTTTTACGATGAGGGTATTGACTTTAAAAGGAAAGTCGAAATGAAGTTCGAACTGATTCAGGAAGGTAACGAACTCTTTAAAGACAGCGTCCATGAAGCCATAAGGTTTTATCAGGGACTCCTTTCAAACGAGCTTTTCGCATATGACTACTATCCATACCAGAGACTGGCAGAAAGCTACAGGAAGGCGTACATGTTTGAGGAGGAAACCCAAACAATCGTCAAGTTCCTGAAGTCCGGAATCTATGCCACTAAAAACACATCGAACGAATGCAAGAGAAGGCTCAAGCAGCTGGACAGGATGGGATATTTTGACTATGACCGCAACATGATGGACCTTGAAAACGAGTTTTTAAGAAACAGAAACATCGGAAAGGCCAACTTGGCTGGAAGCCTGCCTCTTTCCTCTAAGATAATCACCATGAAGCATGAATCAAGAAAGCCATCAAAGTTAAAGCTTGATGAGGCATATCTCGATTCCATCATGAAAGTTGATGACGCATTGACCTATGATGACAAGATTGACCTGAAAAGGGAACTGATAATCATCGGCGAGAGATATATTCGCAAGAAGCAATACGGAAATGCACGGGAATTCTACAAGAGACTATTAAATCATGAGCTTTTCAAAAACGACTATTACCCGTACAAAAAACTGTCTTTCATATATAGGAAAGACGGCCAGTTTGAAGATGACGAAAGGATTCTCGTTGAATTCTTCAGGTCCGGAATATACTGCAGCGACAAGCAGCTTTCATGGTTCAAGAACCGCTTCAAGCTTTTGGGCAGAATGGGGGTTTTCGACTCATCAAGGATGTATGATTTGGAAAGCGAATTTTTCTCCAAAGGTGGAAGAAATCAAATGATGTCAGACATTCCCGTTCCGATTGCCGACAAGATTAACCTGAACTATCAGCCAAAAAGGAAATTCATTAAGCTAAATAACGATGGAGATGTTTCCAATGGATAGCCTGAAACATGACCTGGACAATTTGAATTCAGATATTAAAGATTTGGAATCCGAAATCAAAAAGGCTGAAGCTGAAGCACAAAATAATGTCAGGCCACTTGAAGATGAACTTCTCCAGCTTAAGGAGGATAAAAGAATCTATGCCTCCAAAAATGATTTTGAATCAGTTCAAAACTGCAGAAGGCGTGAAGACAATATCAAGTTCAGGATATCAGCCCAATGGAACAGATATTCACTTTTAAAAGAGGAACTGTCAAAACTTAATTATCAAAGAAAAGACCTGGAAACTAAAATCAAGTTGGAAGAGGATAAAGTCAAAAGAAACAATGAAATTCTCGCACAGATGGATATCGTTTTAAACAATTACAAGAAGTCACAGAGCCTGAAACAGGCCGCCCTGGACTCCAACATCAATCCCAATTATGTCAAGCAGTGGTTCAAGTGGGGTGAGGATAATCTTAACCAGACATATTCATATTTTTACAATGAAATAAGAAAAATTGACAATCATTTCAGGGAGCTCGAATCACAGGAGCTCAAAAGGCAGATGGATGAAGTCATTGAGGCATACAGAAAGACCAAATCTTTAAGGGAATCCTCAAAAATTGCCAATGCCAGCTATGACACTGTCCAGTATTGGCATGAGTGGGGCTCAAGGGGCTTCGGAGAGGAGAACACATATTTTTACAGGCAAATTGATGCCATAAACAGACAATCAAAATAGTTAATAACGAATTTATGCAAAATCATATACAAAGGAGGTCATCAAGATGGGTTATTGTCCTAATTGCGGAAGTTACGTATCGCCTGGAAGCAATATTTGCAGCTGCGGAACAACAGTTGGAAGTTCATATTCAACAAGGGATGAAAATCCACGTGAAACTCCAAAGCTGACCCAAAAGCAAAGACTCAAACGAGAATACAGCAAACTTGCAGGAAAATATTTTGATTCAAGGGATTATGTATCTGCAATAAAATATTATGACCTAATTCTTGACATTTACCCTGATAATCATTTTGCATCCTATGGCAAGGCAAAGGCCCATTATTATATCGGTGAGTATGAAGATGCCCTTGAATACTTTAAAAAATCAATCATAAGCGGGTCCAATATAGACAATTATCCAGTTTATGAATGGATTGGACATACACTGAACCGCCTTGAAAGATTCGATGAGGCAATATGGCACTATCAAAAGGCAATAGATCTCATCAACGAATGGTGCGAAGATTCTGTAAATTTCTTCAAGTCAGAGAGATACCTTGGATATGAGGCCATAGAAAGGGCATGTGCCGATTCAATTAAAAAAAGAGATGAGCATCTCTCCTACATGTATGATGACATGGCATATTCACATATGCTCAAGGGCGATTTTACAGGCTCAAAGGATGACTATAAAACATCGCTGGAATATGTTGAAAGGTCATTGAAGCTGAAATTCAATTCAGAAACTCGGGACCTTAAAGAAGAGATTGAAGATAGGCTGAACGGTTCCAAAAAATCCAAGGATTCTGTCAAAACTCAAAGCGGCTGCAATGACTATCAGTTGAACAATATTTTAAGCACTGGATATCTGATAACAATAACCGGACTTCAGTTTAACGGAAATGTTAATCTCAAACCCGGCATGAGATTCAAACTGAAAAGGGAGCCAGATAACCCCTATGACAGTGATGCAATTGCATTATATCTTGAAGATAAAATGATAGGATATGTAGCAAATTCATCTCAAACTGTTTGGGATTTGGCAATGAGTGCATCTGACATGAAATACTTGGATTATGAATATGCCGAATATGTAAAGTGCTATAAGGGCATGTATCACATTGCAAAGCTTGTTAAATAAACCAATTAAATTTTTTATATCAATCAAATTACCGATACATTTATATATAATGAAAAATAGAGTATAATAGCACAACAAAATTGTTGCACCAACACCACCGGGAGGCCATTACCATGAATAGAGATATTAATATAAAATTGAAAGAAACTAGAAAATTGTACGATTCTAAAAAATATGCTGAATCTTTAAATTCTTATGAAGAACTTTTTAATGATTGCTCTGATCAATTCAAGAGAAACGACCTGATTTCATACTGCTGGGCCATTTACCAGACCAGGGTCAAGAATTTTTCTGATGAAAACGAACTTTTTGAGGCTGTTGAGTTCATAACAACACTGATTCCTCAGGCCGATTTGAATTATAAGAGAACATGCCCGTACACATTTTCAGTGTTTGCACTTCTCGATTATCTTTTTGAAGAGAAGAACTATTTTGAAATGTCATGCTGGCTCGACAAGCTGAACCCTAAACTGCTTGAATCCAGAAGGGGCATTTTCAACGGAAGATTCACAAGGTCAAGAAAGGAGAAATACTTTGACTATGCAACCAAGGCGTACCTGGAGTGCGGCGAGTGGGAATCATGCATAGAAGCTGCCAAAAATGCATTGAAATCAATGAAGGTGTTTACAAACGGAAGCGACGCATGGTATAACTGGAGGATAGCAAAGTCATTGAGGGAGCTCGATAAAAACGCTGAAGCGATAGCATACCTTGAGGAAGTCGCCAAGGTTAAAAACGACTGGTTCGTCTACAGGGAGTTTGCGGAAAATTACCATATCATTAATGACAATGACAATGCCCTCAAGTACATCTCAAAGGCAATATTGGCAAAGGGTTCCATAAACATGAAGGTAAACCTGTTCTGCCTTGCATTCAGGCTTTTGAAAAATACCAATGATGAGATGGCGCTTAGGCATGCAGAACTGTGCTATCTTTTGAAGTGCGAAAGCAATGCACAGATTCCTGAAGAGCTCGAAGAGCTGATGATTGATGAGGAAAGCCTTGACAAAAATAGTTTAATCACACAGATTAACGAATACTGGTCCGGCTTCCAGTTCCAAAGCCAGGACTTGCAGTACGGTACGGTGACCAAATTTGTCGAAGAGAGGAACTTCGGCTTTATTGTAAATGATGATAACGAATCCATATTTTTCCACGGATCAGATTTTAGAGGTGAGGACATACATGTAGGACAGTTGGTGTCATTCTACACTGAAGAGAATTTTGACAAGTCAAAGAACAGAAAATCCTTAAAGGCTGTAAATATCAGAGGTGAATAGCATGTTTGAAAGAGAGTTTTTGCGCAACCAGCAATTGATTGAAGAGAGAATTGAGTATGAAGATGATTTCATTGATATGGAAGCAATCAAGAAAAGTGAGGAACTGGACTTGGAATTTGAGTTTGAAGATTATTACAATCAAATCAGGGATGAGCAATTGATAGAAATGTATGAATCTCAAATAATGGAATATTATATGGAGATTGATGACTACGAATCTCAATATGATCCTCTTCAGGAATCCATCGATTCTCTTGAAAAACCTGAACTGGATAACGGGTTTTTCGATTATGATTATGACAACTGCTATTTCGAAGAGATTCCTATGGATGCTGCATACAGCTGTGGCGAGCTTCATGGATATGTCGTGGAAAGCGGAGGATTTTGCGACTATGACTATCCTGAAGGTCCTGACGAGAACCTTCAGGGATTAAGATATGATGACCCATACTGCATGGATGACTTCGAGTTTGAAATTCATGACGCCTGCATTCCTGACGATTATTATTATGAAGACGAATGTGATATGGAGATTGAATATGGGGAATACCTCCAGGACATTGAAGAGAAACGCATGCAGAACCTAATCAATCAGAAAATCAAGGAAGAGAAGGACTTTTTCCAGTTCGTCGAAGAAAATGAGGTGAGGGATGAATATCTGCTCCCGCTGGATTTGGATGACATCACATTATGCTGATGTCAAAATTCACATTTAAGATTATGAGAAAAAATTTACCTAATTACCGAGGTGACAACCATGACCAAACAAATTAGAAAAGATTTGAATAGTGCAACTAGATTATATAAGGCCGGAAAAAGGCAAGAGGCATTTGAAATATATGACAGACATTTTTCTGAAAGCCCTGATGAGTTCAAGCATTGGGACAAGGTCAGGTACTGCTGGTGCATGTACTACCTGTTCATCAAGGACCAGACAGATGAAACCGAACTTTTCGATTACACTGAAAGGGTCTGCGACATTGTTCCGCAGGATGACCTGAGAAAATCACCGGTATGTGTCTACACTCAGTGTGTCTTCAAGGTCATCATGTTCCTGAAAGGTCGTGAGGACTGGGAATACATGCTATACTGGCTTGATAAGCTAAATCCTGAACTTTTAGTGGAAGATCAAAGGGATTCCAAGTTCCCATCCAAAAAGGAGGATTACTACAGGTATCTCTCAACAGCATATTTCAAGTGCGGGGACTGGCAGGACTGCATTAATGCGTCAAGAGAGGCCCTTGACACTCTTGAAAGCTATGCATTCAACGGAGACATCTGGCATATGTGGAGAATGGGCAAGTCCCTGAATCAGTTGGACCAGCCGGAAGAGGCATTGAACTACCTGAATAAGGTTGCTGAAGCTGAAGACCAATGGTATGTTTTCAAGGAAATTGCTGATTGTCATCACAAGATTGGGGACGATGAGAAAGCCAGAGAGTTTGCCTCAAAAGCTGTCCTGGCCGATGAAGATGTCAAAGTCAAGGTGAACCTGTACTACCTGATATATCAGATTCTTAAAGAGAATTATGAAAGCATGGCAATCAGGCATGCTGAGCTCTACCTTGCAATAAAACTTGAAAGCGGCGCAAACATTGCAGAAGACATCGAAGACCTGAACATTGATGAGACAGACCTTGACATCAATGAGCTTGAAAGCGAAATAAGAGAGTATTGGTCATCATATTAAGTGGGTAAAAACTCACTTTACCAATTCCCTTATACAACCGAACCATTTTAATGATTGATTTATAATTTTAGAATATTTTTTGGAGGAATAACCATGAATGATTTAAGACAATTGAGTGAAAGATTTGGAAGCACAAACATGACAGCATTTAAACTTGTGGGATCAGACACCACCCCCAGAACAGTACTCACTAACATTGAGATGGATATCATCATTCTGAATTCATCAGATATGAAATACAAGCATGTTTATATTGTAATCCTTAGGCAAAACTGCATTGACATACGTTCCATAGACAATGGAACACCGATTGCATACTTCTTTTGCGAAGATGCAATGTTTGAGCCTGAAGTGATTGCAGAGGATTTGAAAACCCTTTGTGAAAAGCTGGATGTGAAATTTGAAAGCAGACTATAAACACCACAGGTGATACCATGGTAAGGCCAACCATCAGACATGAAAACCTAAGAAAACTGATCAATGAAATAGACACCCTTGAGGAAAATGCTCCAATTGAAACATTTGAAATGTTTCGAAATGAGCTGAAGCATTCCACTCTAATAACTGCAGGAGACATAAAATCAGATACCCTGAATCTCTTCACCGTCAAAACCGACAAGGGAGATTTCGGAATGATTTTCACCGATATGGACGAATTCGGAAAAGTTTTCCCGAACTTTGAGGTGGAAGCCCATGAATACCCATTTGCAGTCTACAAGCATCTTATTGAATCATCAGACCTTCTGGGCTTTGTAATCAATTTCAAATCAGAGCAATTCGTTCTGGTTCGTGAAATCTTTGAGCATATCAATGACCTGCCTATGAATTCATTTCCATCAGACAATGCATATTCATCAGATGACCTCAAAAGAATCAGAAAATCAATAGACAACACCAATCTTGAGGAATTCATCAGAAATCCGACAAACGCCTATGACTATGAGGGCCTTTTTGAAAGCATTTCCAACTCCACTATGCTTACATTGAGACTATCAAATGAGGATTATGCATCAATGGCTGAGGACGGAATAATCTCAATGCGTGAAAGCGGTCCTTTGGGTTTCCTATACAAGGACGAAATGGGAGGGAATTTCGCAGTTGCATTTACATCTGAGGATAAAATAAGAAGCGTTGAAACCACCCTCAACAAGTACCCTCAGATTGTCAATTTCACCGAGATGGTCACTTTCCTTTTAAACAGTGACATGGACGGCGTCATCATCAATCCTACTGAGGAACGCATCATGATTTCCCGTGACGTGCTCATGGAGTACTACGGCTTTTTAGAGGATAACTGCAGCGACGAAAGGTTGAACTCAGCGATATATCACATGTTTTTAATGGAGGAATAGATATGAAGCATACAATTAAATTGTCAATTCAGCAAATAGTATTTGATTTTCAGAAATTGGTCAGGTCTCAGGAAAGGATAACCATCCTTAAGCAAAGGAATCTTCTAACAGACAGGGACTGTGAGGAATATAAAAATGAGACCGTAGATATGGCTGAAAGATATCTGCCAAACTATAGAAACCATGTTCCATCAAGATTCTTTTCAGATGAAACAGACGATTATGAAAAGGCAGGAATGTTGGGAACTATCCTCTATGAAAACTTCAAGGAGATATTCTATCAGTTAGTATAAAAAAAGTAGGGGGAAGCGGTTATAGACCAATATAGTCTATGATGCTTTTGATTTCTTCATCGTTGAGAAGCTCTCTGGATTTGCTTTCACATTCGCTTATGACTCCTTCGATGTCTTCGACAGGTGAAACTTCCTGGATGAATTCAAATCCTTGCTTTTCTGCGACCATGTTAAGGACATATGCTGAGAGATATATGTCATCAACGTATCCGTAAGGGCCATAGATGTTTTCAGGGATTATGTCTTCAGGAGTTACGTAATATGCAATAGCACCGCAGATAGGCAATCTTAAGCTGGTGTCAACATCGCTGTTTAAAAGATTGCACAATACCTTGAACAGTACCGGACCGTAATCGATGAATGCCTCGTATTCTCCACTGTATGTTTCCAAGTGTTCTATCAAAGTGTCATAAAAATATTTAAAGCCTGCTTCCATTCTTACACCTTGATTAATAGTATAATCGAGGTGGTATTTAAATCTTCATAATTTATAAATAATATTGTAACAAAATATATAGTTTAGTGAGGTGTCATCATGTCAAATTTTGATTTTTTAAAGGATTACGATAAGGATTTGTGGAAAACAGGTAACAGGATTGAAGAGCAGCTCAACATTTCGCCACAGGGGGCCAAGTCCGATGCAACTCCCTTTTTGGAAAGGGTGCTTACGATACTTATGGAAAAGATCGACAAAAAGTACAACCCCAGAAAGGAATTTTACTATCAGCTTGATGCGGTTTATCGGGAGGGCATCATATCGTACAGGTATAAGGCAAGCATATATGATGCATATCAGCTCAGAAACAGAATCCACGACACGGTCGATGTCATTGAAAAGACAGAAGTTCCGATAGCTCACCAACTCCACAAGAAACTGTTCTACATTGCAAAGAAACTTTACCGGGATTTCAATCCCAATTATGATGACTACAAGGGAGTTCCTCAATACAAGCCCGTTGAAATCGACACCTCAATGGATGAAGTGGACATGATTGAGATTCCTGACTTTTCCGAAATCATAGAGGTCAACTACGACTACTGCGTAATCTGCGGAGAGCCTAACCACTCCAACTTTTCACTGTGCTGCTACAAGTGCAACAGGGTAATGGACAATGCAAACAACTTCATTTCAATGAGAAACACCTTTGGAAAGAACGCGAAATTCACTAAGGAGGACCTGATTGAATACGGGATTCCCGAAGGCTATGCAAATCAGCTCATAAACTCCCTGGTGCAGGATGACATGCTCAAGGTAAAGGGAAGATACATTACATTCAACAACATGCACATGGATGAGTATCTTTCCAAAATCGACAAGTACATAGCTGTGTGCGAGCTCATTACAAAGTTCAAGGAAGACAAGATCACCCCCGGTGATATCAAGCAGACTAGGGAATACAAGCAGGGAAGCTTCAAGCAGGAACCTTTCTATCAGTTTTTTAAGCTCGTCAATCGTGAAATCGTCAAAAAATTCGAAAAATACCTGTTGGTAACACAAGACATTGACAAGAGTATGGAATACACAACCATATCCCAAAAGCAGCTTCAGAGATGGTATAATCTCTGTTTGAGCGACTATAAAAAGGGAAAAGTCAATGAATCATTCATGGACTTCAACACCCTTCTGATGGAGGAGTATCTTGACCTTAAACGTGAAGGCCTTCCTGAAAAGGACATTAAAAAGCAGCTTAACGTTTCAGATGAGGTATATAATTTTTGGCTTATGATCAATCCGGAATTTGAAGATAAGGTATCTTTAATAAAAATTGAACTGATTTCAAAGGCAATATCCGAAGGTAAGACAAAAGGAGATATTATAGAATTTGCGGGTCTCACTGCAAAGGAATATGATGATATCGTAAAAGTGGCGAAATTCAAGAACAATGAATTGGCACAACTCCGAGAAAAGGAAATAGACGAGAGGAAGAAAAACTTTGTCAAATATCTGAAGGACAATGACCTTGAAACCGCATGTTCACTTGCAAAGTTCACTGTAGATGACTTTTATGAGTATTATGATGAGGCCAACCAGTCTTCAGACTTTTTCATTGAATCCACACGGCTTCTAATGGACAAATACCTGGATGAAAGACGCAAGGGAAAATCCAAATGTGAGTCTATTGCCGATTCAGGAATTAAGGAGGAATATCTGAAACGATGGAATTCAAGAACAATATATCATGACTTCAAGAATGAAGACTTGAAAATAACAGTTGATTTGATATTGAGTGAATTGAAGGATGGAAAAACTCTTGAAGAGGCATCTGTTTATGCAGATGTTGATGTCAATGCAACCAAGCGTTTCATCAGGACCGGTGAGAGAGGGTCTGAAATCTACAAGCCGTTATATGAATATTACGAATCTGAAATGCTTCCTCAAAAACTGTCAAAATTCCTCGAGACAAGTAAAAGCAAATCCATAAGAAAATCCCTAGAAATAGCTGATTTGACAGAAAAAGAAGCTGAAAAATATTATCAAATGGGTAAAAATGGTGATGAAAGATATAATGAGTTCTATGAGGGCTTTTTGAATATCAAAAAAGGCATATATGTCTATCACAAACAAAGAAAAAAATCCCATAAAATTGCAATGAGAGAATCAATGCTTACACAAGAGGAATATGAACTGTATAAGGATGATTTGGATGAACTATTGCAGTTAATCAAATTCAAAATAGTTATTGAAGAAATACGAAATAAAAAAACATCAAATGTTGCTGCTAGCAAGGCCAATTGCAGTGTGGACGATATATATGAATGGTATTTTAAAGGCAGGGATGGCGAAGAGCAGTTTGTGCAATTTTATGAGGTTTTCCATGCAGCATATGTGAGACCTAACATCAATACCATTCAGGAACATTTGGACTATAAGAACCAAAGCCTGGAAAACATCGTTCGAGCCAACAAGGATCAAATTACAAAAAAAGATGTTAAAATTTGGGTCGAACATGGCTTATTGGATAATAAAATCTTAAAATTGGCTAATAATAAAGATGATGACGATTCAGACAATGAATCCAAATTTAATGCTAATGAAATGCTTAGAGAGATGGGCGTAGAGGATTATGATAAAATTAAAATCAAAAAATCCACTAATTCATCCAGCATTTTAACAAACAATGATGATGAGGAAGAGCTAAAAAAACAAATCCTCAAAAAAGGATAGTGTTGTGTTTAATGGAGGGATAATGTATGATTACATGCGATGTATGCGGAAGATTAAACGACCCAAGTAGGGCAACTTGCGAATACTGCGGTTCTGATTTGTCAGACAGTCCGGACTGGGACATATATGATGACGACAGCTTAGATGAAAATGATGAGATGAGCTATATTGATCCTGACTATTATGATTAGGTGATATTATGTGGGAATGCGAATACTGCGGAGCGGAAAACGAGGACGGAACAGACGAATGCCAATGCTGCGGAAGGTCCGTTGATGTTAACTACTATGCACTGTGAGGTAAAGAATGGCAAAGAAATGCTATTGCTGCTCATATCCAAACAGTGATGATGCCTCAAGATGCGTCAACTGCGGAGTGGAGCTTAAAAAGTACTGGGTGAATGAAAACGGAAGACCTGAAATTGTTGTGAGAGGTGATTTAAATGGGTGATGATTACGAACCGTACCAATGGCAGGTAGGAGATCCTTCAGATTGGGGTGACAGTGTCGGAGTGCCTGATATTCCTTATATGGGATATATCAACAACGGTGACGGGGATGAAGATGGTAGGCCTCCTCAACAACCCCGACTGTCAAAAGACAGGGAGCTTGCAAAACGTGCAAGGGAACTTGAAAGACGGGGCAGATACGATGAGGCGCTTGATTTGATCAATCAGGCTCTGGATATCAGTCCGAGAAATCCGAATCACTTGAACATGAAGGCAATAATTCTTGACAACTGGGGAAAGTTTGAGTATGCGCTTAAGTATTATGATGAGTCTCTTGCAATTGCAAACCAAAGAGTGGTTGTCGAAAACAAGGCCCAGTGCCTTTACAGGCTTGCCAAAAAGCATGCCGATTCATTTAATGTAAGGGAAAAGGATTTGAAAACAATCAATGAGGCGCTTGCAATCCTTCCAGATGACTATGGAAGAAATGACTATCTCAGAGTCAAGGGTAGTATTCTCAAGTCATTGGGAAGGCAGGTCCAGGCAAAGAAATGCTTCCTACTGGCATCCGGAAGGTATGACGATATAGAAGAGGTTGAAAAGCAGGAAAAATTCCTCAAAGAGTGTGACGGTACTTTAATCAGCGTTACCGGTAGAAAATTCTATGACGGTGGTTTCAGGCTCCAGAAAAATGACATTGTGACACTGATAAAGGAGCCTGAAAATAAGCATGACCACGATGCGATACGCATTGAAAAGGACGGTGAAACGGTAGGTTATGTTGCAAACTCACCAAGGACCGTGCCCGAAGGCATATCAAGTGCGTCAATGATTATAGACACATTCACCAATAATGCCCAAGCAAGAATACTTTTCACATATCTGGATGAATATCTGATTGCAAAACTGATTGTTTAACAGAATATCATCTCCATTTTTTAATTATTGACAGAAATGTAAAAAATTATTTATATATTTTTTAGATATATTTATAATCATGACAGACTTTTTCAAATTCGAAACCGTAAAAGAAGACTTGCCGTTCTATAACGGTGTTCCGGAAATTCCGGCATGGAGTTGGATTTTAATGCTTGCAGGTGTGATTGCATATATCATGCTCGTCAAGCACATCCCAGTTGAAATTGACTACAACATTTTCCCTATTGCACTGATGCTTTCAACAACATTGCCTATACTGATTGTTGCAAGGGGAAATTACGGATACTTTTTTAAAAAAATCCAGAGGGGAGACATCAAATACATCATCCTGACAATTGTCATAAGCTTTATATATTCATTGGTTTTTGGTGCGATTTTCTATATGGCAGAGGGCACACCTCATGTGGTCGGAGACGGACTGTCAATCATAGATTCTATTCAGGATGTGCTCATTTTAGTTATCCAGCTGATGGGTGAAGAGCTTTTCAAGGTTATCATAATCCTTATAATGATGCTTATATTGTATAAATTATCAAAAAACCGTAAGGCATCACTTGCCGTTTCAGTATTTGTTGCACTTGTGGCGTTCGGTCTCATGCATGCAGGCGAATACGGCTCAATCCTTCGCGTTATTATAGTTCAGGGACTTGGATCAGTATTTGATGTGCTTTTATATCTTAAAACCAAAAACGTATTCACATCATACCTCTCCCATCTAATCTTCGACCTTATATCACTGGCAATGACAGGCAATATATAGGATTATATATGACTAATAATAAAATGTTAATATGATGTTAGAGTGGACTATTTGCAATAAATGCGGTAAAATCCTTGACAACTCACAGACAGCATGCCCTTCATGCGGAAGCGAGGTTGAAAAGGTTCAGATGGATTATCTGATAGGTTATCTTAACGATTTCAGATTTATACTCAGCGCTGTAAATGTATTTTGCGACTTCTCGCCGTCACTGGAAGAGATGGACAGCGCAAACCTTGTGAGCGTTGTGCTTGATGATCTTTTCAAATGGTTCAGCTATCTCGGCTTGGGCGACGATGTGATAACAGACAACGAACTGGAGTTCATAAACTCAATCCTGAATGCAAGCTACTCAAAGGATGACATCATGACCCTTACTGACGAAAAGCTTGGCGATGAGATACCACTGTCTTTTGTGGCCCTGCATGAAATCGATTTGTTCGCCCGGAAGTATGACATGAGAAACGTCAACTCATGCGCCAGCCTTTATGAATGCTACAAATTTTTGGGCAAGTTCTTCATAACCGTGGATGACGAGCTTAACAGTGATGTCCTTGAGCTTTACAGCTCATACATTAAAAAGCTTGAAGTCTATATGAGTGAAAATGAAATAGAGATGAATGCTTCCGTTCAGCCTTCCGTGATTCCGCAAAGCGTTGACATTCCTGAAGTCATTGAGGAAACAGAGCCGGAAAAGTCACTTGATGACTACATTGATGAGCTGAACAGGCTCGTTGGTCTTAAAAAAGTCAAAAAGGATGTCAATTCAATGATAAATCTTGTAAGAATCAGAAAGATTCGCTCAGAGCGTGGAATCAAACAGCCTGCAATGAGCCTTCATTTGGTGTTTTCAGGAAATCCCGGAACAGGAAAGACCACAGTTGCAAGATTACTCTCCAAGATATACCATGCAATGGGACTTTTAAGCAGGGGACATCTCATTGAAACCGACAGGTCCGGCCTTGTCGGGGGATATGTCGGACAGACCGCAATAAAGACCCAGGAAGTCATCAAGACTGCAATGGGAGGAATACTTTTCATTGATGAGGCATATGCACTTGCCCAGTCAAGCGAAAACGACTACGGAAGGGAAGCGATAGACACTCTGCTTAAGGCAATGGAGGACAACCGTGACGACCTGATTGTAATCGTTGCGGGATATCCTGATCTGATGGACAAGTTCCTTCACTCAAACCCAGGTCTTGAGTCAAGATTCAACAAGTTCATATACTTTGAGGACTACGATGAAAAAGAGCTCTATGACATATTCGAGCTCATGGCAAGCGATGCCAACTTAAATTTAGATGACGGAGCAAAGCAGTACCTGAAAGAGTATTTCGAGACAATGTACGAGCACAGGTCCGGGAACTTTGCAAACGGCCGTGCCGTGAGAAACCTCTTTGAGGAGGTCATCACAAGACAGGCAAACCGTCTGGCAGGCGAAGATGACATTTCAGATGAGGAGCTCAACACTTTGACATATGAAGATTTTTTAATAGAGGAAGAAGATGACTAGCCAATATAAAATATGCAACGAATGCGGTGAAAAGGTGGATGTGGACTACAATTTCTGCCCTAACTGCAAGTCCCAATCATTCAGGCAATCAAACATGCCCGCAAAGACCAGAAAAAGTCAGCCAAGCATCATACATTCACTGCTCTACTGGAACCATGACGGAGAGTATGTCATAGCAAAGACAAAAGTTGCGACAATAGGAGTATTTCTCCTTTTCCTGTTTTTCGCACTGACCGACCGTGACTGGCTAGCTGCCATTGCACTTGGTGCAATCTTTTCTATTCTCACATACTTTGTAGGATATGGAATCCACTCATTCAGGGGCAGACCTAAGGATGCCGTGCTTGAAAACAATGACTACGGGCTTCTTGATGACTTGAAGCATTTCCTCTTTTATTGGCAGAACAAAAACACAGGGGAATTTGTCCTCTCAAAAACCAAGGTAATTTCCTCTGCGCTCTTCGCTCTTCTGTTCATAGCAGATGCATTCGTATCCCACTTCAACATATTCGCAATGTATGTGGTTGCAATAATGTTTACCGCACCTCCGTTTGCTGTTGGCTGTGTAATCCATAAGATTACCAATCCTAACCCTACAAATCCTCCTCACAGGATTGAAAGCAAAAAGCCTAAGGAGATTAAGGAGGTCAAAAAGGTAGAGGAAAAACCGAAAGCTCCGCAAATGGACAAGACCCTGATTCCTGAATTTGAAAACTACAAGGCAAAAATCTCCACTCTCAATGCAGAATTCGATGCTAAGGACAAAGTTGCACGTGAGCTTATCGAAAAGCGTTTCCAGCCTCCTCAGCTTACATACACCAGATTCATTTCACTTGTGGACAAGTCCAGAAAGCTCTTTGTGAGGGAATCAGAATCTGCAATGAACATTTTAAACCTTGCAACCGAGGACTCCCCGAGGGTTGATTCAGAAATCAAGTCAAAAATCAGCATGCTTAAGGCAATAATATCCAAAATGGATGACCTGACTAACGAGCTTGTGCTCACCATGGATTCAGCTGACGACGGTGACGTCGACGTGC
Source organism: uncultured Methanobrevibacter sp. (assembly GCF_946404245.1). GTDB lineage: Archaea > Methanobacteriota > Methanobacteria > Methanobacteriales > Methanobacteriaceae > Methanocatella. The sequence continues at coordinate 23,793 of NZ_CAMJCX010000019.1, forward strand.
TTATAGATGATATGGAAGACGTGATCGGGTCAATAAAGGACTACAAATAGAAACAAACATGAAAAAAGGTGGAAAATATGGATGATGAAACTTTAAAGGTATACGGCTACATCAACATATCTTCATACAGGGCAAAGGCTGTTAAGGCCCTTGAAGACGGTGAAAAGACACCGAGCACCATTGCAAAGGATTCAGGAATAAAGATAAACCACATCTCAAATGTCCTCAAGCAGCTCAAGGACTGTCAGGTGGCCGAATGCATTAACGAAGAGGCCCATAAGAACAGGATATACCGGCTCACTGAAGTTGGAGAAGAAGTTGCAAAACATGTGGACAATCTCGATTAGGTGAAGCATGTCAGAGCGTCAATTCGGCGAAAATCTCGATGACTGGATAGTCAAGACATCACAAGAAAGTGAGAAGACAAGCGAAAGCGTTTCAGATGTCTTTTTCGATGAGGCAAAAAGGCTTCTTGATGACTCAAGAGCAAATGAGGCATTGACACTGATCAATGTTGCAATTGAAAAGGACGGTGAAAATTACCGCTATTTCACACTAAAGGCCGAGATTCTTGAAAGCTTAAACAGATATTCCGAGGCCGATGATGCATACGCCAGTGCATTTAAGCTTAATGATATTGATGAGACACGTGAAAAGTGGGCACTGATGATGTACAGGTGGGCGAATTCCCTAAACGACAAGACAAAGGCACTGAAAATCATCACCGATGCCATTGAAATATTGCCTGAGGGCCTGAAAGACACCTACAGGGAAAAGTTCTGGTATCTCAAGGGAAGCATTCTGGACTGTCTAGGCCAGTCAATAGACTCAAGGATATGCTATCTAAAGGCCGAAGGATTCACCGATGAGATAAAGGAGCTTGAAGGACAAATCGAATTTTTAAAGTCATCAAAAGACACTCTCATAAGCATCACCGGAACAAGATTCTACTTTGGAATAGAGATATTCAAGCCGGGCATGACAGTCGACCTCATTAAGGAACCTGAAAACGAGCATGATCCTGACGCCATAAGGGTTGAAATCGACGGTGAAAAGGTCGGTTATGTTGCAAACAGCGAATACACATTGGTTGAAAACATAAAAAGCGCAAGCGACATAAGGGATTTGGATTTGAAAAAAGCGGAAGTTGTGTTCATCTATATGGATGAGCATGTCATTGCAAAACTAGTCTAATCGTTTTTATTGCTCTCAAGCATCTTGAGAATTTCAAGACCCAGTTCAGTATTGTGGTAAAGCCTTCCTTTTTTAGCTTCCTCATTGATGCATACAACTAGATTGTCATTTTTAAGATTTTTAAGTGCGTTTGAAACCTGAGTGATTCTGAGGCCGCTGTATTTTGCTATTTCTGACGGCATGAGATATTCGGTTTCAATGGTTTTGAGGGTCTTGTACTTGTTTGGTGAAACTTTGATTTTACCGATTATCTCCCATTTTTCCTTCTCTGTCAGTTCACTAGGCATGAATTAAAATTTGTTCAATCTTAAATAATTTATTAGTTACTGGATAATGAATAGTTACTTATTTTTTTATTCGTATTATTAACAGTATAAACATATCATAATTATATGAAATAAACATCACTTAAATATTAAAAAATTAATATATTATATCATATAATAGTTTAGATTAGGAGAAATTATACATGTCCCAATTATCCATCAAAAACAAACATTTAAAAGAAACAATCGATTTTGCCAAAGTGTATCTTGATGACGATGAGGATACACTTATGGAATTATTTTTTGAACTTGTAAACGAACTTAAAGTGTCCAATCTCATTATACCGTTGGCTGAGGATTCAGAGGGAGTGATTTTTGAAAACGTAAATTTCGAAGATGACGGCTCAACATTCATTCCCCTCTTTACAGACATTGGAGAGTATGAAGCATATATCTCAAAAGACAGTGAATACGAGCCTGTCGCATTGGAGTTCAGCCAGTACGTTGATTTGGTAAATGAAAACGATTTGGACGGAATCATTATTAATCTTGAAGGCAAATACCTGCCTCTTGAAAGGGATTTTCTTAAGGACATATATATTGACACTGAAAGTGATGAGGAAGATGACGCCGAAGCATATACTGCAGAGGAGCTAAAGGAGATTCTTGGAAATGTCAGAAACGATTCACTGATTGAGCTTCTAACCTCAGATAAAGAGATCACCTCAGACGAGCTTTTTGCAGAACTTTCAAATTCAACCATGCTTAACCTTGTCGTAAGCGATGAGCCTCTTGATGAATTTGCAGAAAACGGCATCATAAAGGCAAATGATGTAGACGGATTCACACTGTGCAATGTGGAGCACGGGGATATCCTTTTGGGTGGAATATACACTGACATGGATTCACTGATGGAGGTTGTCGAAAGCATTGACGCCAGCTGCTACGTCCAGATAACCAGACTGAGCGAACTGTTTGACTTTGTGCTTAGAAACGACATGGACGGAGTCATGATCAATCCGAACACCCTTGACTGTATCATAATGAGGTCAGATTTCCTTTCCCAGGCAAGCGGCATCGAAGTGGTTGTTGAAAACCCCAAATTAAGGGACAGCCTTGATTATGCATTCAAAATATAATCAAGTTAATATAGAATTTAAGACAAAATAATTTCAATGATAACTCATAAACACTTGCGAACCGTAATTGAAGACATCTATCTGAACGACAATGAGCTTACAGAGGAATTGCTCATCCGCCTGATACATGAATTCAGGTATTCAAACCTGTATATTCCTGCAAAGCGGGAGAACAATACCCTGAATTTCATAATCTATGAGGATGAAGAGGCGAAAATCACTCCGCTTTTCACAGATTTGGATGAATTTCACAAGTTCTATAAGGATGATGACATTCAGGTTCTCAACAATCCCTTTGAACTGTACCAGAACATCATTAAGACAACCGATATTGAAGGCTTTATCCTAAATCCGGCATCCGAAAAGTACCTGTTTAAAAAGGAATTCATTTTAAGCATAGAAAACATTCCAAAAACCAACTTCTATGCTACCAATCCATATTCAGAAGATGAACTGAGAGACATTTACGCTTCAATCGACAACAGTGAGCTGGAAGCATTCGTTGACAATCCCGCAAACATTGGCGATTATGAGATGCTTTTTGAAAAGCTTACCCATTCAAGACTTTTGACACTGATGCTCAGTGATTATGACTTATCCCCTAAAGCCGATGACGGCCTTATATCACAGAAAGAGACAGGACCTGTGGCTTCCATGTACATCGACAATGTGGGCGGAAGGTATGCCACAATATTTTCATCAAGGTCAAGGCTTGACGAGCCTGCAACTTCAAAATACAGGTATGCGCAGCTTATCGATTTGGCAACACTTGTCAACTTTGTACTCACCGAGGATATGGACGGCATAATACTGAACCCTCAGTCAAGCAATGTCCTGATTCCAAGGCTTACCCTTTTAAGGTATTCTCTCGGTTTTGAGAGATTTGCAAATGACGAGAGACTGTTCGAATCCATTTACTATTTATTCTTATGAGGTATTGCAATGTCAGATTTATCAGAATTAATCAAAATCAACAGAAACATAGAAAAGCAGAATGAGGAAATAATTCGCCTGCTGAAAAAGATTGCAGGCGAAAAGGAAGAGCCGAAGGATCCCTTTGCACTTGACAAGGAAATGTCCAGGATGTTTGTAAGCAAGATGGTTGAGGACCTGGCTGAAAAGGGCCTCATTGATGATGAGAGCAAACCCGTTGAGCAGACCTCTTCAGGCCTTCCACTGGACATCGTCCATGATGTCGGTGAGGTCATATTCATTGAGGGCGATGACATATTCAAACTAAGTGTCAAGAATAATGAAATAACAGTTGATAATTTAACATCAGATGGTGAAGCACATGATTTTAAACTGCAGGAAATGATAGCAAATGAATCCATCAAAAACAATCAAAGTTTAGACAACGGTACAGTAATACTCAACGAGTCACAATCAAAAGATTTGGCGGAAACTTTGAAGATGTGTGTGGAAAACGGGGCGAAAAACGTCTATGTCCCATTAAGCGAATCAAAGCAGCTCATGTGGTCACTTGACGCAATCAGAACCAAAATCAACATTGACTTTTATAAGGATGAAGACTTCCTGATAGAAAAAATCTTCGGTAGGTGATTAAATGTCAAAATTCTGTCCATTTTGCGGTGAGGAACTGGTTAATGAGGCAAAATTCTGCAAGAACTGCGGAAAGGACATATCCTCATACACAAATATTGGAAACGGCCAAAGTGCCGGCGGAAGCTATGCGCCACAGGTAACAGAAAAAAGCCACACCCTTGCATTGGTGCTGGGTTTGGTCTCTGCAATATTCATCCCTCTTATTGGATTGATATTCGGAATTTATCTTATAACACGTAAGGACAACCCGAACGCCAAGACATACGGCATAGTTGTCATTGCGCTGTCTGTTGTGGTCTGGTTCATCAGCTTCATAATAACATCAACATTAATGTATTACTAGAAAAAAGGGTCTTAAATGAAATTGGATAACTTATCGAAATATACTGAAATTGATAGGGAAAAGTTTGAGCTGATTAGAAGCGCAATGCCCGAAATGGAAGTCCGCGAGAAGGTATACTACTCAAAAGATTTAATCGAGGACCAAATGGATTTCAGTCCCGAACTCTCTCTTAACGCACCCTCTATTGATTATAAAATAACTAAAGTATGTCCAAAATGCGGAAGAAAATATCCGGATAGTGAAATATTCTGCTTTGACTGTGCAGTCGCTCTTAAGGACATCGAAAAGGTCAATGTGAGACTGATTGATATAGATCACGAATTCACCGTTGAAGGTGAGAATTCATACACTGATTTTAATGAGATCCTGACAGCTGAAAATCTCCTGGAGCTGACCAAATTCGAATTTGGAATGCAAGATTTTAATGAAATCATCAGAAACATCAAACTCACTGCCCTCAAGAACATTGACTCTGCAATAAAGGACAATGAAATAGATTTGGACACATTGTCAATTCTTGAAAAGGTGATTCTTTTTACAAAGTCATTTGTCAATGTTGAATACAAGTCCTACGGTCAGGAGCTTGGATTTTACAGATTCAATTCAATTTTTGTCGATGACAGACAGCTTGACGCACTTCAGATAACAACAATGCTTCATGAGCTCACACACTTTCTTATAAAGGAAATACTGACCCATATACTGTGCAGGCTTCTTGACGCATCAAAGACAAAGGAGATGGAATCAATCGTAACCTTCATACTCTCATATTCTGCCGAAAACTGCCTGATTGATGAATATGCAGCACATACAGTTGAGGGAAGATTTACACTTATAGGATATCAGGACTATTCATCATTCTTGAATATCCAAAAGACAATCGAAAGGTCGAAGGATGAGATAGATATGCTCAAGACAATAGGCAACAGCCTTGCAAACACTGTTAAAGAAATCGTGGAATCTTTCATTGACATTGACCTTCTGGAGGATATCAAAAAGCAGTTCAGAAGGGATATTCTTGATGAGCCGGACTACTCCCAGCTTATGCTTGAAAACTGCACATTATTAAATGACGTGGGATTTTTAAGGGCAATTGAATTTATTATTGTTGATGGTTTTGCAGTATCCATGGACAACATCGAAAAGCTGAATCAGATCAATGAAATGTGGTAGCATGGACTGGTTTTTGAAGGAATTTGATGAACTGAGTCTTGATGAGCTCTATGAAATACTGAAGCTCAGGGCTGAAGTCTTGTAGTGGAGCAGGACTGCGTATACAATGACCTGGATGATAAAGACCAGATGGCAATGCACCTGTTTTTAAAGGATGGTGACGAAATCATTGCGGTTTCAAGGATATTGCCTGAAAACGTGGCATTTGAGGATATGGCAATCGGCCGTGTCATTGTAAAAAAGGAATACCGTGGACACGGAATAGCTAAAAAAATCATGCAGAAGGCAATAGATTATATCATAAAAGACCTGAAAAAGGATAAAATCAGACTGTCAGGTCAGGCCTATCTTGTTAAGTTTTACGAGGGTTTGGGATTTGTTAAAGTGTCCGACGTATATCTCGAGGACGGAATAGATCACTTTGAATTTTTATATGAGGTTAAAAAATGAATGTAAAGGAAAGAATATTGGATTTGAACAGACAGCACACAGGCAATGATGCGGAAATAAATGATTTATTATTGATTGTAATGACCAAGTTTCAGCTATTTGAGCCATGTTTATACTTAAGTGAAGACGATGAATGGGTAAACGTTTCAATGGTTTCAATAGAAGATGAAAGCATCACACAGCCTATGTCCATCAAAAAGGAGGAAATTTCAATGGTGGGCATTTTCAACAGGGAAGAGATTGAACTGAACCTTCCGAAAACAGACTCTGAGGTATTCTACCAATGAATGAAATATTCATCGCCGATGACTTTAGCGTTGAGAGCTAACAGAAAAGATCAGTAATCTGATGAGCAAATGGTCAATCAAAATGCTGGACATCAACGGCCCGAGCTGGGTGATTTACGACCAGGATATGGAGGTCAAGTTTCTCTTTTTCTTTGAAGTGGACTTCAACGACATTGAAACCAGA
>NZ_CAMJCX010000020.1 GCF_946404245.1 uncultured Methanobrevibacter sp.
GACCTGGATGATGAAGACTGGGAAGACTACGACGACGAAGATGACCTGGATGATGAAGACTGGGAAGACTTTGAAGACGAAGATGGCTTCGATCATTGGGGATATGACATCGCATATGGAAAAACAGGCAACTATACAGTAAACAGAACACTTTATTATCATTATGTAACTTCTAAGGCATTTTATGCCTGTGGAGCAGGTTTCATGCCATCAGATTCTGATTGTGGTGATGATAATAAAAAAACAGCATATAAAGAAACAACATCTGCATCAGCTACCGGTAACGGATACAATAATGATGATTCATTTGTGGATGCAAATGTATTGCCAAACACTGGTATCGGTCAAAATTCTGTAGTGAAATCTATTGATATTGATGATTTGGATAACAAACAAGCTTCAGATGACAGCGGCAATACCAGTAAAGAAAATGTAGCAGTTCAAACAGCTAATGCAAATGAAAATGACTTTAACATTTTCGCTGTTCTTGCATTATTGCTTGTTACTTTAATTGTTATAATCTAAGAAGGCAAGATTTAATGGGAAATACATTTTTCCCACTATTTCTATTTTTTTTGATAACTTTTTTATATTATTTTTAATTATATTATAATACATGAAAGATTTGTTTGATTATTGTGAATTTGGAGAATTTAAACTTAACAGCCGTATCGTAAGAACAGGATTATGGGAATCCGAAAGGGAGCAGTCCGGAAACCTCACTCCTGAGATATATGACAGATATGAAAACATTGCCGCAAGCGGTGTCGGACTAATCATCACTGAGCTATTTTCACTATATCCTAGAGATGGATTCAGCAAATACTCACAAACAGTTAACTATAACCGCTTTGTTCGTGAAGCCAAGGACCTTACTGATCTTGTTCATGTATATGACGTTCCAATCTTTGCCCAATTGGGTTTTGTGCATTACAATAAAAGAACAGAACAGCACGTTAAAATAGAAGATATCACAATCGAGGACATCAGAAAGATCCAGACTGACTTCATCATTGCAGCTGAAAAATTTGATTATGCAGGTTTTGACGGAATTCAGATAGCTCTTGGAAACTACTACTTTTTGACAAGGTTCATCAATCCACTTTTCAACAAAAGGGAAGATAAATACGGTGGAAACACACTTAACAGATTAAGAATTGTCCTTGAAATCATCAAAGTAATTAAACAAAACACCAAATTGCACGTCAACTGCCGCTTGAATGCATTCGATATCCAAAAGGGCGGAATGACCATAGAAGATACTGTTGAAGTTGCCAAAATACTTGAGCAATACGGTGCTGATTCTCTCCAGATTACCCGTCCACGTTCCCCACAGTATTTTTCACGTGAAAACTATCATAAAAGCATTCTCGCAAGTTCATGCGAAAAGATCATTGACAATGTAAACATTCCTGTCATAATGGGTGGCGGCATCAAATCACAAAGGCAAATCAACAATGTCCTCAACAAGACAAAAGTTGATTTTATTTCCATGCAAAGGCCGTTTGTAGCCGACCCCAGCTTTTTGGTTGACTGGAAAATCGAAGGTGACGGTGAGGTAAAGTGCAGGACATGCAATAACTGTTACTGGAAAAAAACTTCAACATGCTTCTTATATCCTAAAGCACCTTTAAATATTAATCAGTCTTTAGGATAGCTTCTGAATTTTTCCAAAAAATTATTCATTTCCTCTTCTATTTGTGTTAATGTTACAATCGGTTTGTAAGTCAACAATGAGTTTAAAGTTATTAAAAAGGGTATCGCTTCACCGACAGTAACGTTCTTGAACTCAAGGTCCTGATAGGTTATCATGAAGTTTCCGTTGAGATGCTCATCTATTCTAAGCCCCTGAGGAATGAAATTTATTTCCCCTTTTTCTATCAGCTGCTCAAGAACTTCAGTGCCTTCCTGAATGTCCTTGAATTCTATTTTTTCCTTATCCAATATAGGTTCTATGAAATCGAATCTGATGTCATAGTCATATTTGGAATATCTTTGTCTAAAATAGCTGTCAACCATAAGATAGTTGATAAAAAGCTCATGGTTGATAATTGAATACTTCTTGTTGTTGAGGATGAATTCCATAATAATATTCTATAAAAAAAAGTATAAAAGAATAATCCCTAGGATTATTCTTCCTGTGGTGTATATTTTTTAAGTGAAATCTCCTTGAATTTGCGGATAAAGAATTTTGCCCATATGTATCCGACGGTTCCTCCAACAAAGCAACCGAATACGACACCTGCATAGATTCCTGTCAGTCCCCATCCGAATATGAAACAGAAAAGATATGCAAATACACTTTCAAGAATCAATGATCTTAATAGAGTGATTAAAAGGGAGTATGTTCCTTTACCGACACCCTGAAACATCATTGATGACATGATTCCGTGAGGTATTGCAAGAACAAATAATGTCAGTACTGAGAGTGCTGTAGCGATTTCAGGTGCCATTGATGCACTTGCTGAAGTGTATGAGAATACTGTTGCAATCTGGTTTGAGAATATAAACATTATGGCTCCAAGAGCTATTGACACTGCAAATCCGATTTTAATTGAATATGAGTGTGCTGTTTTTAGGTTTTGGTAGTTGTGTGCACCGTATGCGACGCCTGCAACGGTCAATACTGCTGTTCCAATACCTATTAACGGAATCATACATAACTGAACTATCCTCATTGATGCAGTATATACAGCCACTGCGGTTGTTCCTGCTGCTAACACAAGCATACTGTTGATGATAATAGCAAGGGCTGAGAAAACAACATTTTCCAATGTTGAAGGGATTGCAACCTGCAATGTGTCAATCATGATTGCTGATGAGTAATCAAAGTTTTGAGGTGACAAATCAAGATATAAATCCTTTTTACCCCATATCCAGTAGCTCATTACAAGACAGGACAATATTGCTGAAAAAACAGTTGCCCATGCTGCTCCTGCGATTCCAAAGTTCAATACATAAATGAATATTGGGTCCAGAATAATGTTCATGATTGCTGTTACTGCAATAGCTATTGTTGCCCTTCTCATGTCTCCTTCGGACCTGAATATGGCTGATGCAACTCCTGAATATACGAAGATGAATAGGAATCCGAATATGATGTAACTGTAGTCCATTGCATATTGTATTGTGTCTCCTGCACCCATAAACTGAAGGATAGGCACCATGAACACTTCAATAAGTATTGTAAATATTACTGATACGATTATGGATAATACGATAGCGTGCAATCCTGCGTTGTTTGCCCCGTCACGGTTTCCAGCTCCGATGTTTCTTGCAATCAGTGAGTTTGCACCTGCACCGATTCCGTTTCCAAGTCCCACAAGCACCATAAACAGCGGTGTGATAAATCCTATTGCCGCAAGAGCGTCCGCTCCAAGTCCTGCCACCCAGATACTGTCTGCAATGTTATACATCATAATCAATAGCATTGAAACCATCATCGGCAATGCCAGTTTGATGATAGCCTTTTTAGGATCACCGGTGATCATTTCAATATTCTTACTTTTGTTAGCCATTTTTACACTCCCCCTGATTCAACTCCATTGTCTTAATAGCTATTTCCTTTAATATCTGCTGTAATAATTCCTTTTCTATATATCCTTTATCTAAAATTACTTCGTCTTCCCATTGTTTCAATATCTTCACTGCCTCATTGAGGGTTTCCTCACCATCCTGTGTGAGTGAAATCTTGTTCTGGCGACGGTTGTTTTCATCTATCTCACGTTTGATTAAGCCTTTGTCTTCAAGCTTTTTTATTGACCTTGCAACGGAACCCTTGTTGATGTTGCATCTGCTTGCAATCTTTTCCTGGTTGATTTCGCACTGGTGTGATATTTCAAACAGCAGATGCAGCTGTGTTGCACTGATATTCAAATTCTCCAAATGGCGATTGATGTATATTGTATGGCCCCTTGCAATCATTGAGATTAGTTTTCCAACGGGAAGAGCTTTTGCATCGATTTGTTTAAACTCTTCAAGTGACATCCTATCTACTCTATAAATGAATTGATCTTGTCTTCACACAGGTCCTTTTTGACTTCCTTTGTGGTCAATGCCAGTGTCTTTACCGGTTTTTTTGAATATTTTTCCATCTGTTTGAATGAGCTTTCAAATCCGCTGCTTCCTGCAGTCATGAAGAATTTGACTTCACTGAATTTGCCTTCATTCTGTTTAAGGTATGAAATTATTGGATTTGCAGCTTTTGAAGCCCATACAGGTGCTCCGATATATACCAAATCGTAATCCTGAGGGTCGTATTTCAATGCTTCAAGTTCGACAATCTTTTCTGTGATTGCGTCCTTTCCTCCACGTGCATATCCTATTTTTCCCTGATAGTTGACTTTTGGAATAACTTCCTCAATATCGGCGTTTATCTTGTTTGCGATATTTTCCGCCAGCTTTTTTGTAATATTTGATCTTGAGTAATAAACTACTAATGATTTCATAACTTATTATTACTGTTTTATAATATATAAACTGTTGCATTGACAACTATTGCAACTGCAACAATAATGCCTGAAAATAGGAAATTTGTAACAAACATGGAAAATGATAAGTAATTTTAAATGATATTCAAAAAATTATTAATAAAACAAGATAAAATATAAAATTATGGAAAAGTTAAAAATAGCTAAAATAGTTTCAACATTGACACAGCCGCCGATTATTACAATACCATTGTTTTTGATAATATGTTATGTGATTTCACTTGAAAACGGAGTCTTGAATTTCAATAAATTTGTCTCCTGTGAGATAGTCGCCTTAATATTTGCATCACTGCTTCCTATGGTGATTATTCTTATGTGGGCTAAAATAATAAACACCGACAACGACATTTCAAACAGGCAGGACAGGTATGTTCCTCTTATCGTAGGCATAATTAGCTATTTTATCGGAGTTCTGGTTTCACTGTTCCTGAATCTTGACAACTTCTTGACAATTCTTCTTTTATGCTATTCAGTAAATACAGGAGTTGTTTTATTAATTACAATCAAATGGAAAATCAGCGTTCACACAACAGGAATCAGCGGACCGATTGCAGCACTGATATTGCTTTTGGGACCTGTCGGTGCAGCTATTGCATTGATTTATCCGATAGTAATATGGTCAAGGGTCCTTCTTAAAAAACACACTCTCGCACAGGCAATAGCCGGAGGAGTTCAGGGATTTTTCCTCACAGTCCTTGAGATGTATCTGTTCATGAACGTGCTGAACATGCCTATTGATGGAATGATAAGCCTTGAAATGTCAATATTTTATATCCTTGCAATCATTGCAGTGCCTGTGATATTGGGAATTTTAAGCTATTCAGGGATTAAAAATAAAAAAACAGTGTTCTGGATATCCACAATAGTCATTTTGATTGCATTTATTGTGCTTATGCCTATTGAAGTGACTGCAATATATGTACTTGTCACTCTTACATCAATTCTGATAAGCCTTTATGCAGGAGAGGACTTTGTCTGGTTCAGGGTCTTGAAATCAGCATAATCCTCTGATTTTATTATGTCCAGCATAAACTTTTTTTTCACGGGTCCGAGATTGTCAAGATAATCCTGATAATAAGGACTCTCTTTAATTGATTCATAGTCCTTTTTAATTAACAGATATAACTCTTCCCTGTATTTTTCTTCAATACCCATTAAAGCATATCGAGGACCATTGATTTTGAAGGCAAGCAAATCAAACAGGTACATATCATACCATCCATTTTTAATGAAAATGTCCATAAGAATCTGGCCCGCCTCTACGGTGTCCAGAAACTTCGAGTCAACGGACTCTGTAATTGATCCCTCATGCTTTCTTCTCACATATAAGTGTCTTTTAATTATTGAAACCTTTTCTGATTTTAGAAATGTATAGAAGAAAAACGGCATGTCCTCAAAGTATATTCCTTCAGGAAACCTGGCGTTTATGTCAGCGAGAAATTCACGCCTGAAAATCTTTTGGGCGGCACTTACTGAGATGTCAAAGAGAAAATCCCTGCACTCATGGGGATTGAAAACCCTCTCTTCAAAGGCATCAGGAAAGTTGTCCAGGTTAAACCAGCTGTTTTCGGAATACTCGCTTCCGTCATATTTAATTATCTGAAAAATGGAAATGTCAGTGTCATTTGATGTAATCTCATCATAAGCAGTTTTTAATGCATCCGGACAGTACCAGTCATCACCGTCAAGAAACATAACATATTCGCCGCAAGCTATTTCAAGGGCGTTATTTCTTGAAGCTCCCGGGCCCTGATTTGTCTGATTTATAAGTTTTATTCTTTCATCTTCAAATCCCTTAATGATGTCTAATGTATCATCACTGGACCCGTCATTGACGATTATCAGCTCAAAATCATCAAGTGTCTGGTTTAAAACGCTATCAATGGCTTTTTTGATATATTTCTCTTCATTGTAAACCGGCAAAATTACAGATACTTTTGTCATAAGTCAACCTATTTATTAAAAATTATCATTTGCGGATTTCATCTCTAATACAGCATCTTCCAGAAGATCATTGATGTTTTCTATCTTAATCAGTTTGGAAATCCTGCTGTGATCCCTTATTGCCTTTGGAATTTCACGATATGTGTCGCCGTAAATCATTGATAAATAGTAGTCTGTATCCCTTGGAACCTTAAAGGAATAGTCATTGAAATTCAGGGTTTTCAGCGGGAAGAGCCTGTCTGTTTCAAGTATCTTTATCCTGTAGAAATCCTTAGGGCTTCTCACCCCTTCAACACCTGACAGGTAAAAGTCCTGCCTTTCCAGGCTCAGGTTCATGTTTTCGCAGTATCTCTCCAAAACCTGGCTGAACGGCATTTTTTCCTGATTTGCAAGATAAAACTCCTCCCTGCTTTTCATGAACACATCATCGAGATTGGAAATCTCATTGGTTTTTATGTAGTCATAAGGGAAGATGTCGGTTCCCATAAAGCTGATGTTATGGTCCGGATGCCTGTAGGTTATCTGAATCCATCTCAGAACAGGTTTTCCCTTGAATTTTGACTGCTGAAAATCGCATTTGAGATTGGTGAGGTTATTTTCCTTCAATTCGGAAGTGAAAATTTTTATGAATCTGGAGTAGTCCTCTCTCATCATTGCAACGTCCAGATCATCATCCCATGGAATGTATCCCTCATGGCGGACCGCACCCAAAAGTGTGCCGTAGTCAAGCCAGTAGTCAATGTCATATCTGGCGCATACATTGTCAACGAACTTAAGTATCTCAACTCCAAGGTCCTGAACGTTTTTCAGATAGCTTTTCGGAGTTATGTCATAATAGCAGAATAATGTGTTCAATAAAACATGATAGGAATCCAAAACCTTGTTTTTCTCTTCGTTTTCCGCCTCCAGTGCACTTATCCTTCCGGCCAAATCAGCTAATGCATCGGAATTGCTTTCATATTCCTCTTTATAAAAATTGTACATGTCGCTTTTGTTGAGAATTTTATCTTTGATTTTCCTGGATACCATCAAATCACTTATGAAATAATATATTTAAATTACTTAATAATATTTATTATTGAATTAGTTAAAATATATAATTATAAAAAAAGATTTAAGGCAGTCAAAATGAAGTACGGATTAATGAGTTATGATTATACAATCAATTTGGGAAATGAAATTCAAAGTATAGCCGCAAGACGCTTTTTACCTAAAATTGACTACTATATAGATCATGAAAAGATACATGAATTTGGTGATGGGGAAAACGTGAAGATGATTATGAACGCATGGTATCTGGATTGCCTCGATGCCTGGCCGCCGTCAGAAAACATTGATCCCCTTCTTATTTCAATGCACTTCAACTCCAAAAAGGAAACACAGAACGTCATACTGTCAGATGAAAGCAGGGAGTACCTTTCAAAGTATGGTCCTGTTGGATGCAGGGACATCTACACCCAGAACTTCCTGGAGGAAAACGGCATTGACGCCTACTTTTCAGGATGCCTTACACTGACACTGGACTCAGGAAACAAATATAACTATAAAGATGAGGACAACGACTATATCCTGATATCAAGCGACAAGTCAGCAAAACTGATTCCGTTTCTAAAAGAAAAGACCAACAAGAGGATATATGTCATCAATCAGGATTTCCCGCCATCATTTGAAAAGGCATTCCCCGGCTCAATTCCGAAGACACTCTACAACTTCACTTCATATTACAATGCCCAGGAGAAATTCTTCATAGCTGAAAACATCCTTAGACTCTATGAAAATGCAAGCTGTGTCATAACAGACCGTCTTCACTGTGCACTTCCTTGTCTTGCCCTTGAAACACCTGTTCTATTGTTCAACACAAGGCCAAAACAGGAACGATTTGACGGTCTGAACAATCTTTTATTACAGTCAAACCTTAATGATTACCTTAAAAACTACAATATATTCGATGTGGACAATCCACCTGAAAACTCAAAGGAATACCTTAAAATACGTGAAAAGCTAATTGAAAAATGTAAAAGTTTCACAGGCCACATCAATGAGTCATGCTACAGTGATGTGACATACAATCAGCTGCTTGACAGGACTACACTGTTTTTATCCAGACAGTCCAATGATACCAGAAACTATATGGTTGACGTTTTGGATATGGCTGAAAAATACGAGGAAAAGATTCAAAAACAGCAGGAAACAATAGAAAAACAAAAAAAGATAATAGAAGAGTATAAAAACTCAACAAGCTGGAAGATTACATCTCCACTTCGTAAATTAAAAAGATAATATTATTTAAATATTGATTTTATTTTTGAAAGAAAGCTATTGGAATTCCTGTTGGCAACGACCTCTTCAAAGAGTTCTTCCCATTTTCTGGAAACTGATTCAATGGAAAAGTCCTTTCTGATTTTATCCTTGGCTTTCACACCCATTTTTATCGCATCATCTGGATTTTCAAGCATTCTTGACATTGCCCCTGCCAATTCATCAATATCATTCTTTTTCACTATTATTCCGTCAGCACCATTGTCAATCAAATCGTCAGGTCCATATTTCAAATCATATGCAATTACTGGAGTTGAACTGGCCATTGATTCGAGAAGCATTAAAGGCAGGCCCTCATGTTTTGATGTTAAAAGTGTGCACAGTGACTTTTGCATTTCAGCTCTGACATCCGGAATGTATCCCATGAAGTTGACACGATTTTCCAAATCAAGTTCGCCAACCAATGCCTTCAGCTTTTCATATTCCTCTTTTTCAGCCTCAACCAATGCTCTTCCATAAATGTCGAGATGAGCATCATCGTTTTGTTCACTGACAATCTTAAATGCCCTGATTGCATCTGACATCTGCTTTTCAGGTGAAATCCTAGAGAATATGCTTATCTTATTCTGGTCCTTTTCAACATTCAAATCCTTTAGGAACTCATCATCGGCAAAATTCGGAATGACCCTGAACTTGCTTTTGTCAAATTCCCTTGAAAGATCCCTTGAAACCTCATTAGTAAGCAATACAAGAACGTCAAATTCATCAAGGTGTTTCAAATGATTGACTTTAGGGCTTACCTTGCCGTTGTCATATGGATTTCCATGCATTGAAGCTATCTTATATGCTTCGTTCAGGTCAATTCCGTCAATATTGTACCAGTGTTTTGTACTGTCACAGACGATAATAGGCATCTTCTTGGAAAAGCAGACCTCCCTCATGAAGTGATACAGGAGATTCTTGTTGCTTTTAAATTCCATTTCGGAACTGTCATCACGGTTTATCAGACGATACTGCCAGCCTCTTTTTTGAAGGTAGTTGAAGCCGTCCTTTGTGTAGAAATCTGAATTTTTACCGCATTCGGATAAAACCAGACAGTCATCGATATATGTTTCGCTTTTAACAAGCTCGTCTGATGAATAATAATTATAAACAACTGACTGGTCAGGATTTACGATCCTTTCGGCTTCTTCATCCTTAACGGCCGCTTTTTTGGTTAGATTCTGAGGATTGTTTTTTCTTGCATAATACTGATATAAGTTGATGAACTTAACTTTTTTTGACAATTCATTTTTATTGCGGAAATATTCCAGCGTATAATCAAAGTTCTGAACGGGGGTAACATTAAGAAGTGTAATGTCATATCCCTTTTCGGCAAGGCTGCTGGCCCTTCCGAGAACTGTAGAGCCCACACCGCCAATTTCCACATCAAAATCGGCAAATAAAATGTAGATTTCCTTATCTTTAATATTCTGAGCCATCATAATCCCCCATCAGTGATATCCTGAAAACCTCTTGATAAACGGAATTCTGTTTATGATTAAAACCACGGCCCAGCTTGAAATGACCAAGGCCAGAATCAGAATCACTATTGTAACGCAGACTCCACTTCCTGTCAAGACCCATCCTGCAGCGACAATCTCCAACGGAACCATCAATGTCCTGTGGAAAAGGTACATTCCGTAACTTGCCTTGCTGATGGAAGTATAAGCTCTTTTAATTATATTATTTTCAAATATATTTCTCACTTTAACGTAAAGTCCGTCCTTAACCTCATAAAGGTACCTGAAGAATAAAAACAGTGCAGATGTCTGGATTATGGCTGAAAATCCTAAATCAAGATATGATGTAACGACATCTGAACTGGCAAATGCATAACCGTTAATGTATGACATTGAAAAGAGACCGTTTTCAGCCATGACTTTTATAAATGAAACAACAAGGAACACCAGCAGTGATAATGTGGCGATTTTCTTATTGCTCATCTTGAATTCATGGCTTGAAAGGTAATAGCCCAGTACCAGATAAGCTATTGGACTTACAAACAGGTTCAGATTTATGAAATGAGTAATCTTGAAAACGTAGGTTATCTGATAGAATATGGATCCTATAAGGAGCACCAGTATAAAGTATTCTATTTCCCTTTTTGAGGAATACTGTATGAACTTGTTTATCACAGGCAATGCCAGATAGACTCCGAATATCAGCCAGAAATACCATCCGAACTCAAGAGGCACCTTTGATAAATACTCGGAAATGCCTCCGAAACCTGTAAATGTTGACATTATGAAAAACAGCACCGCTGAATATATAATCACATAAAGTATATATGGATTTATTATCCTTATGAATCTCCTTTTAAAGAAATCCTTCAGTTCAATATCCCTATTTAAGAGAAGGGCTCCGCTTATCATTAAAAACATCGGAACTGCAAAAATAAAAATCTGTCTTAAAGAAAATATTCTAAAATTCATTATTTCGGCATGGGGCCATATTCTAAATACATGCAGCACTATAACGCTGATAATGGCTAATGCGCGAAGAATGTCATAATAAGCTATACGTTGTTTTTTTAAAATATTTCTTGTATTCATCAAGTATACTTTATTTATTTGAATATATTTATAATTTTAGAAGCAAAAAAAGAAAAAAGAAAAAAAAGAATTATATGATTTAGAATGTCTGGGTTCCACTTGTTGGAGATAGTGAAACACTTTGTGTGTCTAACAGATTGCTGTTTGAATCATATAATTTGATTGTAGCATAATCAGGATAGTAATGATATGCATCCGCACTGGTAATGTATAGATATCCGTCAGAGTGAACTGATGCCGGTACCATATTACCATTGTTTAAGCTGTTTCCATCACGTGAATAGAAAATCTGCACGATTACATCCTTTCCTGCATTTTCAGTACCTACATAAATTGTTGCATAGGTCTTGTCCGATTCGGCGCTTCCTGTCGAGAAGCTTCCACCTTTAATCTTCATGGAAGTTGTCTGTGATTTTGCTGTTTTTTCAGGATTTGAGGATGCACTTTGCTGATTTGATGAATCCACTTTATCTGAATCGCTGCTTGCTGATCCCGCATTGCTTGAACTGCCACTGTCGGAATTTCCGGACATGTATATGTATGCAAATGCACCTGCCAAAACAACCGCAACAATAACCAAAGCCACAATGATTATTTTTGTAGTATTGTCATCTGATTTTGTTTTTACGTTTCCCACTGAATTAATGATCTCTTCATGATTGATTGTCTTTTCTTCAAGGGGGTTTCCACATTTCTTGCAGAACTTTGCTCCGTCGGAGTTTTCCGCATTACAATTTGAACATTTCATTTATCAACACCCAATAAGTTTATCTCAGATAATACTATTTTAGTCACAATCTTTAATATATTTATTTGATTATGTTAAAAATAGTTTATTTGATATAAATGATGTATCGGTATTGAAAATAAGTATTGCATAACATTGACCAATACAATATAATTGAAGATGGGATTTGTAATTTTGAACTTAGATTAATAAGTATGAAAAATTTTAAAGCTAAAATTAATTTAAATGACGGTAAAAATTTAGTAAAAAATAGAAAAAATGTGATTGAATATCAGATTCAATCAAATTCGAAATTTTCATTGATTCCCTTTAAAAGATCAATGTAGTCCTGGAACTTCTCAGGGGCATCTTCAACATACCTGAAGTTGCCCACCCTGCTGTGGGTACGAATGGATTTAGGTATCTTCATATAGTCCCCATAGACCTTGCGAAGATAGGTGTCATGGTCATTAGGACACGGAAACATCCTGTCAACATATTTCATTCTTTTAAGCGGAAATACTGTTTCCTTATCAACAATAAGCATCTTGTAAAGGTTTCTAGGACCGCATGCACCTTCAACACCATGCATCACATACTTGGATTCATCCATGCTGAGATTCAGGTTTTCATAAAGCTTTTCAAGGCTTTTCTCCATGCCCACCCCATGGCTCAGGTCCCTGAAGTAATCAATTTTTGATTCATAGTACAAATCGTCAATTGTTTCAGGGTCATAGTCATTAAGAAAATCATACGGGAAGACGTCAACACCGCCCAGAAGGGCATTTTTGCCTTCATGGTTCTTGTCTATGATGAAAAGCTGAAGAAAGCTGTCAATCTTATCTCCCTCAATAGGGCGTTTCCTGTAACTTATTGTAATGATATCCTGCAGGTTATACTTTTCAATCTCCTTTGGAAGAACCTCATTGAACTTGATGTAATCTTGCCTCATCATTCCGATATCTGTATCGTCATCCCATGGCACAAAGCCGCCGTGCCTTACTGTACCGATAAGGTTTCCGAAATCAATCCACCACTCCAGGTCGTATTTCTTGCAGACATTGTCACAAAATGACAGAAGCTCTACGCATATTCCCTGAAGGCCTGACAGGAGCGGTTTCGGATGCAGTTCATAATCCAGAAACAGTGTGTTGAACAGATGATTGTATGAATCAAGATAATCGTCAGTTGTCTTTTTGTATTCCTTGAAATCCTCCTTCAGCTGCGCCACGCTTTCGGATTCCTTCTTGTAATAGTTATAGCTGTTGCTCTTTTTTAGGAAATATTCCATGAAACGTTGTTTGAAACTCATTTATTCACCCTCGTATCTTTTTGCTAAAACATATCCCTTGAATAATTCGATATCCTCTTTATTGGTAATCTTGATGTTAATCTGGCTGCTTTTTGAAAGGTAAATCTCCCTGCCCATAAGATACATCAGTGTGGTGGTGTGGGGTTCAACCTTGTCAAGCAGGTCCCTTTCAATGGCCTCATCATATAATTGAGTCACATATGAAAACTTGAAGCATTGAGGGGCATTGAATATTACAATCTTGTCCCTGTCAATCCATTCTGTTGACTTGTCGCCGTCATTGGTTCCCACAAGCAGCGGGGAAGACATTGCAGGCGATGAGTTGCCTTTTTCCTTGCAGACTCTTATCGCATCGGAGATGATGTCCGCCTGCACGAAAGGTGAAGCGCCGTAATGCACAAGGACAATGTCGTCATCGTCAATCTTGCCCTTGAGATTGTTCACTCCGTTGATTACGGAATGCTGGAAGTCAACGCCTCCTTTTGTAATCCATTTTACCTTGTCCAGATTGTATTCATCAACAAGTTCCCTTAAATAATCCATGTGGCTTTCAATGCAGACCACTTCAATCGCATCGATTTCAGGATGATTTTGAAACGCCTCAATGGTATACACCAGAATAGGTTTTCCCAAAACTTCAATGAACTGTTTCGGTCTGTCCGCTCCAACTCTTGAGCCTACTCCTCCAGCCAGTATAATAGGTACGTTCATAAATATTAAAACTCCATAAAAAAATTTAATAATGAAAAATCCATCTTATTCCTTGGATTTTCTAAGTCTTTCAGTATATTTCCAGCTGCGTGAATTAAACAGCTGATTGTTAATGTCCTGCAGTTCATCGGCCTGCTCGTTCAATGCCTCGTTTTCCTTTGCCAAGAATACGTTTTGGATTCTGGCATCTTCAATCAGGAACTCATGATATCTTTCCTTGTATTCCTTATATGATTCGGTATTGAATAATAATATCAGATTTCTTAAAAGCGGGGTAGGAATGAGGTCATTGTACCATACTTTCATGTCAATGAGCTGCTGTTTAGCCTCATTGTAGAATTCCTCTGAATCCTCAACAAGTATCTTGTTCATCAGATGATGGACTAAAAATGACTCATATTCATATTTGTAATTGTCAAAATAGGTGGTTGGCCATCCGAACGCCTCCATTGCGCCCTCATAGATAACCAGATCGTCAAGTTCTGTTCCATACTCCAAAAAGTAAATCAGCTTTTGCTTGAATGTTTCTGAGGTTTCATACAAACCGCCTTCCTCAAGGGCATCAAAACATCCCTTAAAGTGAAGAAGATAGTGCAGCTTCTTTTCAGGGGTATCGATTTTACCGTACGGTCTTCCGGACTCGAACCTGTATGCATACAAATCAACAGGGCATCCGTAAACCTTATCCACTTTTGCCAGAACCTCTGATAAAAATACTGGGTCCTGACCTCTTCTCAAGTCCTTGAATCTGATTTCATGTTCATTTAAAAATGACCTTTTGAATATGTTCTTGTAGAACGCCCAAGGAACTCCGTATTCGGCAGGTGTGATTGATTTTGAAGCGTCAAAATAATAGTAGTTTCCTGCAGTGTAGTTAGGATTCGCTGTCACTTCACCTGTATCGAAGGAGAGCCTTTTGAGATTTCCGCAGACCAAATCGGCATTGTTTTTCACACCGAAATCATATAATGTTTCAAGTGCGTTGCTGTCGACGAATATGTCGTCGGCATCAAGAAATGCGATGTATTCCCCGGTGGCCTCATCAAGCCCGTGGTTTCTTGCACTTCCTGAACCTTCATTTTCCTGGGTGAATATTTTTATACAATCATATTTTTTGGATAAATCCTTCAATACTTCAACTGAATTGTCTGTGGACCCATCATCAACACAGACTATTTCAATATCCTTTAAAGTCTGTTTCATTGCACTTTCAATTGATTCTTCCAATAGCTCGCTTGCATTGTAAACAGGCATTATAATAGAAACTTTAACCATAATCACACTACCTTAAATTTTTAATATCCCTTAAAGGTTTTGTCAATTTCCAACTGTTTGAATTGAAAATCTCCTCCTGAGTCTTCTCAAGTCTGTCAATCTTATCTTCCAGCCTACCCACTTTTCTGGTAAGGCTGTCGTTTTCTATTTCAAGTTTTCTCTTTTCCTTCTTGTATGCAGTATTCTGTTCCTTCAATATCTTCCGCCTTTCGGCAAGATTATCAAAACGGTTCTGCAGTCTTTCATGCTTATTTTCCAATCTCTTAAGCTCCCATTCCAGTTTCAGATTTTCCATCAGAGCCTCAAATTCGTAAAAGTCACGGGAGGCAACAACCTTTTCAAAGCGGGAGCGGTTGTATTCGTTGAGGTTTTCCATGGCGTCATCATATTTTTCATGGCCGATGAGCTTCATGAAATCCTCCTTCATTGCGCCGTAATAGAATTCCTTGTAAATGTCCTGAATGTGAGAATATCTGTTGAACACCATCTTGATTTTGCGGTTGTATAACTTTTCCCTGTACTTCTCGAAGTATCCATGGTCAATGAACCTTTGGACAATCATGTTGTTGATGGCTATTGAACTTACGTAGCGCTTGTCGCCCGCACCGGTTGATGATTTTGAATGCAGCCTTCTGGTATAGAGTTTTTTTGGGTAGAAAAACATTCTTTCGGCATCAAAAATGATTCCCCAGAAGAAGATGTTGTCATGGAATATCAGGCCTTCGGCAAACTGTGAGCCGGTTTTGATGACAAACTCCCGATTGTAGAACTTGCACCATGGGGTAACTGAAAAATCGAATATGTGATCTCCCAAATCATCAAATGAAAAGACCTTGTCTCCAACAAACTCATACAGCTCGTTCATCAGATAGTAATCGGTATCGAAATGCTCCCCGGTGTCCTCATCGTAATTGGTTGCCTGAAATATAAGAAAGTCAAGTTCCTTCTCTTCGCTTATTTCATAAAACTGCCTTAAGGCATCAACATCGAGGATGTCATCTGCATCCATAAAGTAGATGTATTTTCCCACCGCCCGGGTCAATGCATAGTTTCTTGCGGCTCCTCCGCCCTGGTTTTCCTGGTGAAAGATTTGAAAATTATCAAATCTGCTCTCATAATCCTTAAGAATGTCCCAGGAAGAATCGACAGACCCGTCATCAACACATATGACCTCAATGTCATCCATTGTCTGGTTGACTATGCAGTCCAGGGATTGCCTTAAATAATCTTCCGCATTGTAAACCGGAATAATAACTGAAACATTAACCATATTATCATTTAAATATCTTTTTAACCACTCTTAAAGGACTGGTGATTTCCCAGCTTCTGGAGTGAAGAACCGCATTGTTTTCAAAGCTCAGTTTCCTAATCTTTCTTTCCAGATTCTTGTTCTGATTTCTCAATGTGGCATTTTCATAGAGTATCTTGAATTCCTCATGATTGTTGGAGTATACGACACAGTCAAATCTGTGCTTGTTGTAGAGATATATGCTTTGTATGAAATCGTCATACCTTTCATGATTGAGCATCTTTGTGAAATCCTCTTTCATCTTCTCATAGTAATACTCCTTGAACTCATCTTTGATCTTGTTATATCTCATGAATACCAGACGGATCTTCTTGTTGTAGAGAAACGCCTTGTTTTTCTCAAACATGCCGTATTTCATGAACCTGTCGATGATGAGATTGTTTACTGCAATGCTGTCAACGAAATGCTTTCCGCCGGATGTTGTAGAGGATGTTGAATACCATCTTCTCTTAAAGAGGTGTTTTCTTAAAAATACAATCCTCTCTGCATTGAAAAGCACATCCCAGAAGAACACATTGTCCTCGAAAACCAGTCCTTCGGGAAATATGGCTCCGCATCTTTCAACAAACTCTCTGTTATAGAGCTTTGTCCATGGAGTAACTGCAATGTCAAAGATGTAGTCCTCAATGTCCTTGTAGTTGAATACCCTGTCGCCGACAAAATCGGCCAGTGCATTCATGCTGTAGTTTTCAGCCTTGACATATTCCCCGGTGTCCATATAATAGTTGATTGCCTGAAACAGTACAAAATCAACATTCTTCTCTTCTGCCAATTTATATGTGTCCTCAAGGGCAGTCAGTTCAAGTATATCATCTGAATCCATTAAAAATAAATATTTTCCCTTGGCCAGCTTCATCCCACGATTGGTTGCAACAGCGTGACCGCCGTTTTCCTGGTCTATTACAGTGAACCTATCGTCACGTGAAGCATAGTCATTTAAAATATCCAAAGACTTGTCGGTTGAACCGTCATTGACGCAGATGATTTCAATATCATCCAAAGTCTGGTTGACAATACTGTCCAGACATTCCCCCAAAAAGTCTTCAACATTATAAACGGGAATAACAACAGAAACCTTTACCATATTCTCACTTAAAAAAATTTTATCAGTTTAATTTATATCGTTAATAGTATTTAAATTAATTCTTGAATTCTCATTTTAAAGCCCTAAGAAGTTTAGTTCATATTAATTAATTCAAATAATTTCATTTTGTTGAAAATCAGTTATGGATAACAACTTTCATAATTCCATCAAATGTTTCCACCCACCAATTATTAGTTTAATTTAGGTACAATTTAACAAATTATAATATATAAAATAAGTAATATTTAAGTATATAAATAACATTCCAGGGTATTATGAATCAAAAAGAGAGAATTAAATATTATGACTTATTGAAATTTTTAGCAATTTTGACCATTATTATTCTGCATGCATGCTGGGAGAGCGATGTTCTCTTCCATGGGCATAAATTATCTTTCTATACACAAATTTCCCATTTTGGAGTTCCTCTTTTTCTAATGATAAGTGGTGCGCTTCTCCTCAACAGGGATATTGAGATCATGTCCTTTCTCAAGAAAAAGACCGCACGTTTGGTATATCCTTTAGCGTTTTATGTGATATTCACCACATTCGTGTTTTCAATATATCCGAACGTGATTTCAGGTTTCTGGTATGCATTTATGATGGTGGGCATTTATCTGGCAATACCAATCGTCAATATATTCATTAAAAATGCACAAATGAGGGAAATCGAATACTTCCTTGTAATATTCATCCTTGTATCCCTATTCTATGAGATATTATTGGAGTACAATATCGGTACAACTCTGGACCTGAACTTTTTCATGGGGCCGTTCTCATATCTGATTTTGGGATATTACCTGTCCAGAAATGATTTGAGAAAATCATTGGGACTTTCTTCAAATGTGATAATATTGTTAGGCATATTAATTTTCATTGTTTCATCCCTGTTAAAGATGTATCTCGGCAACTACTATGGCGTCTATCCAAATGTGGAGTTCATAAGTTCCAAACTGGACATATCCTTTATACAAGTAGCTCAGGCAAGTGCAGTCTTTATCATCTGCAGATATATCTATCAGGATGTAAGGGGCATATTTAAGCTGTGCAAAATGGTTCTGGAAAACAATTACGTAAACCATTTTATAATGTCAATAAGTAGGGCAAGTTATGGAATGTATCTCTTTCACTGGTTTATCGTTAAATTGCTTAGGATGTATAATGTGCTCCCGTTTAAAATCAATACGAAACAGATATTGGTTGCGGACCTTGCCCTTGCTTTGGTTTTATTCATAGGGTCATGGCTGGTAATCCTGTTACTAAATAGAATACCTATATTAAACAGGGTGTCAGGTTACGCCTAAAAAACTTTTATTTTTCATGCGATATTTCCTCGTCTTCTTTAAGAGAGGAGAATCGCAAATTTGACATATCTATGTAATACTTGTTTTAAAATTTTAATTAAAATCAATAATTGGTATTTTAGTTTTTTAAGAAAAATAGAATTAAAAAATAGAAAAATATTATGATTAATATTAATCATAAAACTTGCCCAGGAAGTCTTTCATTCTTTGGTTGTCTGATGAAAATACCTCTTCAGGTGTGCCTTCCTCTACAATAACTCCGCCGTCCATGAAGATGATTGTATCTGCGACATTACGGGCAAATGCCATCTCGTGGGTAACAATGACCATGGTCATGTTGTTTGCAGCCAAATCCTTGATTACATTCAATATTTCACCGGTAAGTTCCGGATCCAGTGCGGATGTAGGCTCGTCGAAAAACAGAATGTCAGGATTCATTGCAAGAGCACGTGCAATTGATACCCTTTGCTGCTGTCCTCCTGAAAGTTCACATGGATATGCATCTTCCTTATCTGAAAGTCCCATCTGGGACAACAGTTTTCTTGCATGTTCGAAAACTTCGCTTTTATCTCTCTTTTGTACTTTAATTGGTGCATTTGTAATGTTTTTCATTACTGAATGGTGTGGGAACAAGTTAAAGTTCTGGAATACCAATCCAAAGGTACCGTCAAAATTAATTTCACCACTGTCTTCCTGTTCCAAATCAGTGATGCACCTGAGCAATGTAGATTTACCGGAACCTGACGGTCCGATGATTGCCAATACCTCCCCCCTTTCAACATTGAGAGATATGTCTTTCAATACCACATTGTCATCAAAACTTTTCTTAAGGTTTTTAACTTCTAGTAAACTCATAAAACACTCCCCCTATTCATAATAATCCAATCTGTTTTCAATGTGTTCCATGACGAAAGCAACAATCATGTTGAATACGTAATAGAATACACCTGCTACCAATAGTGCAGCGATTGAAGCTTCAGATGCTGCAATCTGTTTAGCTACTGTAAACATTTCCGGAATTGCGATAACAAATGATAGAGAAGTATCTTTTACAAGAGTAATCACTTCATTAGTAATTGAAGGAAGAACTACTTTGAATACCTGCGGCAATATAATTATGAAAAATGTTTGAAATTTGGAATACCCTAATACCTGGGCAGCCTCATATTGTCCACTGTTGATAGATTCAATTCCACCTCTATAAATTTCAGCAAAGTATGCTGCGTAATTTATTGTAAATGCTATAATAACGGCTATAAATCTGTAATCAGCTGAAAGATTTATTCCAAAAACATAATACGGTGCGAAGAATACAACAATCAACTGTAACATCAATGGTGTACCTCTCATGATTGAAATATAAACCTTTGCAATCCATCTGAGCGGTGCAAACTTACTCATTCTTCCTCCGGCTACTACTAAACCGAGAGGAAGAGAGAATAGAAGTGTGAGTAAGAATATTTCAATAGAGGTAACCATACCTCCAAGCAATAATTCAATTACCTTACTTAATATCATATATCTAATTCTCCCCTCTTACTGTTTTAATTTAAGGTTGGATTAAAGCGTCTTCGGAAATACCGTATTTTTCAGCGATTTTAGCGACAGTACCATCTTTGAACATTTCATCTAATGTGGATTGTACTTGGTCTTTTAATGCGTCATTTCCTTTTTTGAATCCAATACCATATTTTTCGGTTGTAATTGACTCATTAAGGATAGAAAATGCACTGGTGTCATTTTTTTGCTGGATATCATATTCAGCAACACCAATATCCATAGCAACAGCATCACATGCACCAGATTCTAAGTCCATGAATGCGGTGTTATAGTCAGCCACTTCGGTTAAGGTTGCAAAGGTGTCAGCGATAGTTTTGTTGTCACCTTGAAGAGCAGCTAAAGCAGATGAATCTTTTTGTGTTTCTACGGTTTTACCTGATAAATCTGAAATAGATTTAATGTTTGAGTCTGATTTAACAACAAATATTTGTTTGTTGTCAAAGTATGGGTTAGACCAGAGGTAATCGTTTTCTCTTCCGTCAATGGTGAATCCGTTCCAGATACAGTCAATAGATCCGGAATCTAATTCTGCATCTTTTGAATCCCAGTCAATTGGTTGCGCTTTGAAAGTCCAATTGTTTCTTTCACAAACTTCTTTTGCTAAGTCTAAATCGAAACCAGTGTAGCTTCCATTATCGTCCTTATATCCGTATGGTGGGAATTCTGCATCAAAACCTACAATGAGAGTTTCATTATCGTTTCCTGCTGCAGTGTCACTTCCTCCCAAAAAGTCAAATAAACCTGCGCTTGCAGTGCCTATTACCATTAATGATAATAGAACTAAAGCCAAAATAAAACATATCTTTTTATTCATTTAAAACACCAATAGTTATAACTATGTAGAAATTTTTTCTACAATAATATTTTTTATTTTTTGATATATTAATTTAATTATATGATTTTCTGAATAAAATCCAGAAATAGTTTAGTTAAAATTAAAAAAAGTAATATTTTAGGGCAATAAATTATTAAAAAATGCTATTTTTTAACAGCATCGCCTAAATATCTTAACGGTTTTGTAACTTTCCAGCTGGTTGAGTTCAGGGCATCTTCATTAATCTTTTTCAGCTCTTCATTTTCCTTGATTAATTTTTCATTTTCACTTTTAAGCCGGGTGTTTTCATCGGAAAGCCTTTTAAGTGATTTTGATGTTTTCTCATTGCTTTTATTTAAATCAAAGTACTTGACTGACAGGTCGAATTCCCTTGCGTTTTCTGATTCGATGGCACTGTAGAATATTTCCCTTAGACGTTCAGGACTGTTCTGGAATGCTTCATCTGCATCATACTCATCCTTTTTTGAAAGATAGTCCCTTTTCATTTCAGCGAAGAATATGTCCTTGTCCTCACCGCTCACCTGATCGAACCTTAAATGTGTGTTTGTGATGGTCTTGTTGAAAAGCTGCGGCTTATATTCATCATACAGTCCGTAATCCTTTGTAATGTCTATCAATAAATTCGAAACGGTAATATAGTCAGTGAAGTTCTTGCTTGATGTGGTAATGGAGTCCTGCCTTACGCGCCTGATGTATAGGTATTCATCCAAAAAGCTCACCCTTTTTGCCTTGAAGAGCGCCTCGACGAAAAATGCGTTGTCCTCGAATATCATTCCCTCTACAAATTCCATATCCCTTATAAGATCTCTTTTGAAGAATTTGCCTGGAATGGAAACGGGAATCCTGTATACGTACTTTGGAATGTCACTGTGGCTGAACACTTCACCGGCATATTCCGCCATATACTTCATGTCATAGTATTTGGTCGGGTATCTCTCCTTTGTCTCATCATCAATATTGATCAGCTTGAAGAGAACCATGTCCAAATCGTTTTTCTCAGACATGTCATACAGTTTTTGAAGCGCATCGGACTCAAGATAATCATCTGAGTCAATGAAATAGACATATTTTCCTGCTGCATTTTTCAAACCGGTGTTTCTTGCACCTGAAAGACCCCTGTTTTCCTGTGAAATCACCTTTATGCGCTCATCCTTTTCGGCATAACCGTTGAGGATTTCTAAAGTGGAGTCAGTAGAACCGTCGTTAACGCAGATGATTTCTAGGTCCTCAAATGTCTGGTTTAGAATGCTTTCCAGACATTCAGCCAGGTATTTTTCAACGTTGTAAGCTGGAACAATAACTGATATTGAAGGCATATTTAACATCCAATCTGATACAATTCAAATCCTAGTTTTTCAATTTTCTTGTCGTAAATGTTTCTTCCGTCAAAAATAACTTTCTGATTCAGTTTCTCTTCAAGTAGTTCAAAGTCGGGATTCCTGAACTCCTTCCATTCAGTAATCAATATCAAGGCGTCAGCGCTATCAAGGGCATCATACCTGTTGTCGACAAACTCTATTGAATCGAGATACTTGTCGTCTATTGTCCTTATGAACTCTTCGGTTGCCTGTGAGTCGTATGCCCTTATTTTTGCACCCTGGTTGATGAGCTTTGAAGCCACAACAAGTGAGGTTGCTTCTCTCACGTCATCTGTACCTGGCTTGAATGCAAGTCCCCAGATAGCAAATGTCATGCCTGTGAGGTCTTCGCCGAACCTGTCAAGAACCTTTTTAACCAATACCCTTTTCTGCTTTTTGTTCACTCCTTCGACAGTGGAGAGAAGCTTAGGTTCATATCCGTTGGTCTGGGCAGTGTTTATCAATGCCTGAACGTCCTTTGGAAAACAGCTTCCCCCGTATCCGCATCCTGCATAGATGAAATCGTAACCGATTCTCTTGTCTGACCCTATTCCAAGACGGACATTCTGGACATTTGCTCCTGTGACTTCACAGATGTTTGCAACCTCGTTCATGAATGAGATTTTGGTTGCAAGCATTGCGTTTGCCACGTATTTTGTCATTTCGGATGACTTGATGTCCATAAGAACGAACCTGTCGTGGTTTAAAACGAAAGTGGAGTACAGGTCCTTGAGGGTTTCGAACACCTCTTCCTCTTCGGCGCCGATAACGACACGGTCAGGGTGAAGGCAGTCTTCAATCGCATGGCCTTCCTTTAAAAATTCAGGATTGGAAGCTATACTGATTTTTACAGGTGAATTGTTTTGTTCAAGTATGTTTTCGATGTGTTCCTTTACCTTGAATCCTGTTCCGACAGGCACGGTTGATTTGATGACAACAAGTGAATCGTGAGTGATGTTGTTTGCAATGTCTGAAGCGGCAGAGAAGATATAGTCAAGGTTTGCGCTTCCGTCTTCAGCCATAGGGGTTCCCACAGCAATGAAAATGATGTTTGTATCATCCAGAGCTTCCGTTATGTCTGTTGTGAATATCAAATCTCCCCTTTCCTGACTGCTTTTCACCAATGTTTCAAGATTAGGTTCAAAGATGGGAAGGATGTTGTTTTTAAGTCCTTCAATTTTTTCTTCTACAATGTCTACACAGTATACCTTGTTTCCCATTTTTGAAAAACAGGCACCTGTTACAAGTCCAACATAACCGGTTCCAATAACAGTAATCTTCATATATATCCCAAAATTTAATTTAATAATAAAATTATGTTTTTTTTGTTTTAAATAGTTTAACCAAATATCATTTAAACTTAAAAATAATTGATGTTGTGCCCCGAATTCATTTTTTCAAGATTGGTCTTTCAAATCAAGGCATTCATCCATAAAATCCTCATAAAAGCCTATGTGCATTATATCATTTCACATGCTTTTTAATCTTATATTTCAAGAAATTAGGCAGTTTCTTCTGATTTTTCAATTGGGCATTCTCCTTTTTCAAATCGTAGTTCTTGCACATCAAATCAAAGTGTTTTGATGTCTTTGAGCTTAAAACAGCATTGTAAAGGAATCTGTTTTTCTCATCAAGATAACCTATGAAGTCATCGTCAACGGATGTAAAGTCCTCCTTCATCGCAGCATAAAACTCATCTTTGAACTCGTCACGTATTTCAAAGAACCTTGTGGTGATCCAGAAAACCTTCTTGTTGTAGAGAATCTGCCTGAAGCGGTCAATCTGGTCATATTTTACAAAGAGCCTGATGATGTTGTTCACCACATTGATGATGTTTATGTATCTCAAATCCCCCGCTCCGGTTGAAGAGGCGGAATGCCTACGCCTTATATAATAGGACTTGTCAATGAACTGCATCCTCTTTGCATTGAAGAGAACCTCCCAGAAGAACTGGTTGTCATGGAAAATTGAGCCTTCCAGAAACTGGGCTCCGCTATCAAGGACGAACCTGGTATTGTAGAACTTGCACCAGGGGGTGACGCTGATGTTGAATATCAAATCGCCCAAATCATCAAAGGAAAAGACCTTGCCTTTTGCAAAATCACGGATCCTGTCCATGTTGTAGTATGGTGTTTCAAAATACTCTCCTGTATCTTCGGCATAGTTGACTGCCTTGAAAATCACGAAATCCAAATCATTTTCGGTTGAGACCGCATAAAACTCCTCGAATGCATTGAGCTCAACCCTGTCATCTGCATCCATGAAGTAGAGATACTCCCCAGTCACATGCTTGAGGGCATTGTTTCTAGCAGCTCCTCCGCCCTGATTTTCCTGATGGAACACCTTAACTCTTGAATCCCTTGAAGCTATCTGATTCAATATGTCAAGTGAACTGTCCTCGGAGCCGTCATCCACACAGATGACCTCCACATCGTCCAGTGTCTGATTCAGTATGCAGTCCAGTGATTCCTCAATGAAATCCTCTGCGTTGTAAACGGGAATAACAACAGAAACCTTAACCATTATAATCACTTCCTAATCTTGGATGCAGCTATCTTATAGATAGGCTCATCAAGCAGATGCCTTAAATGCCTGTTTTCAATTTCCAAATCATAATTCTCCATCATCAGGTCATACTCTTCAGGAATATCCGCCTCAAGACAGCTTTCAAGGATGTTTCTCTGCCAATCGATTAAATCATCGGTTATATATTCATAGAACTCCCTATCTTCAGCTATCCTTTCGAAGTCCCTTTTCATCTCCTCAAAGTAAGGCTTTTTAAATTCCTCCTGGATGTTCTTGTACCAGTAGTTTATGACTCCGAACTTCTTGGTTGCAAGCTCAGCCTTGTACCTGTCAAAGACATTGTGCTTGAAGAAAATGCTCCAGATCATGTCTGAGATGGTAATGTAGTTGACATATCGTCTGTCGCCTGCCCCTGTTGATGATGCGGAATGCCTGCGCCTAATATAGAGCACCTCATCCAAAAAGCTGATCCTTTCAGCGTAAAACAGGCTGTCATAAAAGAATATGTTGTCGTGAAATATCAGCCCTTCGGCAAATTTGGCGCCTGATTTGACTACAAAATTTCTATTGTAGAACTTGCACCATGGGGTAACTGACATCTTGAAGAGCAAATCGCCCAAATCATCATAGCTGAACACCTTATCTCCCACTGCCTCAGCTATTTCATTCATGGAATAATCGTCGGTTTCAAAATACTCGCCGGTGTCCTCGGCATAATTTATTGCCTTGAAAAGAAGAAAGTCGAGATTTCTCTCTTTAGATATCTTCAGGCATTTTTCCAATGCATAATCCTTAAGCTTATCGTCGGCATCCATAAAATAGATGTAGTTTCCTGTAGCATGAGGGATTGCAACGTTTCTTGCAGCGCCGCCTCCACGATTCTCCTGATGGAATACCTTCACTCTTGAATCCCTTGAGGCTATCTCATTTAGAATTTCAAGTGAGTTGTCCGCAGAACCGTCATCGACACAGAGGACTTCCAAGTCGTCCAGTGTCTGATTAAGAATGCAGTCTAGTGACTCCTCAAGATAATCGCTTGCATTGTAAACCGGAATAATTACAGAAACCTCAACCATATTATCACGCCTATTTCCTTATTGCCCTCAGCGGCTTGGTAATCTTCCAGCTTGCTGAAGATGAGAACTCCTCTATTTTGGATTTAAGAGACTCGTTTTCACATTTTAAATCATAATTTTCCATCATAAGGTCAAATTCCCTGGTGTTCTGCGCATCCAATGCGCTTTGGAAAATGAACCTGTTTCTGTCGTTTACATTTTCTTTCAAATCAGATGCAAGCTTTTCATCCTCGGCTATTTTTTCGTAGTCACTCTTCATTTCTGAGAAAAACATTTCCTTGAATTCATCCTGGATATTCTGGTACCAGTAATGGATTGTACTTGTCTTTTTGGCATATAATTGCTCTTTAAATTCTTCAAAAACACCATATTTCCTGAATATGCCCCATATAAGGTTGGATATTGGAATATAGTTGAGGAATCTCTCATCGCCCGCACGGGTGGATGAGGTAGGATACCATCTTCTCTTGAAGAGATGCTTTCTAAGGAATGTGATTCTCTCGGCAGCAAAAAGCACATCAAAGAAAAACACATTGTCGTCAAAAACAAGCCCTTCGGGGAATCTTATATTGTTCTTTTCAATGAAATCACGCCTGTAGAGCTTTGACCATGGTGTCACGGATATGTCGAACACATAATCCTTCACGTCACGGTAGCTGAAGACGGAATCTCCCACATGGTCTGCAAGTTTTGTCATGCTGTAGTTTTCCTCTTCAATGTATTCGTCCTTGTCCATGTAATAGTTGATTGCCTGGAATATGACAAAGTCAACTTCTTTTTTTTCGGCAAGCTCATATGTCAGTTTCAATGCGTCCAAGTCAAGGATATCGTCTGAGTCCATTAAAAAGAGGTATTTTCCTGTTGCAATGTCCATTCCTCTGTTTGTTGCAACGGCATGACCGCCGTTTTCCTGGTCAATGACAGTGATCCTGTCGTCTCTTGATGCATATTCATTTAATATGTCAAGGGACTTGTCCGCAGAACCGTCATTAACGCATATTATCTCAATGTCAGTCAATGTCTGATTGATGATGCTGTCAAGACATTCACCCAGAAAGTCTTCAACATTATAAACCGGAATAACAACAGATACCTTAACCATTAATAAAACCTCTAAAACATTAAAATAAGTAAAAGAAATATTGATTCAATACCAATATTTCCTGTAAAATTTTTTCTAATTGAATCCGTCATCGATAGCCAGATTGGTTACGCTGTGGGATTGCTTGTTGAACATTGTACCGTTATAGTTACAGTGGACAGTGTAGTTGCCGTTTTCAAAGGTCAGCAATTCAACGGAAGCCTCACCTGAATCGTCGGTTGTAACCTGATACTTGTGCGCCCAGCCTGAATCATCGAGGATCTTGATATCCACAACTTCATTCGGGAAAGCGTTTCTGTACTCGTCGGTGAGCCTTATTGAAAGAAAGTCACCGTTTTTTAGAGTGCCGTTGCTTGTAACTTCAATCTTTGTATTGTGGCTATTTGCTGAAATGTATGCAAATGCTGCGACAGCTATTATCAGTATGACAATTACTGCAGCTATTATGGCCTGTTTTCTATCCATCAAATCACCTTTAATCGTTGTGAACTAATAAAACGTCAATGTCTGCATTTTTAAGAACCTTTTCGGTTACGCTTCCAAGGATGAATCTGTGAAGTCCGCTTTTTCCTGAAGATGCAATGATAATCAAATCAGCACCTTCCCTTTCAGCAACCTCATTGATCTTTTCAGCAGGAAATCCTGTTTCAACAATTGTCTTCACATTCAGGGAATCATCGAACATTTTTTTCATTTTGGCAACTGATTCCTCTGCCTCTTTTTTCATTCTTTGATTTAATTTCCTGACTTTTGTCCTTCTTTGAAATGCACTGGAAGTCAATTTTCCCGCAACAGAAAGGATTATGATTTCACCATCGTCAGCCATAAGGTTTGTTACCCTTTCAACCTCTTGTTCCGCATACTCTGAACCGTCTGTAGGAAGTAAAATTTTTTTGTACATTATGCTTACACCAATATTAGTTAATAGTATATTAGATTGTAATGGTTAATAAGATTTGTTTAAAAATGAAAAAAAGAGGGATTATAAAAGGGCCTCTACGGCATCCTTCACATCACCCATGTCTTCGGTAGGTTCGAATCTGCGAACCACATTTCCCTGACGGTCAACTAGGAACTTGGTGAAATTCCATTTGATGTCATTGCTGTCCTTATAGTGTCTGTCTTTTGCTTTAAGCATTAACTTAAGTGCAGTTGCACCTTTGCCCTTCAAATCTGTGAAAGGCTGTTCGTTTTTAAGGTATTCAAAAAGCGGTGATGCATTCTCGCCGTTGACATCAATCTTGTCGAATATGGTGTACGGCACAAGCCACTTTGACCTGCAGACCTCTGTGATTTCCTCGGTTGTTCCTGGAGCCTGACCTCCAAACTGGTTGCATGGGAAATCAAGAATTTCAAAGCCCTGTTCGTTGAATTCATTGTACATTTCATTCAATTCATTATATTGTGGAGTGAAACCGCATTTTGTTGCTGAATTCACTATTAAAAGTACTTTATCTTGGTATTGGCTTAGGGATTGCATATTTCCTTCGCCGTCTTTCACTTCAAAATCATATACTGACATAAAATACCTCCATAGGATTTGAAAATATATTGTAGAATGAATGTATTTAAATTTTTTGGAATAAAAAGTATACAAAAATATTGCTATTGTTGAAAACTTGATTAACCTAATTAAATATGATTTTCAAATTTGAAGGTGATATAAATCAAAAGTGCTTAAATAACAATGAAAGTGTTATTTGGTGGGGCACAAACTAGACATTATTAAAAAAAGAACTTGAAATCACTACAGGCATTGTCATGTTGCAATGAACGTCCGACATTAGATATTAAATACTAGTTAAAACAGAATTATAACTAGGTGAAATATTATGGAAAACAAAAATATAATATTAATCGCAATTGTAATATTAGTGATTGCTCTTGCCGCTGTTGCAGCATACATCTACTCTTCAGATAACACTGCAATGGATATCACCAACAAGACAAAAAACAAAACAGTCATTGACGTGGACAAGGTCAACGGCACCAACTCTACTGTTGTTGGCGATAATTCAACCAGAAATGGTGATAATTCTAATCTTACAAATGCAAACACCACTTATAAGGTATATAATCCTCAATCAGATTCATATGTCCCTGTCATCGGTGAAAAATTCGACGATGAAGTAAACAGATGGTACACATATGATGAAGACGGCGTAAGATATTACAATACAAGAATTAATTAATTTTAATTCTTCTTTTTTTATTTTTTTAGTCAATGAACACTGAATTTATCAGATTGTCCCTGTATGCCGTATCGTCTTTCAGCGATTCGATGTGATGGATGACATTCAGTTTCAAATCCTCAAGCTTTAT
>NZ_CAMJCX010000021.1 GCF_946404245.1 uncultured Methanobrevibacter sp.
AGGCAATTAAAACTATTTTAACTGCACAAATGTGAAAAAACACAGGAGCACATTTTGAAACTTATATAACAATAATGTATCAATAATATTAACAAACTGTGTAAGAGCGTGTGATGAGTAATATTCAACAAAAGATTATATAACATCTAAAAAACATAGTTTAATTATAATAAATTTATTCATAGGAGAGTAAAAATGGAATTTACAAGACCAAGAGGTACAAGAGATTTCTTATTTGATGAAATGAGGCAAAGAAAAAAAGCAGAAAGTACCTTAAGAAACATATTCGAAAATTACGGTTATCAGGAAATTAAAACACCTTTATTTGAAGAATTAAAATTATTTACAACCAAATCCGGAGAGGAAATTGTAAACCAGTTATACAATTTCAAGGACAAATCCGACAGGGAATTGACATTAAGACCTGAAATTACCGCTCCGGTTGCAAGATTATACCTTAACGAACTTGAAAAAACTTCCACAAAGCCAATCAAACTTTATTACTATGGAAGCTGTTTTAGATATGAAAGACCTCAGAAAGGAAGATTCAGACAGTTCTGGCAGTTCGGATGTGAACTTATCGGAGCTAAAACTCCTCAAGGTGAAGCGGAAGTCATTGCACTATGTACAGACGCAATCAATGCACTCGGAATTACAACCGCCGACGTTAATGTAAACCACCTTGGAATCATAAGAGGCCTTTTCAAGCACTTTGATATCTCAACCGAAACCCAAAGGGAAATCATGGTCGTTATTGACAAGGGTGACAAGGACCTATTAATCGAATCTTTAAGCGGAGACGAACCTGTCATCGACAATGACGAGCTGAACCAAATTCTCCTGAAACTTATTGACATGGTCGGAGACAAATCAATCATAGGTGATGTTGAAGAGTTAATTGCACCTTACGATGAACCTAAAGAAGCACTTGAAGAGTTAAAAGAACTGATTAGCCTTCTTGAAGCATTTGATGTTGAAAACTACACCCTCAACCTTGGAGTTGCAAGGGGACTTGACTACTACACAGGAATCGTGTTTGAAATCTATGTTCCTGAACTCGGTGCCCAAAAGCAAATCTGCGGCGGAGGATCATACAGTCTTGTAAAACTCTTCGGAGGTCAGGAAGTGGAATCCACAGGTTTTGCACTTGGATTCGACAGGTTAATGAATGCTATTGAAGAGTTAACAGATGCAGAAGAGTTGCCTTCACATCTGGACGTTTATGTAGCTCCAATCTCAGACAGCGTAAGGCCTAAAGCTTATGAAATAACACAGACATTAAGGAAAAACAATTTGAAAGTGGATGTTGACCTTAACGGTAAAAAATTCAAGAAACTTATGAATCATGCCGATAAAATCAAAGTTCCGAAAATGGTCATCATTGGTGAAAAAGACCTCGAGGAAGGCAAAGTTACCGTCAAGGACATGGTAAGCGGAGACCAGGAACTAATCGACATCGATAACATTACCGAATATCTAAAAGAGGAATAAGTATGGAAATTAACTTCAGACATGAAATTAATGGTGTTAAAGTCATTACAGCTGTCGCTCAAGATGCCGACACCAACCAGATACTGATGTTGGCGAACATGAACAAGGAAGCATTGATTAAAACAATCGAAACCGGAAAGGCACACTACTGGAGCACATCAAGAAATCAGTTATGGCTCAAAGGTGAAAGTTCCGGGCATTTCCAGGAAGTCGAGGAAATCCTTGTTGACTGTGACATGGATGCAGTTGTCCTAAAAATCAGACAGACCGGAGCGGCATGCCATGAAGGATACCTATCATGTTTCTTTAGAAAAATTAACACCGAAAATGACATAGACATAGACGATTTGAAGGATGAAGATTTAGAAATCGTTTTAGAAAGACTTGTTAACCCAGAAGATGTGTATTAAGATGAAATGTATTATTCCAGATACCAGTGCAGTCATAATTGGTGCAGTAAGCGAATTAATAGAAAATGGAGATTATGACTATCCGGAAATTATAGTGCCAGAAGCGGTTGTCTGCGAACTCGAACATCAGGCAAATGCAAAAAGGTCTGAAGGAATAAAAGGATTAAGCGAACTCCAAAAGTTGCAGGAAATGCAGGACGATGGCGAACTGGCCATAACATTTAAAGGAAAACGTCCAACCAATTACGATATCAAATACGCTAAGAGTGGAGAAATCGATAGCATTATCCGTGACCTTGCAAGATCTGAATTCGGAACACTCCTGACCAACGACAAGGTACAAGCAGAAGTAGCCAAAGCACAGGGAATTCCGGTAATATTTTATGAACAGAAATATGTTGAAAAAAGGTTATCCATTGAAAAATTCTTTGATGATGAGACCATGTCCATTCACTTGAAGGAAAACGTGGTTCCGATGGCTAAAAAAGGAGTTCCTGGACACATTGACTTTGTAGAACTTAGTGACAAACCTTACAGTTACTCAGAACTAAAAAAAATTATGGACGAAATCCTTGATAAAGCAAAAAGCGATTCCAAAACCTATTTGGAATCTGAAAAGGAAGGGTCATTTGTTGTTCAGTCAAGAGAATATAGAATTTCAATTGCTTATCCTCCTTTTGCAGAAGGTTTGGAAATAACTGCAGTCAGACCAGTTGCAAATATTAGCTTGGATGAATACAATCTCTCAGATAAGCTTTTGGATAGAATAAGAACCAGTGCAGAGGGGATACTTATTTCAGGTTCACCTGGAGCGGGCAAATCAACATTTGTTCAGGCAATTGCCAAATACTATTCATCAAAACTCAACAAAGTTGTTAAGACAATGGAATCACCAAGGGACTTGCAGCTTCCGGATGAGATAACACAGTATGCTCCACTTGAAGGAAGTATGGAAAATACTGCTGACGTATTATTGCTTGTAAGACCAGATTACACCATTTATGATGAGCTTAGGAAAAATACCGACTTCAACATCTTTGCAGACATGAGGCTTGCAGGTGTCGGAATGATAGGGGTCGTTCATGCAACACGCCCGATAGATGCCATTCAAAGAATAGCTTCAAGGGTTGAGCTTGGAGTGATTCCGTCAATTGTGGATACAAGCATCTACATTGAAAACGGTAAAGTCACAAGCGTTTATGAAACAAAAATGACAGTTAAAGTCCCATCAGGTATGAAAGAGGCAGATCTTGCAAGGCCAGTTATTGAAGTCAGGGACTTTGAAACAGGAGAGCTTAAAAATGAAATCTACACATACGGTGAGCAAACCATCGTTATGGACATAGATTTAGTAAATAATGGCGGAAGCGAAGAAAGCCGCAAATCTTCAGTTGACCTGATTGCTGAGGCGGAAATTTTAAGAAAAATCAAAAGAATCCTTCCTAAAAAGGCGAAAGTTGACGTCGAGGTAATCTCACCTGACAGGGCCAACATTTACATTCCTGATGAATACGTTCCAAAAATCATAGGAAAGAACGGTAAAAGAATTGCAGAAATTGAACGTGATATCGGCATAAGTTTAGGTGTTGAAATAATTGATCAAAAGCCTGTTGACAAAACTCCTATCGAGGTCGACATCACCCACACAAGAAAACAAATGATTCTAGAGCTGGGACGTGAAAACGGAAGGCAAAACTTCGACATTTTAATCAGCGGAGAATACTTGCTTACAGCAACAACCTCCAAAAAGGGAGAAATAAAAATTAAAAACGGAATTGAACTGTCCGATTTCATACTCGAAGCCATAGAAATGGGACTGGAAATTACAGCGATTAGAAAATAGTGATAATATGAAAATTGGTGCATCAGCTTTAGCAGGAATTGAATATCCTCTAGAAAAAACATTGGAATTTATTGAAGAGCTAGGTCTTGAATATGTGGAATTGGTACATCAGTTCCCCTGTGAACATCTTGACATTGACACATTGGAAAGTTATAATCTCAAATATACAATTCATGCCCCTTTCATGGATGTCAATATTGCATCCCTGCAGGATAAAAGCAGATTGAATTCCATAAATCAGATTAAAGAGTCAATTGATCTGGCAAATAGACTTGACTGTGAAGCGGTTGTTGTCCATCCGGGATTGACCTCATTTTTACCTAACAAATATTTCCCAAAACAGGTTATCGAAACAGCAAATAACTCCATTAAAGAGCTTGGAGAATATTCAAACGATTTGGGAGTGTTGACAACAATTGAAAACATGCCTAATTTTCCATCCATGATTTATCAAAACATGCATGAGCTGAATGAATTGCTGGTTTCACTTGACATGCCAATGACCCTGGATATTGGTCATGCAAATCATGCAGGATATTCCGCAGACGAGATGTATTTTGATTCAATTAAACACATACATGCCCATGATAATTTTGGTGATGATGACTCACACCTTGCATTAGGTGAAGGCTCTATTGAATTAAACACTATAATCAATACTCTAGAGAAAAATAATTTTGATGGCATCTACATCATCGAGGTAAATGATTACGATTCCATTAAAAAAAGTTATGAATATATGAAAAAAAACTTTAAAATCTAAATTAAAGAAGTTTTTTTTCTTTAATTTCCTTTTCAAAATACAAATATTTTGATTCAACTACTTTTCTTATATTTTTAGCAGTTTTTTTACCGATGCCCTCAACTTCCTGAAGCTCAGTTTCGGAAGCAGTGATTACCTTTTCCACACTGCCGAAATGCTGAAGCAGATTTTTGGCATTGACCGGACCGATATTAGGTAATGACTCCACAATAAACAATTGCTGTTCCCATAAACTTACAGG
The DNA here is from genome assembly GCF_946404245.1 of uncultured Methanobrevibacter sp. Taxonomy (GTDB): domain Archaea; phylum Methanobacteriota; class Methanobacteria; order Methanobacteriales; family Methanobacteriaceae; genus Methanocatella. The sequence goes on from NZ_CAMJCX010000021.1 coordinate 4,749, forward strand.
TTTTTTATCTGTCCTGATTTGAATATGAGTTTTTTCACCGTTTTGCTCACGAACTGCAATCCTTTTTATCATTGCAGCAGTATCCTGGGAGTTTCTTGTAGGAATAATACTGATTCCGAAGTCAATAGCTATGGATGCAAGAGTTCCCCTTACAGCATTCGGATGGAGCATGCCATTATAGATATCATCACCCTCCAAAATCAGAAGAGGACGCTTAAACTCTTCAGACAATTCGCGTGCTTGTTTAAATAACCTCTTATCAATTATTGAATCAACAAAATCCTTAGCGGTTTTTCTTTCAATGACAACATCATCACTCACCTGATAGTCACCTACAGCCATCGGACGAACTTTGACATCAATTTCCATTTCAGTCAAATGCCTAATAACTTTGGAATTGCCTTCCCTGGAATCCGCATAGACAACAGGCTTGTTTTCCTCAACTTTTGGCCTGTCCAAAACCTTAATTCGTTTTTGATCTTCCATTCTCTCTACAGCGGAAGCGTTTAATTCCTCTAAAACTTTAGGATCAATCAGCTGATATTTCATATGCTCTTCTTTTCTGACACTGGACCAGTAATAAGCTTCATCCCTTGTTCCGTTGGTTATAAGGACCTTTACTCTACCGGTTCTTTTACGGCCGGTTCTGCCTCTTCTTTGAATCATACGAACTTCAGATGGAACCGGCTCATACAAAATAACCAAGTCCACAGCAGGAATGTCAATACCCTCTTCAGCAACACTTGTTGAGAGCAATACATCATACTCACCCATTCTGAAAGATTTTATGATTGCTTTTTGCTGTTTTTGAGTAAGGCCTTTTTCACCATCCTTTGAAGCCTGACCGAAGAACTTAGCTGATTTAATGCCTTCTTTTTCAAGTTTCTGATGAATCATTTCAAGTGTATCACGGTATTGTGTAAACACTATGATTTTAGAGGATTTTTCATCCTTATCCTTGAATCTTGTGGACTGGAGTTTGGTTTGACCATCGTCACTGCCCAGCTCTTTTTTAAGAATGTTGGTAACTTCCCTTAATTTTGGATGTTCCCAACCGTGTCTTTCAGCTTCACGGGCCATTTTTACCGCTCTTCCGAAATTGTCATCCCACATCAAGGATTTGGCGGCTTTGGTCTTTTTCTTACGTAAGCGTGAAATATATTTATTGAAAGTTTGAATTCCCTGAGTTTCAATTAGCTCCTGTGAGTGCTGAATGTTAATTACCGCACTTAAAATTGAAATTGCCTGGAACAGTTCCTTATCAGGATTTACGGATCTCGCAATCTCTCCCTGAACTCTTCCTCTTGCCTTTAATATATCCACTTTTCCTACTGAAACAGTTCTTATTATGCCCATATTTTTTAAGGCTTTCAATCTTACCTTCAGAGCCTTATCAACATATTTCTTGATTTTTTCAAGTTCACTGCTCATCTTTACTCTGACCCAGTCAATCTCCACTGGATTGAAGTAGGGTCGGACATCAGAATCCTGTTCTGTTTTAACGACAATATTTTGAATGTAGAGGTTTTCACAGACTTCCTTTATTTTTGCCTTATCAGATCCAGGTGAAGCAGTAAGGCCTAAAATAAGATTGTAATTGGATTCCTGAACATAACGGGACGCCAAATATACATAGGAATAAGCTCCAACTCCGTGATGGCACTCGTCAAAAACAATTAATGAAACATCACTTAAGTCGTAACGTCCATTTAACAAATCGGATTCAACAGTTTGAGGAGTTGCGGAAATGATTCTGGACTCTTCCCATCTTTTAACTCTCTCGTCAGTTTTTACAGCTCCTGTTATTGAAGAGCATGGAAGCATCAGAAACTCCTTAAAACTGTCCTCATGTTGAATAGCTAGCGGTTTAGATGGTGCAAGAATGAGTACTTTTGAATTTTTAACCTTATGCAACCTATCTGCGGCAACAAGAATTGCAACAATAGTTTTACCTAATGCAGTAGGTGCAACCACCATCGTATTTCCTTTCTTTAATACATCCCCAGCCAAAACTTGCTGATACAATCTTGATTCAATTGAATTTTTCTTAATTAAAGGATGTGAAATATAACTAGTCATAATTCAACCTTCTTTTTTAAAAATGAGTATACCAATAACCCTATTATGATATTAATTTTCGGCATTTATAAAGAGTTAGTGAGAGCATTTGAAGAGTAATATTTAAAAAAAATAAAATATTTAAATCTCAAACTATGAATTACAACTCAAAAACTATTGACTTGAACTTGGTAGCGGCTTCACCGATAGCTATAACCATTTCACAGTCCAAGTTTAGAGCCTTTCTTAACCCATCGCGCACTTCCTCTTCGGAAGCTCCAAGAGTTCCTTTCTTCTCAAAATCATCAACATGATTTAAAAAGATCCTGTCATTCAATTTAGGATTAGCCCTTAACTTTTCCAAAGCAATCTTTTGGGAAGCGACAGAGGCCGGGACAATGAATTTTGAGAATTTCAATACACTGTTGAATATGTCAATGTCTCCAACATATCCGGATTCGGATGAAACAGTGATGACAGTTGTAAAGTCCCCAAATAATTTTTTAAATTCTTTCAATACAGTTTCCACCCCTGCAGGATTGTGAGCATAATCGACAAAGATGTCTTTTCCTTTGACCTTGCCAACCTCTTCCATCCTACCACTTACACCGGAGAAACTTGCAATTGACGGCAATATCTTATCATATGGCAAGTCCAGGAATTTATGAGCTGCAATAATGACTCCAGTTAAATTGTAAACATTGTGAAGTCCGTCAACACCCATTTTAACTGTTAATTTTTCAGTTGGAGTGTGAAGGTCAAATGTCCTGTTTGGCAAATCAACATTTGTAGCAATGTAGTCAACTTGAGGAGTGGTTATTCCGCATTTGCAGAAGTAGTAACCGCAACCGGAAATTATCTCCTTAACGGCAATCTCTTCACCGCAGACACATTCCTTCATACCAATGGAATCCGGAAGCTCATCTACTCCGAATGTGATGACTTCCCCTTTAAAGTCAAGCTCTCTTAACAGTCCCATTATGGTTGGATCCTGTCCGTTTACAATGAGCTGTCCCAAACCTAACTCTTCAATGAATTCCCCTTTAACTTTGGCGTAATCCATGAAACTTCCAAGGTCATTCAAATGGTCAGGAGTAATATTTGTAATCAGCCCGGATGACATTTCGGTATTTTTGACAATTCTGCCAACTGTACCAGGAACGCCGAAGGTTCCAACTTCCAGAATTGCCACATCACCATCAAGCCTTGACTGTAAAATAGGAATGAACTCTGCATTTCCTTGCATGCCTTCCAAATCATGTTCACATGGTTTAATTCCATTATCATAAGCTATTTTTTTAAGAAGTGTTGTGGTTGTTGTTTTGCCGTTGGTTCCGGTTATTCCGAATACCTGCTTTTCAGGCTTAACCATTTCAATGATATCGCATAATTCCAGAATAGGTTTTTGACAATCTTTTAAGATTTCAGAATCTTTAGGCAGGCTTGCGGGAGGAATTATATAATCTGCCTTTTTGAAGAATGTTTCAGGAGTTTTTCCATAAAAAACTTCTATGTCATAACCTTCCAAAGCCTTTGCGAACCTGCAATCCTTTTTAAATGATAAATCTGTACCTATAACGTCATATCCTCTTTGTTTTAGAATTCTAGCAATTAGATTGCCATTTGCTCCGCAGACACCTATAACTCCAAAGGTTTTATTATTATTCATATTTCTTACTCCCTTCCTCAAGTCCTTTCATGATTTTCTCGACGGTGGTCAGCCTGTCATACGCTATAAGCGGCCCCATATGCAAAATGATATCTCCAGGTTTGGAGTATTTGAAGGTCTCGCATGCAGCTATTTCAATGTTTTCAACAGCCACCTTCTTGATATCGGGATTTGTGATTGCATTAAGGATTTCCTGGGCGGCATCCATTTCCACCTCTTGAGTAACTTCATTGAATCCGCTTGCAATTACTACCTTGATGTCATAGTTGCTTACCAACTCACCGACTTCCGCCTTGTCCCTTACAGATAATGTATCAAAATGATCCAGGAACAGAACCACGCTTTCATCTTTAAAATAGTCAAGTGTGATTTTCATTCCATCATATAAGAATGCGGAATCCAGAATTACCTTTCTTCCATTATAATCCCCTACATCCTCCATGTGTGCAGGCAATCCTTTGAATACTGTTAAAGCATCAATGATGTCCTTTTGGTCAACACCATATGTTAGGGCAACCGCTGATGCTGCAACGGAGTTTTCAAAGAAATAGCTCATCATGTTGAATGGAGTTGTAAATTCCACATCTTTTGATTTGATTGTCAATGACTTGTCACCTGCAGTTCCCTTGAAATCGACATCCTCGTCCAATGCATAGAAAATCGCGTCATCACGAACGCTTTCAATAATATCACGGCAGGAATTGTTTGCAATAAATGTTTCACTCATCGCCTGCAAGACCAGTTTACGTTGCTGGTATTTTTCAAGTGACCCTCCGAATTCAGACAAGTGGTCTTCTGCAATGTTTGTTAAAAGACCTATTTTAATATCCAATCTGTCCAAAAGGCCAATAGTTCCATGAGGAAGTTCAAAAATGGCTATGTCGCAATTTTGTGCCTTGTCTTTGACAATACCGTCGATTATTGCTTCTGAAACGAGGTTGTTTACCAAAGATGAACATGACCATACCTTATAGCCAGCTTGCTTGAAAAGACTTGTAGTGATGAATGTGGTTGTTGTTTTACCCATAGTTCCGGTAATACCGATGATGTCCACCGGAATCAAATCATTGACAGTTTTAGAAAATTCTTCATTAGTTAAAACTTTCAAATCTGAATCTTTAACTTTTTTAGCTATTGGAGCAGTTTCCGGCAATGTAGGGGGCATATAAACAGCATCAAAACCATCGACTGAAGGGTCTTTATTTGCCATGTCTAAGATAACGCCCTCTTTTTCCATTTCAATTAAACTTCTTTGAAACTCAATCTTGAATTCAGATATGTCTTTCAAATCAGTTACTACAACATCATGACCCAAATAATTAAGCAATCTTGCAACGGGCCTACTAGCATTTCCGGCACCAACAACTAAATAATTCATAAAAAAGTCTTCCTCACAATTTCTATTAGTATAATTTATTGATTTTATTTAATTTAAAGGTAATGAGAAAAAAAATTTTTTGAAATAAAAAAAGCTGAAATTAAAAAAAGAATTTTAGAAAACTTATTCAAACTGAATAAGATTTTCTACATCGTTATAAACAACATCAAGTCCACACATTGATGGAACATAGTTTGCTGCTTTTGCTGAATTTACACCAATTACTTCAAAGCCCATCTCTTCAATAGGAGCTACGACCATACAGGTGTCACATACGACATTTCCACCTGCAGATTCAATTATTTCTGTGTAACCCATTCTGTCAGCGGTTGCTTTTACGCTAACTGATGTGCAAATCCATAATTTATTCTTAATGGTTTTTCCTTGTACGATACTTGCCACTTGCTTAATCTCTTCAAGTGATGCATGAGGACATCCTAAACAAATCAAATCAGGCTGTCTGTCAGTGGTTGTTAATTTTTGACGAGTTTCCTGAATTTCCTTTTCAGATATGAACATTATATCTTCAATTTCAGCACAATCTATTAAATCATGCTCAGGAGTAACGTCTTCAACATGGTAAAGCGCAACTGAACCTGATGAAGCGAGTGCCGCACCAAGAGTTTTCAAGTCATTGTTGGTTGGAGTGTTTGGAATTTTAAAGTAAGGAACGCCACCGCCAACTACCTTACCGATAATGTAACCTAATGCACCGAAATCAGCACCTTTCAATTCAGTTTTTACATCAACAACAAGATTTGCTTTCCTGTTTTCAGGTAAATGGAAACCATATAACGGAGTCTTTCCGACAATTGCCGCTGCAAGAGCTGCTGGTCCTCCTTCACGGTTTGTTCTAGCACCGATTACAGAGTTAACATAAGCAACAGCTGATGATTCAGACCATGAAACATGATCCCTGAATCTTGGAACATTACCAACCAAATAAGGAGTGCAGGTACATGTTTTTGAAATACCAAGATTTGCGTATGCATCCACAATTTGATTTTGTTTAATTGCAAAATCCCTTGGAAAACCTAGTTTTTCCCAATTATCCAAATCGGTTCCAGGTGGATTTAATGATGCGTTAATGGTTGCTTTTCCAGAACCATCATGAGCCAAATCTTCAAGATACTCTAAACCGGCATCCCCAATAGTTTTATAAGAAACGCCTGATACCTGTGCAGAGGTAATGTCAACCAATTTAGAAGCCCCATAGATATCTCCTAATGCTACTAAGATATCCATACTTTTTCTAATAGTCTCTCCAAATTCCCCGTCACACATTTGTTGTTCTTCATTTGTTAAAAACATACTAATCCCCATTTAATTGATATTCTACCATTTCATCAACTAAGTGCAAGAAATTATCTTTACTTTCAAATGGAATCATAGCGCCAGCTGCAATATCGTGGCCACCACCATTTCCTCCGAAGTTATTGGATGAATCCTGTAGGGCTTTACCCAAATTAACACCTTTCGCAACCATATCCCTGGTTGTTCTACCTGAAATTTTAATGTCATTGTGAAGTCTTGAAAGTCCTAGAACAGGTTTGGAATCGTCCAATAGCTCAACTGACAATCCTATACTAGCAATAGTTCCCATTACAGATTTCAATACCTTATCTTCACTGTACAGGTATTGGATAGAATTCAGTTGTTGAGCGCCTTCCCTTTTAATCCATTCAAGACCCTTGACAATTTGGTCACGGTACTGGCGTTGCAATCTTAAAGCCGCATCTAACGCCTGGTCTTTTTCACCCAAAGCAATGCTTAATCCCAATCCTTGTTTCTTATTCTTACCACATGCATCTAAAATATAGGAATATTCCTCAAGGTCACGTAGCATTGGAGTTTGACGAGCAACAGTGTAACAGTCTCCAAAGATATCCGGATTGATATTAACCAGAGCCTCTTTCAATAAATCCTTTTCTTCATCTTCCATATCAGTGAATTTAATACCGTAAGATAAGTTCATGCGCTCCAAAAATTCGCGAGCGCCGTCCAAATCTCCACTGATTCCTGGAAGAGGTGGTGAAAAAGTGTAAGCTAGAGATTTAAAAATTGGTTCTGTTGATTTTGAAACAATCTTTAAACCTTCATGGATTTCCAAATTACCACTGGCAATCGCATCGTCAAGAATCATTTTATTTACACCAGTAAATCCACCTTGACCCTGCATATCACCAAATGCACCAACCAAAGCATAATAAGCTAAGTGTTTTTTGTCCAAATCACGAATGGACAAGTAAGCAGATCCAGCGCCGCATAAGTCCTTACTTCCGTCAACACCAAAAAGGTGAGGGTTCACATGGACAACATTGCTGTCTGCCTCAACATCATTAACTTGATGGTGGTCTGCAACTATAACGTCGTGCTTATATGTGTTAAATTCCTTAATGAATGGACTGCCCATATCTGAAAATATGAACAAATCATATTTTTCACTTCTTAACTGATTTACAATATCCTCCTTAAGACGTGGGATAAGTGTAGTGTGGAATTGAACATTCTCTTCAGCCAAAGCATTAGCTATAACTGCAGCTGCAGAAATTCCATCAGCATCGTTATGAGAAATTAATCTTATAACAGTATCATTTTCCATATGCTCCTTGAGCATACTGCAAGCTTCACTAGCTCTATTTAACAAGGAGTGCTGCTTCTCTTGGATTATATCTCCATCCTTCTGGTAATTTACCTTCACTTACATAGTAAGAAGCTAATCTTCTGATTCTGGATTCAATGATAGTTAATCCTCTTTTTGAGTGTAAGTCTTTTGGGTTTTCTTCTAAGTGATCTCTGATGTTTACTGCTCTTCTGATTAAGTTCATTAAGTCTTCTGGGTAGTCTCCAGCTTGACCGTTTCTTCTTAAGATTTCAGTAATTCTTTCACCAGTTACATCTTTAACGGAAGGAATTCCGTATTGGTCTCTTAATACAATACCGATTTCGGAAGTACTTTTACCTTCTCTGTTAAATTTTAAAATCATTTCTTCAATTTCTTCATCACTGTAAGTTACCCATTCTGGTCTTGCCATAATATAAACCTCTTTAAATTTTTTAAATCTTAAATAAGCCCAATTAAGTAAAACTACTCTTTAGAAGAATACCATTTTATGAATTTTTCTAAAGAATTTTTTCTATGTGAAAATTGGTTTTTTTCATCAGTTGTAAGTTCTCCAAAGGTCTTACCCTCACTTGGAACATAGAAAAGCGGATCAAATGCAAATCCTAAATCTCCTCTTTCTTCAACTGCGATTTCACCTGACACCTTGCCTAAAAAAGTCTTGGGCTCAGAATTGGGGGCACAGTACCCAATAACTGACCTGAATTCGGCATAACGGTCAGTTGAATCTGCTAATAACTTTAAAATTCCCTGATTTCCAATAGTATCCTGAACATAATGAGAATACACACCAGGAAATCCATTCAAAGCTTTAATGAATAAACCAGCATCTTCAACAATCACAGGACAGTCAAGTTCATGACAAGCATATTTTGCGCCTGATATTGCCACTTCCTCAAGAGTTCCCTGAGGTTCTGTGTAACCTAAATCAATATGCTTTAAGTTAATGTCATAATCTTTGAAAATATTCTCTGCTTCTTTAACTTTATGTTCGTTACCAGTTATAAATGTTATCATATTTTTAAATATGAAATTAATTTTTATTATAGATGATGGTTAAAGGTCAGTGGGTGTATCTTCCACGAGACTCAATATCAGATATTGTATTTATGATTGATTCATTGCCGTAACCTCTCAAGACGCAGTTGAAGTACTTTACTGCAAGATTATAGTCAATGCTCTGTAATGACTTTTTCAAAACAAGCAAATCGACAGCCTTGTCCTCATCAAGATTGGAATGTCTTCCAAGGCCAAAATCTATGAAAACAAGCTGGTCATCCCTAAGCATGATATTGGATGTGGTAATGTCACCGTGAATGATGTCTGCCCCATGAAGTCTGGAAATGTTTTCACCCATTCTAAAGGCCAAGTCCTCATCAATGATATCCTTAACCATGACCCCGTCAATTTCTTCCATCAAAATAGATTTATTTTCCAAATCAACATCATATAAAACAGGAGTTACAACACCTGCCCTTTTTGCATCGGACAACAGCCTTGCCTCGAGTTTGCATCTTGCCCGCCTGATTTTATTGTCGATTTCCGGAATTCTGTAATTTTTAACAATTCTATCCTTTAAAACTGCTTTTTCACCCAAATAGCTGGATTTGACAATGTTGGATTCGGCACCTTTTGCAATCAAATCGTCACTTAATTCAAGATAGCTTTTGGTGTTATCAATCCATGGAATGTCAACTTCGTCTGTTCTGAACTTCTGAATGATTCCGGTATCCTTCAATTCCAATGGTCCGAATTCATTATACATCAAAAGACCCAGCCACGCAATCATGACACCATTGTCACCGCATAGTTTCATTTCCGGCATGTAAAACTTGGCGCCATGCTCTTCAGACATTGTCTTAAGCATTTCTCTTAAACGTGAATTGGCTGAAACGCCTCCACAAAGCATCACCTCATCCTTTTGAGTGTGGGAAAGAGCACGTTCTGTAACCTCAACAAGCATTGAAAATGCGGTTTCCTGAAGTGAAAAGCAAATGTCCTCCATTGCGGTTCCCCTTTCATGCTCCCTCAATGCCGCTGAGAGGAGTCCTGAAAATGAAAAGTCCATACCCTTTACGATATACGGCAAATCAATGTATGAGCCCTGTTTTGCAAGTTTTTCTATAACCGGTCCGCCCGGATGGCCCAAACCTGTTTCACGGCCGAAATGATCAAGACAGTTGCCGATAGCAATATCAAGGGTTTCGCCAAAAATTCTATACCTTCCGCTTTCATATGCGATTACCTGACTGTTACCTCCGCTTACATAAAGTGAAACTGGATTGATTGCTCCAGTGTCAAGTTTTCCAACTTCTACATGACCAATGCAGTGATTGACACCAATGATTGGTTTTTTCAAAGATAATGCCAAAGTCCTTGCAGAGGTTGCAACAATCCTTAAAGCCGGTCCGAGACCCGGACCCTGTGAAAATGAAATCAAATCAATATCCTCATATGAAATACCAGACTCTTCAATGGCCTGCGGAATCAGTTTAGGAATCCATTCCGCATGATGTTCTGCAGCTATTCTAGGATGAATTCCCCCTTCCTCTGGAAAAAGCTGTTTTCCAGCCATAGCTAATATATTCCCATCACTATCTACAATACCTACACCGGTTTTTTCCGCAGTTCCTTCAATTCCCAAACTTATCAAGATAATCAACTAAAAAAATTAATTAATTATTATTTAATAAATTGAAATATAAAAATATTTTTTAAATTTAAAAAACATAGGTAAAAGCATGGGATTTTATAGCGCTAATACTCCGGAACAAAAAAGGGTTAAAAAATTAACAGGAGACATTAACATCAGTGAAATGTTCAAAAATGAATGTGAAGCTCGTGGAATTGCAATTTACAATGCATACAATATTCAAAAAAGGTTATTGCATGAAGTCGAGCAGGAACAGCTCCACGGTGTTAAAGAAGTTGATGACAGATTGATGGAATTGCTTGACGAAAGGTCAAAAAAGGAAGTTACACACAGATATGTGGACTTCATTTCAAATGAGGACAGCGCATCAAGAGGAGTCATACCTCCAAGGTCAGATGAAAAGACATCACTGCCTCCAAAAGACCAGATTAAAATTCCGCCTAGAGCAAGAGACGGAAAAAAATTCTTTAAAGATGATGAACTTCCGGAAACAGAAATGTTAAAGAAAATCATGCTTCAAAACAAGAAAATTATTAATCAGAACAAGATTATTATTGATATGCTTAAAAAATTAGGTGAAAACGATGATTGATGGAATTACAACCTATGGATCAAACGATTTGACAAAAACATTGCAGGAATGCGATGATCCAGTATTTTTACTTACAATAGGAACCACTGAAACTTCATTGATAGATGGAATTTCCGGAGCGGGTCCTTCAGCGGATTTAACAGAATACACTCCCGCTTCAGATGTGGAATTTATGGTTTTAGGCGAAGTTAGATGCTGTGAAGCACCGGCGGAAACTGTAGTTGGAGATGCCGCAGCGCCAACACCTGCAAGACTTACAAAAGCAGCTTTGCAACTTTCAAATATCCCATTCGTTATTGTTGATGCAGGTTCCAAAATCAAGCCTGATGTGGAATACATAAACCTCGGAAAAGAATACGGCAGAGACATTAGAACCGGAAAAGGAGTATTAAACCCATTGGAAATCTTTGAAAACGCCAAAGATTTAGGTGCCGAATTATCAAGAAGACATGAAATGCTTATCATCGGAGAGAGTATTGCAGCCGGAACAACAACCGCATTGGGAGTTCTAAGAGCATTGGGCTATGACGCTAACGAAAAGGTAAGCGGAAGCATGCCACATAACCCTCATGACATGAAAACAAAAGTCGTGGATGAAGGGCTGAAAAATGCGGGACTTGACCCTGAAACAGATGACATTGACGCAATTCAGGCAATCGCTGCAGTGGGTGACCCTACATTGCCTGCAATAGCAGGGATAGTTTTAGGTTCTGAAATTCCAATTATTATGGCTGGCGGAACACAAATGGCTGCTGCCTGTGCAATCATAAAATCAGTACAGCCTAACTTTGATTTTTCAAGAATCAATCTTGCCACCACAGTATTTGTAGCAGGCGATGAGACCGCAGACTTATTCGGAATACTAAAACAGATTGATGAAAACATTACCGTTAATGTTGTTGATCCTAAATTTGAGGAATCAGAACATGAAGGATTGAAAAATTACCTGAAAGGATTTGTAAAAGAGGGTGCTGGAGCCGGAGGTGCAATGTATACAGCACTGGCTTTAGGAAACTCTCAGGAAAAGCTTAGAAAAAGAATAGAAAAGGTATGCAAATAGAGATTTAATCTCTAGCTTTTTCTAATTTTACAACACCGACAAATTACAACCAAACACCTCACTTTTACACATTATCACCCCAATTATTCGAATTACCAATTAGATATCTTTATTAATTTTATTCAATAAACCTAATATCGATAAGAACAATCTTATACAAGGAGGAAAAATGAATAAACGATATCGAAAAATATTGCTTCTTTTAGTAATCTTATCAATAATTACAACAATAAACTGCATTAGTGCAGCAGAGGATATTGATAGCAATATTACCAATTCAGATGCATTTGAAGCATATATTTCACCTAACGGCGATGATGATTTTGGAGATGGAAGTCTGGAAAATCCTTATAATAGCATAGGACATGCCATAAATTACACTTCAACTGATTCAACAATATATTTAAATGAAGGCAAGTATGTGGGAGAAAACAACAGAAATATTTCATTGAATAAATCAGTTACACTCATCGGAAAATCAAAAGAAACCACAATAATTGACTGTGAGTCTTCTGGAAGATTGTTTACCATGAATTCAAACAGCAGTTTGACTTTAATTAATCTTACTTTAAAAAATGGTAATCTCGATGACAATGGAGGGCTGATTCATAATGAAGGGGGTCAAATTACAATTAAAAATTGTATTTTAAGTGATTCCCAAGGATATAAAAACGGAGGCGCAATATACAATAATTTCGGAAAGTTAGATATTGAGGATACCTGCTTTACAAACAACAGCGCACTCCAATATGGAGGAGTTATCTATACAATAGGGCAAACCAATATTAAAAATTCCAATTTTACTCAAAACTATTTGACCGGAAGAGAAAGTGTTGGAGGATGCATTGCAGCAAATGGAATCATAAACCTAGAAGGATGCATATTCTCAAAGAATTTCGTGGTTTACTCAGCAGCCGCATTGTTAAACCTTGGAAATGCAACAATCAACAACTGCAGATTTGAAAATTTAACCACAAACTATACTGCCGGAGCTATAAGCAATCACAATTATGCAGTAATAAATAACAGTTATTTCGGATATAATGACGTTAAATATTATGCCGCTGCGATTTTAGCACCGCCAAGTGGCCAACATGTTATAACAAAAGTTTACAATACTATTTTTGAACAGAATCATGCAGGATATATTGGAGCAGTGAGCAATAACTTCAAAGATACCGAGCTTTTCATGCAGAACTGTGCAATTGTTGGAAACTACATTATAAAAGACAGATTCTATGGAGATATTGCATTGGATGACAATGCGACAATACAGTACTGCTGGTGGGGACAGAACAATATAAGTCCATATTATTACTCACCGCATGACGGTAATTACAATCCCGGCAAAATTAACGCCTCAAGATGGCTGGTTATGACCTTTTCATCATCTAACGGTATCGTCTATGCAAATAAAAATAATGTCTTGACTGTAGATTTAAACTACTACTTTGACAATGAAACAAAAGAGATCCATAAGCTGGATGGAAATGTCAATCTCCCATTGGAAGTTACAGTTTACACTTATTCACAAAGCATAACAAAAAAATTAGTAAATGGTGTTGCAACTTTCAATATCAAACCTACAGAGCTTGATGAGGAAGTTTACGCAAAAATCAACAACCAGGTATTGAAATTGGATGTGAATTCAAGATATTCAACACTGATTGTGAAGGACGTTGCCAAATATTACAAAAGCGGCAAAAAACTGTATGTGAAATTAGTGGACTGCTATAATTACGGAATCAGTGGTGAAAAAGTATCCATTACAATGGGCGGCAAAACCTATACTTCCCGCACTGACGAGGATGGCATAGCTACTTTCAACATTAAAAATACCCCTAAAACATTCAATATAAAAGTGACCTACAAAGGAAACAAGTATTATACAGGAACAACCAAAACTGTGAAAGTTAAAGTGGTAAAACCAATTATCAAGGCTTCAAAAACAAAAATACACAAAAAGGGAAAATTTGTTGTCACCTTTAAAGATGCAAATAAAAAAGCAATAAAACATGTTAAAGTTAAATTCAAAATTAACGGTAAAACCTATTTCAAAACAACAAATGCCAAAGGGCAGGCAAAAATCACCATTAACCTAAAAGTAAATAAGAAATATACCGTTAAAGTAGGTTTCAAGTCCACCAAAACTTATGGAACCACCACTTTGACTAAAAAAATTAAAGTAATTAAATAATCAATTATCATATGATAATTGATTTAATTTTTTTTTTTTGAATTTCATTAAAAAAAAATGATGTAAATGAATTACATCTAGAATATATGAGCAATTGAGCCCATGAATACAACTATGCCAACTATCCAGCAGTAGTAAGCAAAGATATCCAAACTTCTGTTTTTGATTAAGTCCAACATCCATTTAATAGCCAAATATCCTGCAATGACTGATGCTATGAAACCTAAAATCACTGGCAAGAAGTTTACATCCAATGCAGATCCGATATCTTTAGCCTGTAAGATAAATGCGCCTAAAATAGCAGGAATGGACAATATGAAACTGAATTTTGCAGCAAATTCCTTGTCAAGTCCTATTGTAAGACCTGCGGCTATTGTAGTACCTGAACGTGAAAGACCTGGCAATATTGCACATGCCTGACCTAATCCCATCCATAATGCTTCTTTTTTAGTGATGTTATTGAGATTAACATTTCCACTGGCCATTCTTTGGGATAAATAAAGAATTGTACCTGTTACGAACAGGAAAAATGCCGGAACATACAATGCGCCTGAAAACAGTGCATCGACAGAATCCTCAAATAATAGCCCGACAATACCTACAGGAATAGTACCTAAAATAACATACCAGGCAAGCCTTTTATATGGGTCAGCGTAAAAACCTTCCTTAAATCTTCCTTGAATGAGGTCTTCTATACTTAAAATCCAAGCACTGAGCATTTTAATAATGTCATACCTGAAGAACCATAAAACGGCAATCAAAGTTCCCAAATGAAGAAAAGTGTCGAAAGCAAGATCTGCTTCAACACCCAAAAGGTTTTGGATAAACACTAAATGTGCTGAACTACTAACCGGCAGAAATTCAGTTAACCCCTGAACTATACCAATTATAATTCCCTGAAATATATCCATAAATTACACCGCTTAGATATAACTTAACCAGTTGTATTTATCTTCAACTTTGGCTTCGACAATATCAAAGAAAGTGCTTTGTAATTTTTCAGAGATTGGTCCCCTTCTTCCAATTCCTATTTGTCTGTGGTCAATTGAACGGATAGGAGTTACTTCTGCTGCAGTTCCTGTAAAGAATACTTCATCAGCGGCGTATAATCTTTCCCTTGAAATTATTTCTTCAACTACTTCATAACCTAAATCACGTGCAACAGTCATGATAGTGTCCCTTGTAATACCTTTGAGGTTGGATGAAGACATTGCAGGAGTGAATAACTTTTCACCTTCAACAAGGAATATGTTTTCTCCACTACCTTCAGAAACGTGTCCTTCATAATCTAACATGATTGCTTCGTCAAATCCGTTGTCGATAGCTTCAAGTTTTGCTAATTGGGAGTTCATGTAGTTAGCACCACATTTTGCAAGTGCAGGGAAGGTGTCAGGTGCTGGTTTTCTCCAGGAAGACACACCAATGTCTACACCGTTTGCCATTCCTTCTTCTCCTAAATAGGATCCCCATTCCCAAGCGGCAATAACCACATTGACAGGGCAGCCTAATGGATTTACTCCTAATTCCCCATATCCTCTAAATACAATCGGACGTATGTAACATGCCCCTAAATCATTGATACGTAGAGTTTCCAAAATAGCTTCCTCAATTTCTTCCTGTGTGAATGGAATGTCTATTTTATAAATTTTCGCTGAATCGAATAAACGTTGAACGTGTTCTTTTAGACGAAATACAGCAACGCCGTTTTCGTTTTCATATGCACGAATACCTTCAAATACACTGGTACCATAATGGACAACGTGAGAAAGTACTGAAATGTTTGCGTCTTTCCATTCAACAAATTCTCCGTCCATCCAAACTTTAGTTTCTTTATCGTCCCAAGCCATGATATCACTTTCAAAATATTTTGTAATTATAGATATAATATTATTAACTAATATAATTTACTTAACTAAATTTGCAAAAATAGAAAGGTATATATAATAGTAAATTCATAATACTATTTGTTGGTTCCGTGGTCTAGTGGTATGATACCTCCCTTACAAGGAGGGGATCACGAGTTCGAGTCTCGTCGGAACCACTCATTCTAATTTTTTTAAAATTCATAACTTTTAGTCAACACTATCATCAATTTTTAAAGAAAATTTTTTAAAAACGGGGTCTATTTTAACACAATTTTACATAACAAAATCAAAAAATTTTATTAAACTGTACATATTTTTATCCTATAAATTAATATGATGAACAATATTCATTGAAATAATTAATACAATGGTTAAAAACATTAAATAATAAAATTTAAATAGTTTTTGAATTAAAATTATAACTATCAAAAAAGGAGATTTAATTATGGTAGTTAAAATTGCTATTATTAAAAGTGGTAATATTGGTACTTCACCAGTAATTGACCTATTGTTAGACGAAAGAGCAGACAGACCAAATATCGATGTAAGAACCTTTGGATCTGGAGCAAAAATGAACCCAGAACAAGTAGAAGACGTTGTTCCTAAAATAGACGCTTTCGAACCTGACTTCGCAATCTTCATTAGCCCAAACCCAGGAGCACCTGGTCCAGCTAAAGCAAGAGAATTATTATCTGAAAAAGACATTCCTGCTATTATCATCGGTGACGCACCTGGTAAAGGTAAAAAAGATGAAATGGACGAACAAGGCTTAGGTTACATTATTGTAATGTCTGACCCAATGATTGGTGCAAAAAGAGAATGGTTAGACCCAACTGAAATGGCTATCTTTAACTCTGACATCTTAAAAGTACTCGCAGAAACCGGTGCTTTAAGATTAGTACAAAAAACCATTGACGATGTAATTGCACAAGCTGAAGCTGGTGAAATTGAATTACCTAAACTCATCATTACTGCTGAAAAAGCTGCAGAAGCTGGCGGATTCGCAAACCCATACGCAAAAGCAAAAGCTATTGCTGCATACGAAATGGCTGGATCTGTTGCTAACTTAGACATGAAAGGTTGTTTCATGACTAAAGGTTTCGAAAACTTCATCCCATTAGTAGCTGCTGCTCACGAAATTGCTGCATGCGCTGCTAAATTAGCACAAGAAGCAAGAGAAATCGAAAAAGCAAATGATACTGTTTTAAGAACCCCTCACATGAAAGAAGGAAACCCAGGTTGTAAAACAGAATTAATTTCAAAACCAGAATAAGTAGTTTAATTACTACTTTTATTTTTTTATTTTTTTACAAAGCCACACCAAAAAAGATTATAGTATTAGCTAATTTTATGAAAATTTTAAAAAAAAGAGTGAAGTATTATAATACTCCTTTTGTAGAAGGAATCTGATCATGTTCTACTTTTACAGCTTCTTTTAAGGATTTTGCAAAAGCCTTAAAGATAGCTTCAGCCTTGTGATGATCGTTTGCACCTTCAACTGTACCGTAAATATTTATTTTTGCGCTGCTTGCAAATGATTCGAAAAAGTGAATAACTATATCTGAGGTCATGTCACCTATCTTTTCATTTTTGAAATCAAGCTTCATATTGCAATAGCTGCGACCGCTGATGTCAATTGCAACGGTAGCGACTGATTCATCCATAGGAACAATGGCATGTGCCATTCTTTTAATGCCTTTTTTATCACCTATGGCTTCACTGAAAGCTTCACCAAGCAATATTCCAACATCTTCAATAGTATGGTGATCATCTATTTCAATGTCGCCCACAGCCTGAACATCCAAATCAATCATACTATGCTTTGAAAAAGACTCCAACATGTGATTAAAAAAGTTCACACCTGTGGAAATATTATAGTTCCCACTGCCGTCCAGATTCATTTTTATCTCAATGTCTGTTTCTGATGTTTTTCTTGAAACATTCGAATTTCTAGTCATACTCTAACCTACATTTTAATTGATTTTAGCTTCAAGCATTCACACTTCTTCACCAGGACGTACGATTTTAATGCAGTTTGTAGGGCATACCATAGCACATATTGTACAAACATGACAATATCTTAAATCCAATATATGTGCAACGTCAGTGATTTTCCAAATTTTAGCCGCTTTCGGACAAATCTCTTCACATTTACCACATGCAATACATTTATCTTCATCAACTAAAATTCGCAACATGAAATCACCCTATAATTTTAAAGTAGCTACTGACATAGCCTTAAACCCAATATAAACTTCTTTACCGATATTGAGGTTTAACTCTTTTTCCGCTGAAACAGTAATGTCACTGCATAAAATGACTCCGCCAACATTGACCTTAACGCGAATAATCTCGTTTTCAAGTCTCATCTCAACGATTTGACCTTTGAGAATATTACGGATACTGGATGCTTGCGGTTCGAGCATTAAAAAGATATTATCATAGCTAATTAATGCTAAAATCCTATCTCCGATTTTATATTTTCTGTTTAAAGGAGCATTAATTTGGAATTCATCCATCTTAATTGTCATTACACCTTTAACTTCATTAATATCGACAATTTCAGCTTCTATTTCATTAACATCCTTATGAAGTTCCATAATAGCGTTAATTTTTTTGCATTCTTTTAGAATAGAATATCCTTCTTCTGTAAGGGTAGTTCCGCCACCCCCACCTTTTCCACCTTTAGTTGTATTAACAATTTTTACATTGAGTGTTGATTCTATTTTCTCAATATAGTTTAATGCGGTCCTATATGACACATTAACCGCTTTAGCAGCTTGTGTTAATGATCCTGTATCCAAGATATATTCCAAAAGTTGATACTTTTTACTATCTAACAGGAAAGAATTGCCATCTACATTGATTTTATATTCAACACCTGCACTCACATCAGCCATATATAATCCCCCAATTATATAATATGATAAATTTATGTAGTTAATATATAAATAATTTTTCGATTATTTATTCCTAAATTCTATTTTTTCTACAAAATTTAAGAGTTTATTAATAATTTTAGATAATGGGCCTAATTTAGAGGAGTACTCCCTCAAAGTTATGATATCTTCTTTTGTGAAGAACCTGACAAGAATTAATGCAAAGAAATATACAATCATACATACAAATATTCCAGGGAATAGCCATATGACTGTTTTAGGAATCAAAAGTCCAATTATGCCCATAATTGCTGTTGCAGACAATATTTTAAAAACAGATTTGGTTGGCGCCTTTGTCTTTGTCAGTTTGAAAACAAAGTAAATGCACGGAATCATCATTAAGAAACAAGCGATAGTTGTAGCGGCAGCACCACCTGCAATTCCTAAAATTGGAGCAAATATCCAACAAAGGACCGCAGTAGTAATAGAACCGAATATCAAAATGTACATAGGAATTCTAGGATTTCCAATACCCTGAATGATACTGGTTGATATTGCAAATATTGAATAAAATGTCATACCTACAGACAGTATCGCCAAAGCGGGAGCACCTGCAGCATAAGCAGGAATCTTGAAGTAAAGCAATCTTAAAATAGGCACTGAAAACAATGCAAGGCCTATACACATAGGAACTACAAACAATAATGAAATCTTATAGGATTCGCCGACATATTTCTGAAGTGCGGAAATATCCTTAAGTTTGAATGCCTCGGATGAAGCCGGCAGGATTGTAGTTGCCACAGAAATAGAAATCATTAAAGGCAATCTGGCAATAGGATCGGCAGCTGTGAAAAACCCAATGCTTTCCAATGTTAAAAATCTGCCCATAATAAGAGTACATATATTATAGATAAGCATTTCAGCAATTGCTGTGATAATGACCGGAATAGCAAATTTTACTAGCATCCAGCCCAATTTCAGCTCTTCACGCAATGGGAATTCAAAGTCGTCACTGGCCTGAGGTATGTATTTTCCCATATAAAACTTAAATATGACAACAGAAGAAAGTGCAGCAAGCGCATAACCGATAACAGTACCCCATAGCGCACCGACAACAGACAATCCTATTAAAACGAATGCTGTTGCAAACAAAATCATACAAAGCTGTTCGATAGCACGGGTATATACAATATATTCCATTTTGTATACTCCCTGAAATGCACCTCTGAATGCGCCCAAAACAACACTGAACGGAGTAATCAAACCTATAATCTGTAATGGAACCATCACTTCAGGCTTACCCATGAAATTATTTGCCAATAACGGAGCAATGACAAAAATCATTAAGAATCCCAAAACCAAACCAAGGAAAACCATGATCTTCAATGCCGTATAAATGGTCTGCCTAGCCATATTATGGTCATCGACAGCTTCATATTCAGCAATATATTTTGAAATAGCCGGAGGAAGACCCCCAGAAGCTAATGTCTGAAATATTCCTTGAACAGACATTGTGGTTCCTAAAATACCATTGTTAACCGGCCCTAATAATGTAGCCATTAAAAAACGGTACAAATAACCTCCAATACGGAAAATTATATTACCAATGAAAATTATCAAACTGCCTCTTACTAACTTATTTGCCATAATATACCTTTAAAAATTAGTTAATATTAATATAATAAATTTTAGTATTTAAATATACTTATTTAAAAAATTTTCAAATTCAATTAAAGTCCTGTTTAATGACTCCCAACCATAAGAATCACCTTTGATATTATCCAAAGAATCATCAGACCAGAATGAAGCTCCCAAATTTGAACCAAAAGGACCTCCACTCACCGGAATTATGCCATGAATCATAAAATATGTAATATTTTTTAGATGTGCAAAATCCTGGCCTCCGGTTCTATCTCCACCGACGGCAATGCTCATGCCAATTTTCCCCCGAAGCAGGTTATAGTCGATTGCTTCCAATGCCCTGGTTCTATCCATAATAGCCGACAGATTACTGCTTATGCCTCCGCTTTGAATCGGAGTTGCTAAAATAATGCCGTCAGCCTCCTGAAGATTTCTGTAAACATCAGCCATATCATCTTCAATAATGCATTTCTTATTCTCCAAACAGTAATCGCAGTGCATGCACGGCTTGATGGATTTGGCCTGACATGTAAACATTTCACAGTCAAAGCCGTCCTCTTCAAGTTGGTTTAACGCATTTTTTAAAACATACTCAGTTGTATTATTTCGGGGGCTTGCACAGATACCAAAAACTTTCATGAAGATACTTTGTAAAACAATGATTAAAAAATTTTTGAATTAAAAACAAACAATTAAGGCAAAATCAATTTAAAAATAGGATAAGATTTATAATTAAAAACCTACAAAGTATGATATGAGGATTCAAATATGAAAGTTGGTAAAGGTATTGTAAAAAAATATTCAAGAGAATACAACAGAACTCTGAAAAACGGTGAACGTAAGAAGTACACTACTGAACAAATCCAAATTACAGTGCCTAAAAATGAAGACATTTACCAAAACAAGGAAGAAGTATTGA
The DNA here is from genome assembly GCF_946404245.1 of uncultured Methanobrevibacter sp. GTDB lineage: Archaea > Methanobacteriota > Methanobacteria > Methanobacteriales > Methanobacteriaceae > Methanocatella. The sequence continues at coordinate 26,283 of NZ_CAMJCX010000021.1, forward strand.
TAATCCCTCACTCAGAAATTGAAAATTTTAAAGAAATGGAAGAGGAAAATCAAGCATTGAAAGTGGCTAATTATTTATATGTTGAGGAAGTGAAAAAATTGGAAGAACAATTAAAAGAAAATAATAACACATCTGCATTAGAGTTCCAAAGGGAAATTGAAACTTTAAAAGCCGAACTTGCTCAAAAAAATAATGATTTAACCGAAATGGAAAACAAATTCAATGCATTACATGAAGACAACATCAATGACTTAAAACACGAAAATTCCTTAATTAAAGACAAACACTCCAAATTAATCATTGAAAATGAAAACCTCAAAACCAAGTTTGTCAATATCAAAACCGAAAACGAAAACCTTAAAACCAAATATTCAAGCATTAAAGAGGAAAATAAAAATCTGAAAACCAAGTGCTCCAATTTAAGGGAAGAACACTCTTCAATTAAAGAAAGCTATAATCAGGTAAGTTCCAAATACGATCAGTTAAAACAAGAAAATCTAAATACCAAAACCAGCTATGCCGAAATGTATGAACTTAACGAAGATTTAGAAAAAGACTATGATTCACTTCGTCTTGAATATAACGATTTAGTGGACAAATACAATGAACTGGAAGAAGAGCTATACAATATTAAGAACACTAAATCCCGTGACGAATATATCGCCAATAAAGTTAAAGAATTTATTTTAAATAGTAAAAATTAAAGGGTTTTATAGTCATCTTGAAACTCAGGATTCCACCTTTTTAATCCAGGTATAAAAGTAGCTGTTATAGCAGTTGCATGAGTTTCAGGCAATCTATCGTTTTTAGCCATCATCTCTTTAGTTTTTCTGACTATCATTTCTTCTAAAGTTATATCCGGTTCTGTATATTCTCCGTTTTGATAACAGTCACAGCAAAATTCATCATTAAGGCTTCCATCTTTATTTGTTCCATAATCTTCTTTTACAATAGGTCTGCCGCAAGAATTACAAAATCCCATATTAAAAACTCCTTTTAAAAAAAAAATAGTTGTAAATTAGAATAAATCTAATTTACTTTTCATTCACTTCAATGTTTTCATCTTCATCCATAGCAAGTCTCATGTTGTCTGGATCTGGGTCGAAATGTTCTAAGAAGTCTTGTGCAGCCCTTCTTACATCTCTGGAACCGATAATGTATCTACCTGCAATAATGATGTTAGCACCTTTGTCGATAGCTTCTTCAACATTGTTAGGTTTAATACCTCCAGCAACAGCAACAAGACCTTTTTTACCGAGGATTTCTTTAATATCTTTAATATTACCCCATTCGGTCATGTCACCAGTATCTTCACCATGTTCAGCTTTATATGATTCCATGTCAACATTCCTGTGTAATAAAACAATATCTGGTTTTAAATCATCAGGAAGTAATGCTAATTTATCAGCAAATCCTTTAACATTCATCATATCAAGTATGGAGTAGATACCTTGTTTTTGAGTTTCGTGAATTGCTTTAGCAATAGATTCGATAGTACCTAAACCTGAAATAGCAACTGCATCTGCAGTTTCATCAGCTGCCATTTTAACTTCTACACGACCAACATCTAAAGTTTTCAAGTCAGCAATAATGAATGCATCTGGACGTAAAGCTCTGATTTTTCCAATGATTCCAACACCGAACTTTTTAACAAGTGGGGTTCCTGCTTCGAGGAGGATTCTGTCATTGTCTGGTAATTCAGAAATGATTCTTTCCATTGCAGCTTCATTATCAAGGTCAAGTGCAACTTGCAAGTATGGTGGTGACCAAAGTTTTTTGACTTTGAATCCCATGATTGGGTGAGTTCCACGGTCTTTTTCTGCAAGCACTTTTTCGATGGATGGGTATCCTTCCATTGCTCTTCTGATAGCTAATTTGGTTGCACCGTAGTTGTACTGATAAATTTTTCTGTAATCTTTAGCAGAAGGATCAATGAATACACTTACGTTTATGACAATGTCTTCGACAATATCTTTTGGAATGTATCCGTCTTCTACTGCATCAGCTACTGCTCTTGCAACTGCAGTTTGTGCAGGTCCAAATATTTTGCTTGCGTCATCCAAATCACCAACAGTTACTTTAGGAATGATTAAAGTAGCTGGTTTGGTCATTAAGTTAGGTCTAATTACACTTGTTAAAGGAGTGTGTCCTACAGAAAGATTTGATAAACCATTAGCGAAAGCTTGACCAACTGGTCCTTGTTTATCACCGATTAATAAATCAACGTGTGCTAATTCAGGGCCATCTCCAATAAGAGCTTCTCCAATTCTATACATTGAGTCCATTAAATTTCCTCCGTCATATAATAACATTTTATAATATATTTTTATTTGTAAATATAATTATTGGAAGTTAATCCTTTTTGAGATATCTTTTGGTAAAGGTAATTTTCTGAAAGGTTTTCCTTCACATTTTTCATTGATTTCAGCTATCAATTCTTCAGCTGTCATGTCGACTTTCTCGCCGGTTTCACGTACAGTTACTTGGAATTTGCCTGATTCGACCTCTTTGTCTCCAACGACAAAAATGTACGGAATCCATTCCTTAGCTGCATTTCTGATTTTTTTACCGACACTTTCATCCCTGTCATCAATGTCCACACGTATGTTTGAAGCGTTGATTTTCTGATATAATTCTTCTGCAAACTCTTCATGTGCTTCTCCAACAGTGATAATTCTTGCTTGGATTGGACTTAACCAGGTAGGCAACATTGGAGCCCTTTCATTGATTTCAATAGCTGTTTTTTCAAGCATAGCGCATAAAACCCTTTCGATACTTCCTGTTGGTGAAGTGTGCAGGATTGTAGGGTTGTGCTGTTTGCCGTCTTCTCCAAGGTAGGTAATGTCAAATCTTTTACCGCTTTCAACATCGATTTGAACAGTTGGGTTTTCAATTGGACGGCCTAATGCATCAATGTTAGCCAAGTCGATTTTGCATACCCAGTAGTGGTGTCTTTCCGGCAGGATTTCTAAAAGAATAGGTTTGTTGAACTTGCGAGCAATTTCATACATCCACTCTTCGTTTTCTTCAAAGAAGTCCTGGGTTGCCCTGAAAATCACTTCAAAGTCAAGGTTCAAGTCCACACCGG
>NZ_CAMJCX010000022.1 GCF_946404245.1 uncultured Methanobrevibacter sp.
TGGAACTTTAGTAAATAACGTTACTGCAAGATCCAATGTAACCAATGATACTAATGATACTGCTAATGTAACTGTTCATAATCCTGATGTGGATGTTCAAAAGCTTCGCTTGAATGAGACTGTTTATATTGGAAATAACACTTATTTCGTCATTGTTGTAACCAATACAGGTGACTGTGACTTGCACAATGTGACTATTGTTGAAAAATTCGATACTGATGAATTTGAATACGCAGGTCATACTAAAGAGAACATTTGGGTTAAAGATGATGATATCTTCAGATATCAAGGCATATTAAAACCGAATGAATCTCAAAACTTCACAATCATCTTCAAGACTTTGGTTACTGGTAACATAACAAACACAATTGTTGTTACCACCAACGAAACAGAAAATAAGACCACTAACAACACTACTAATGTTCATGGTCCTGATTTAGATGTTGAAAAAATCGCATTGAATAAAACAGCATATGTTGGAGACAACATCTCATTCGTGATTGTTGTAACCAATACCGGTGACTGTGATTTAGGAGATGTTAAAGTAACCGAAATATTCAATTCAACTGAATTGGAATATGTAGATTACACTAATAAAGACAAATGGAGTTATGATCCTGATACTTTCACATACACCTATAATGGTGTTTTAGCTGAAAATGAAAGCATTAACTTCACTGTAGTCTTTAAAACTTTAACAAATGGAACTTTAGTAAACACTGTTAATGCAACTTCCAACATGACAGAAAACAGAACTGCAAATAACAACACTACTGTTTACAAACCTAATATGACTGTTGAGAAAGTAAGTTTGAACATGACTGACTTTGTTGTTGTGAATGACACTGTTGCGTTTAATATTACTGTTACCAACACTGGTGACTGTGTTTTAGGTAATGTTACTGTTACTGAAATCTTTGATGATGGTGAATTGACTTATATTGATCATTCTGATAAGGCTGTTTGGGTCAAATCAGGTGATGTTTTCACTTATCAAGGAACTCTTGTCAAAGGCGGAAATGCAACATTTACTGTTTACTTCAAAGCATTGACTAACGGTACTTTAGTAAACAACGTTACTGCAAGGTCTAATGTAACCAATGATACTAATGATACTGCTAATGTGACTGTTCATAATCCTGATGTGGATGTTCAAAAGCTTCGCTTGAATGAAACTGTTTATATTGGAAACAACACTTATTTCATTATCGTTGTAACCAATACTGGTGACTGTGACTTGCACAATGTGACCATTGTTGAAAAATTCAATACTGATGAATTTGAATACGCAGGCCATACTAAAGAGAACATTTGGATTAAAGACGGAGATAACTTCAATTATCAAGGTATTTTAACTCCGGGTGAATCTCAAAACTTCACAATCATCTTCAAGACTTTGGTTACCGGTAACATAACAAACACTATTGTTGTTACTACCAACGAGACTGAAAACAAAACTACCAACAACACTACTAACGTTCATGGTCCTGATTTAGATGTTGAAAAAATCGCATTGAACAAAACAGCATTTGTAGGAGACAACATTTCATTCATGATTGTTGTAACCAATACAGGTGACTGTGATTTAGGAGATGTTAAAGTAACCGAAATATTCAATTCAACTGAATTGGAATATGTAGATTACACTAATAAAGACAAATGGAGTTATGATCCTGATACTTTCACATACACCTATAATGGTGTTTTAGCTGAAAATGAAAGCATTAACTTCACTGTAGTCTTTAAAACTTTAACAAATGGAACTTTAGTAAACACTGTTAATGCAACTTCCAATATGACTGAAAACAGAACTGCAAATAACAACACTACTGTTTACAAACCTAATATGACTGTTCAGAAAGTTACTTTGGATAATGTCGTATTTGTTAACGATACAGTTAGATTCATGATTGTTGTTACTAACACTGGTGACTGTGACTTGCATGATGTTACTGTTACAGAAGACTTCAATTCCAAAGAATTGAAATTTAATAAATTTGTTGATTCTACTGGTAAATGGAGTCAGACTGGTGATTATGTATTTGTTTATGATGGTGCGTTGGCTAAAGGTAACAGTACCAATTTCACTGTTGTATTTACTGCATTGACTAACGGTACTTTAACTAACACTGTTAATGTTACTTCCAATGAGACTACTAACAAATCTACTAACAACACTACTACTGTTTACAAACCTAATATGACTGTTCAGAAAGTTACTTTGGATAATGTCGTATTTGTTAACGATACAGTTAGATTCATGATTGTTGTTACTAACACTGGTGACTGTGACTTGCATGATGTTACTGTTACAGAAGACTTCAATTCCAAAGAATTGAAATTTAATAAATTTGTTGATTCTACTGGTAAATGGAGTCAGACTGGTGATTATGTATTTGTTTATGATGGTGCGTTGGCTAAAGGTAACAGTACCAATTTCACTGTTGTATTTACTGCATTGACTAACGGTACTTTAACTAACACTGTTAATGTTACTTCCAATGAGACTACTAACAAGACTAATAACAACACTACTACTGTTTACAAACCTAACATGACTGTTGCTAAATTAGCTTTAAACAAAACAGTTTACTTAGGTGAGGAAACATACTTCATGATTGTTGTTACTAACACTGGTGACTGTAATTTAACCAACATTAAAGTCTCTGAAATCTACAATTCTGAAGAAATGGATTCAATTACATTCGTAAGTGGAGACAAATGGAGTCAATCCGGAAATATCTTCACATACGACGGCAGTTTAGCAAAAGGATTAAGCACTAACTTTACAGTTAAATTCACAACCAAGAAAATTGGTAACATTACAAACACTGTAAACGCTACATCCAACCAAACTGACAACAAAACCGCCAACAACAACACAACTGTTATTGAAGAACTTTGTGATGTACAGGTTACAAAAGAAGTTAACGCTTCCAGCGTATTTGTAAACGATAATGTTGAGTGGACTATTACTGTTGTAAACAATGGTCCTAACACTGCTAAGAATGTAATTGTAAACGATACTTTACCAGACGGTGTTGAAATTATAGGTGAACTTCCAAACAACGGCAAACAAGACGGTAAAACTATTATTTGGGAATTAGGTGACATGAACGTAAATGAACCTGTAACCCTTAAATTTACCACAAAAGTGACCGTTGAAGGAAACGTTACAAATGTCGTAGTCGTAAACAGCACTACTCCTGATACTAACGAATCCAATAACAAAGCAAACAATACTACTGTTGCAAATCCGATTTGTGACTTGGAAATTACAAAACTAGTAAACGCAACTGAAGTACATATCAATGATTTAGTTGAATGGACTATAATTGTATTAAATAAAGGCCCTTCATCTGCTAAAGGCGTTGTTGTAAACGATACTTTACCTCAAGGTTTAGAAATTGTTTCAGCAAATCCATCTGTAGGTAGTTTTGATAATACTACTAGGATTTGGGAGATTGGTGAATTGAATAAAGATAAATCTGTTTCCCTTATTTTGGTAACTAGAATCAATACCAATGGTACTTTCACTAATATAGTTGTGGTTAATTCCACTACTCCTGATTCAAATGAATCAAACAACAAAGCAAACAATACCACTTCTGCAAACCCAATTTGTGACTTGGACATTACAAAATTGGTAAACGCATCAAAAGTAAACGTAAGCGATGTTGTTGAATGGACAATCACTGTTGTAAACAAAGGCCCTAACACTGCTGAAAATGTCATCGTCAAAGATACATTGCCTGCTGGTGTTAAATTGATTGGAGTTCCTGAAGGTTGTACTCAAGACGGAAATAGCGTAATATGGGATATTGGTACATTAAAAATTAATGACCCTGTTTCAATTACCTTATTGACTCAGATTATAACTGAAGGAATAAAAACAAATGTCGTTGTTGTAAACAGTACTACACCTGATTCAAATGAATCAAACAACAAGGCAAACAATACTACTGTTGCAGAACCTGTTTGTGATTTGGATATTATCAAATTGGTAAGCACCAAGAAAGCTTATGTTGGAGAAGAGCTAACATGGACCATTATTGTTACAAACCACGGTCCTAGTGCTGCTAAAGACGTTAAAGTTCAGGAAGATATCCCAAGTTCATTAGAATTTGTAAGATACACTGCTACTAAGGGTACTTATGATAAAAACAGCCAAATTTGGACAATTGGTGAAATGAAGAGTGCTTCAAGTGTTACACTTACTATTGTGACTAAAGTTTTAACCGTTGGAAATATTACCAACCCTGTTGAAGTTAAAACTTCAACTCCGGAAAACGATACAACCAACAATAAGGCTAACAACACTACCGAAGCATTCGATGTCTGTGATTTAGAGCTTATCAAATCCTCAGACAAAGAAGTTTACCATGTCGGAGATAAAATGCACTGGATTATTGAAGTGATCAATCACGGACCTTCAACAGCAAAAGATGTTGTTGTAAGTGATGTATTGCCTTCAGGTGTAAAATTCTTATCATACTCCGCTTCCAAAGGTTCTTATGCACAGTCCGCTGGTAAATGGGATATTGGTGAATTGGCTAAAGGAGAATCAGTCACACTTGACATTTTATGTAAAGTAATGACTGAAGGCATCATAACTAATAACGCTAATGTAACAACAAGTAGTAATGATACTAATTTAAGTAACAACTACGATAATGCTACAATTAAAGTTATTAAACATGAAAAACCTCCTGTACCAGACGGCCCTACTCCAGAACCTCCAGTTGAGTTAACTATGAGAAACACAGGTAACCCAATCGTTTATCTTTTAATTGCAATCATTGCAATATTTGGTAGTTTTTGGTCAAGAAACAGAAAAGAATAATATTGAAAATTAAACACGTAACTAGATTTTATATCTAGTTATCATTTTTTCTTTTTTTAGAGTTAAGCAATTTTTTACGAAGTAATAAACCCGAAGTCTATTTTTAAAATTATTTATTTTTATCATAATTTTAGTTGTTAATCTACATGTCTTAAAACTAATTTTTGAAAAATTAAAATAAAGTTAATTTAATGGAATATATATTTAATTAAATGTAGGTAAAATAAGTTACATTTAATTTCATCAACTGATTCTTCAATTATTCGATGCATTATTTTCATGCTTAATATCGATGTTAGTATATGATCTTGAAACCCAGTTCGTCAAGAAGTTTCAAATCATCTTCCAGTTTCAAACCGTCAGTGGTCAGCATATCGCCTAAAATGGCTGCATTTGCACCGGACTGGAATGCCTTTCTGCCGTTGTCACCCAAAAGCAATCTTCCGCCGGCCAGACGAATGTATGAATCGGGATTGATGAACCTGAATATCGCGATGATTCTTGAAACCTCATCGTTTGAAAGAATCTCATTGTCTTCAACAGGTGTTCCCTTAATAGGATTCAGGACATTGATTGGTATTGACTTTACGCCCAAATTTCTCAATTGAATGGCTAAATCTATCCTGTCTTCAAATGTTTCACCCAAACCGAAGATTCCGCCACTGCACACCATTACATTTTCACCATCAATCATGTCCAATGTTTTCAGCTTGTCTGAGTAGGAATGTGTTGTGCAGATTTCGGTAAAATAGTCTTCAGAGCTTTCAAGATTGTTATGGATCCTGTCAACGCCTGCATTTTTAAGCATTCTAATCTGCTTATCATCAAGAATGCCCAGTGATACGCAAAGATTGATGTCATCATATTCATCGTTTAGATTTTTAATGAGATTATACAATTTATTAAATTCATAGTCACTTACTGATTTGCCTGATGCGACATAGGAAATTCTTTTAAGTCCCAAATCATAAAGCATCAGTGTTTTTTGCTTCAATTCATCTGTGTCTATCAGGGGATAGATGTCAATTTCGGTGTCGTGATGCATTGACTGGGCACAGAATATGCAGTTTTCGCTACACTTTCCGCTTTTTACATTGATGATTGTACATGCATCAAAACGATTTCCACAAAAATGCTTCCTGATTTCATTTGCTTGTTTTGTCAGTTCATTTAAATCAACATTTACAAGTTCCAATGCATCTTCTCGAGTGACGATGTAATTATTCACCACCTTATTTTTGAGCCCAACCACGTCTAACATTTTATGTAATGGTCCCCCACTTTTTTGATTAAACCTTTCTCAATCAGCACATCCAAATTTCTGCCGATTTTTTCATCAAAGTTTTTTGTTTTGAATCTGATAAGTTTCCGTTTGATTTCATCGGCTGTGGCCCTGGAGCCGATTGCATCATAAACACTTTTTTCAAACGGCGCCAATGTGAAAATGATGTCTGTCAGTGCATCTTCCTCTTCAATTCCCTCGCCGAATATCCAAACGTCGTCAGAGGCTTTAACGTTCAGCTCCTCTTCCAGTTCACTTATCCTGTTTTTAAGCCTGTCAAGGTGCGGATAATTGGCAAGCCCGTATTTATGCTTGGATATTTTTGCAAGGAATTCCTCATATGTCTTTTCCAAATCAATATCCGAATCATCAAATGAATCAAGCACATAGACACAGTCGTCAATTACCAGAACAGCCCTGTAAGTTTCGGTTTCTTCGTCATATTCGATTTCGCCGAATTCATTCACGTTCCACTGATGGTCCATAAGGAAATTTCTCACAAACTCCGCATCTTTGAGACTGTCATACATTCCAAATACATGTCCCTCGCCCGCAATCTGCTTGGTGATTATGTATGTGTCCATTATTCTTGAGATGTTGAGGCCGTATCTGGAGTTGTTAGGATTCCTCTGGTGCTTTTTAACCAGCTTTTCTATTGTATCCTCGTCAGGCTTTTGCCTGTATTTTGCAAGAAGGTATACCTTTTCTTCATAGACTGTTAGAATCCAATATTCCTCGTCTATTTTAATGCTTTGCGGAACCTCTTCCAGATTCCAGTCAATATCGACCAAAAGGTCTCTGATAATCATTGCATCTTCCAGACTGTTTGTCCTTGCAAAAGTATGTGATCCTTTGACGATTGAGTATGACTTCTTGTTTTTTCTAAGGTATTTTTCACTCATTGTGTTAATATTGGACTTTGAAATATATGAAATTAAAGTAAAACTATTTTATGTTGTTTTTCACGTTTTCTATTCAATAGATTTGTCGCAAAAAATTAATATGAAATAACTAAAAAGATAATCTCATGAAAGACATATTTGATGAATGCGACTTTGGAGAGTTTAAACTCAAAAGCCGCATAATAAGGACCGGACTTTGGGAATCACAAAACAGGCAGCACGGATATCTGAAACCTGAGGTCTTTTTGAGGTATGAAAGGCTTTCAAAAAACAATGTAGGACTCATAATAACTGAACTGATATCTTTGTATCCCCACGACAAGTTCAGCGACTATTCACACAGCATCAATTATCCGCTGTTCATGAAGGACTTCAAGTACCTCACAGACATATGCCACGAGTCAGACGTTCCCGTATTTGCCCAGGTCGCATTTGCCAACTGCAATGTAAACGGAAAACAGATGATTGGCGTGAACGATTTGACACTGGAGGACATCAGGCAGATTCAATCGGATTACATCATTGCCGCACGCAGCCTGTCGTTTGCAGGCTTTGACGGAATACAGCTCAATATCGGAAACAATTATTTTCTCTCAAAAGTGATTGACGCCAAGGAAAACAGAAGGTCCGATAAGTATGGGGGATCTCTTGGAAATCGCTTAAGGATGATAATCGAATTGATTCAGGCCATTAAGAAAATCACTCCGCTTCATGTAAACTGCAGGTTCAATGTGAACCCTCACGATGAGGATGAAAGTCTGGAAATTGCAAGACTGCTTGAAAAATACGGTGCAGACAGCTTTCAGCTGACAAAACCGTCATCACCACAGTTCTTTTCAAAAGACTGCAAGGAGAAAAACATTCTTTTTGACATCACAGACAGGATTTCAGCCGCAGTTGATGTTCCGGTCATTTTGGGCGGCGGACTCTCAGATATGGGAGGCATCAACGATTTGATCAATAAAAGCGAAATCAGTTTCGTGTCAATGCAAAGGCCATTTGTATACAATCCTACATTTTTAAGCGAATGGAAAAAGAACGGTGAAGGAGTGTCCCTGTGTTCCAAATGCAACAACTGCTATTGGAAAAAGACAAGCACATGCCATATGACCGCTGAAGAATAGCCAAACAATTAATCCATCACTTTTTTTTAATCTTTTTGACAATTCACTTATTCAATTTCAGTATTTCAATCTGTTTATTACGGCCTTTTAATTTAAAATAGGCTGATTTTATAGCCAAATATTGCTTAATGTCAAAAATCACTTAATTTTCTTTGAAAAAATGAAATTTAGGTTAAAATTTGACCTTGAAAAGTGAAACTTAAGTAATTTCAGCGGTTGGGATAATGAATTTTTTTAAAATATTCACTTTTAATAGAATCTTATTAGACAATTTTTTAAATGATAAATAAAAAATATTTATTCATATACAGGTTTTGTGATATTATGAAAAGAAAAGAGATTGCACTGTTTATGATCGTAGGTACTGGAATCAATTCCAGTGATGGGGACGGGGCGAGAATGCTTGCTCAAAAGATGTACTCCACAATAACTAAAATCTATCCGAATAAGGTCATATTTTTCGCATCAGAACAGTCCAGAAACACCATTCCATATATTGAGGAGCTGTTCAAACTGGATCATGACGAATTCATCCTGGATGAGGATTACCAGATCGTTCCCATAGAATCCATTGATAATTTCAATGCATGTTTTGAAGTGTTCGAATCCAAAGTCTGGGAGTTTGACAATGACATAACAAATGAATATCAGATTATCATGGATTACACTTCAGGAACAAAAACAATGTCTGCAGCAATGGCATGCTGCGGAATGTTTTACAGAAAGGACCTTATTTCAGTCGGCGGAGACAGGTTCCAGGGTCAAGTTTCAAGCGGAACTGAAATAATCAATTATCAGAACCTCTATCAGATTTATGACAGGATTTCCATTGCGAGAGCCAGGAGATACTTTAACTCCAACAGATTCATGCAGTGCATTGATCTTTTGGAAAGAGTCGTGGATGTCAGATTTAATAAGGACTCCTTTTTAAACATCTGCAAATCATATTACAGCTGGGACATAATGGATTTTGAAAATGCATATGAATATCTCAAAAAAGCCGATTTGAGTCATATTGAATTCATCGAAATCAGGGAGAAACTGAAAAAGAACCTAACAGCTCTTGGAATGATAATCAATTCAAGGTCACCAAATCTCAAAAACTGCTATATTCTTGCAAGCCTGATTAACAATTCCAAAAGAAAGGCTGATGAGTATAAGTATGACGATGCAATCGCACGATTATACAGGTCATTTGAGCTGATTGCCCAAATACAGCTCTCAAAATATAACATCAAAAGTTCGGACGTTGACATTTCAGTACTTATGGAAAAAAACGTATCTGAGGAATTCATTGAATACCTTAAAAAAACAGAAGAGGACGGCAAGATAAGAATAGGACTTGTGGCGGATTTCCTGCTTCTCAATGAACTGGGCGACAAGCTTGGAAAATATTTTGTTCAAAACGAATCTAAAATTAAGAATCTCACAAAAAAGAGAAACAATTCCATTCTCGCACACGGCCTTGAATCCCAGACAGAAGAGGACTTTAACCAGTTTCTGGAAGTGGTCAGTGAGTTGGCGCATAAGCTGGATAAGGATATGTCCAGATTTTTAAATGAAACCACATTTGCCAAGTTTGATTTGATATTTGAATGAAAAAAGTTAATATTGGAGATTAAGGATGAAAAAAACAAAAGTTATCTGCAGCATAGGTCCCGCATCAGATTCAGTTGAGGTCATGGGCGAAATGGTTAATATGGGTATGGACTGCGCACGAATTAACCTCAGCCATGCCACACCGGAAGGAATTCTTAAAACAATTGATGTCATAAGAAAGGTGCGAAAAGACTACAACAGGCCTTTGGCAATCATGTATGACACAAAGGGGCCTGAATTCAGAACCCTGACATTTAAGGATGGTGGCGTAACACTTAAAAAGTACGATACAATCAGAATGAGTGCCAGCTGCATCATTGGAAATGAGGAGGAATTCGGAGTTAACCACAGCAATGCAATTAACTTTATAGAGGTTGGCGACAGGGTGCTTATAGACAATGCCCTTTTTGAACTGGAGGTTATTGAAAAGAAAGAGGATTATGTGGTGCTTAAGGCTTTGGGAAACGGTAAAATTCAGGATCATAAAACCATCAACGTGCCGGGTGTCGATTTGAATCTGGAATTCATGAGTGAAGTGGATAAAAACGACATAGCCTTTGCGGCAAAGCATGCCTGTGATTATCTGGCCTTATCATTTGTAAATTCAAGGGAGGATGTAATGGCTGCCCGCAAAATCATTGAGGAAGCCGGAGGCGATGCCCTTGTCATCTCAAAGATTGAAAGCCGCAAGGGAATAGAAAACATTGACGAGATAATCGAGGAGTCAGACGGAATTATGGTGGCGAGAGGCGATTTGGGAGTTGAAGTTCCTCTCGAAGAGCTGCCGATTCTTCAGAAAAACATCATCACAAAATGCCGCCAAAAGGGCAAGTTCGCAATTGTAGCAACTGAAATGCTTGCTTCCATGTATGAAAGCCCGAGACCAACAAGGGCTGAGGTTTCGGATGTGGCCAATGCAATAATGGACGGAACCGATTGCGTTATGCTTTCAGGGGAAACCACTGTCGGAAAGCATCCGATTGAGTCAGTGGAGATAATGAGCAGAATATGCAGATATGTTGAATCTACCATTGACTATACGAAGCATGTCTCCTACAAGGGCACAATTGGCACCAGTGATACCATTGCAAAACTGGTGGTTGATGCCGTTGAGTTCTCAGACATTAAATTGATAGTTACAACCACACTGACAGGACTGACAGCCCGCAGAATCAGTAATTTCCGCCCAAACTCAATTATCATGGCATGCTGTCCGTCAAATCACATTGCCGAGAAGGTTATTTTAAACTTTGGCGTGAAGCCTGTAGTGACAGACATATATGAAAGCACCGACGAACTGGTTGAGAATTCAAGAAAAATAGCTGAAAGGGAATTCAATTTAAATAAAGGGGATTTGATTGTTGTCACAGGAGGATTCCCATTAGGCGAATCCAAAAAAACCAACTATCTGATAGTTGTTGAAATCTGATCAGTTCTGCATCACATTGAGGATATGCAGAAAAAAAGAATTTCAAAAAAAGAAAATGAGGTAGAGTTTGGGACTCCTAGTTCCAGTTTGCATATTTAGAATGCTACTGGGGAAACGTTGTTGTTTTTGTTGAAGTCAGTTAACATGGATGCTAATTTTGCGGTGTCCATGCTGTTGGTGTCTTTTGCCCAGAAGGTTACGATGAATTGTTCGTTTCCTTGACTTACTACTTCAGAGACTCCGTGTGTTGCGTGGTCGTAGTCTTTGAAGCTTGCAGTGTTGTCAGAGTTTTGGTTAATGCCATGTCGTCATCAGCGTATGTGTATTCTCTTCTTTCATGGTGAATGACATGATCAAGAATGTTGTCGTTTTCCATGTCATCGTAAACGTCGTCATTTACGTTTTTGTAGATGCAGACTCCAGCATCTTGATTTCCGTTCGCATAAAATGTTTTTCCAATTTCCTGTAACATGTGGGATTTAGGATTCAACTGGTCTGCGGCATTGTCATTTAGGCGGAGATTCAAATTTTGTTATAACCATCAACAAATATTAATATTTAAAACTTTAATATATAATATTATAATTTTTGGAGATATTATTATGAAAGTTTTAGGAATTAATACAAGTCCAAGAGAATCAAGTAACGTGAGAATTGCCCTGGAAGCTGCTTTGGATGCCGCTTCTGCAAAAGGCGCTGAAACCGAAATTGTTGACGTTAACAAATTGACAATCACACCTTGTCAAGGTGACAACTACTGTAAGGAACATGATTCCGAATGCGCTTTAAATGATGACATGCAGGACATCTATCAAAAAATCGAAGAGGCAGACGGAATCATCCTGGCAAGCCCAATATACTTCTGTGACGTGAATGCACAGGCAAAACTCACAATCGACAGGTTATACTCCTATTTCATGAACCCTAAATACAGCGAATTGTTCTCAAACAAAAAAGTTTCAATAATCGCAACCCACGGAGCAGCTCCTTTCGAAGCATTTGAAAGTTCTTTAAAAACCCAGATGGCTGCTTTTGAAGTTTTAGGATTCAAAACAGGTGACATTATCAATTTGGATGACAATAATGTTCCTGGAGCTATTAACGATAAGGAAGAACAATTGCAAAAGGCAAGAGATCTTGGTGAAAACTTAATTTAAGTTTTCATTTTTTTCTTTGATTCCCAATTGTCAATTGGGGATATTTAATATTATTATTACTATTTTTTCAAGCACTCCATATCATACTTGAGTGAATCGACATTCTGTTTTTCAAGAATAATTGCTTTTGAAAAATTCAGTTTACAGCTTCGATACTGATTTTATTTTTTTAAATTTATTTATTTTTTAAAAAAGTAATTAAATTTATTATTTTTACTTTTTAAGATGTAAGTGAGCACTTGCATTCGAAAAACTTTATATATGGTCTTATTCATATAATTACATGTGCAAAGAGAGATTAAATCAAAAAACAAATCGGCACTAAAAAGTTATCTCGGGTGATACAAATGAAACACAAAAACATAATATTCGCAATACTCGCAATCTTCTGCCTAGTAGTTTCCGCATGTGCGGTAAGTGCAGCTGATGACGGAAATATAACAACACTAACTGACGACATGTACGATGGATACGTAAGGGAATCACCGGATATGCCTGATCTTCACAAACTGATGGAAGACAATGCAACTGACAACTCCACAGATGATGGGGACCTTGACAGTGAAGCTATACACGATTCAATGGTTCTTCCGCTTGACTACGCTCACAGTGAAATGGATCAAATGAATGCAACCAATGCAACCGGACATGCTGCCGGTGAACCTGGCCATGCAAATGCAAATCCGGCTCACAAAATGCCTGCAACCGGTAACCCAATCTTACTATTGCTCGCAGTTGGATCTGTTCTCGGTGGAGCATGTGCAATTAGAAAAAAATAAACTTAAAAGTATCTTTTCATATGATTAAAGCATGGGATTTTTCTCATGCTTTAACACCATCCTATTTTTACTTATTCACTGTAATGTGAGATATTTAATGCAATGTGTATTTTTTTAAAAATTGGCCAAACTGTAGAAACCGAAAAAAATTCACAACATATATATAACTTTTTAGACTGAAATCTTTTTAAGGAGACTTTTCGGGGGAATGCATGATATGGGCAATTTTTGTATTTACTGCGGAGCCAAACTGGAAAAAGATTATAACTTTTGCATTAATTGTGGAGCTAAAGTGGATGATTCTGACCAAAAGCAGAACGACCCTTCATCAAAATCAGTATCCGGAGAGTATGAAAAAGATAAGGCCAGAGATGAACTTAATAAAATTGTTGGCGGAAAAGTATTATTGAATGCGTTTTTTATAGTAGTTTTGAACAGCAATGGTTTAGGTTATGATGTCGGAATGTCTATCAGACAAAAGCTTGACGAGGAAATTGACTCAGGGCAAATTAAAAGTGAAAATGTAAAAGCCAGGGCAGATCAGTTAATGCAAGAATACAAAAGAGAAAAAGAAAAGAGAATTGCTGAGGAAAATGCCCGAATAGCTAAACAGAAAGAAAATAGAAGTAAAAAGATAGAAACTCCCAAGCCTGCTCGTGGAGGCTATTGCAGCTTTAACTGCGCACATTACCGTGAAGAATATCTGGACAGTGGCGGAGGTATTGTCGGGGATATGGATTTTGATGGATATGTTGAGTATTACTGCAATCTTGGCCATCAGATAGCTGACGGAAAGTACTGCAGGGATTATGAATTATGATATTAACTTAATTTTATATCCGTATCAGATTATACTTCAGTAACGATTTCATTGTTTCATCAAAAGTTTTTAGAGTATTCCATCTGGCATTTTAAATGGATTATGGGACTGGCGAAGTGGTTATGGTGTATAATCATTGGAATGGTAAATTTTAAGTCTTAGTTATTTAATTTCTGCATTTTTTAATAACAATAAAATGATGAAATTGAACTTGCCCTATGTGCAGCGACGGGGAAGCTCAATTTTAAATTATAGTGAGTTCAGTTACTCCACTTACGCTGCAGCTCGTTATCATCGAACACTACTTTTTCAGCACAGGTGTCATACTGGGAAACTTCAGATACTCCTGATTCGAAGAATTGTAAACACATGTCTTTACTCGGAACATAGTTCTGACAATTCAAATGAACATTTTCTTTACAGTTATCACACCCATTTTCCGGAGCTTCTTTATTCTTACAGTACAATTTATCATCTTCTGTGAAACGGTATTCACAGTCTTTAAACACAATATTAGCCATTGTAATCACCAAATTAAATTCAAATATACGTTTAAAACTCTACGTATTTTTATTATTAAAACATTTATTTTTCTTCCTTTAAAAATTTATGGAGAATTGATTGTTCTATAAATATTCCTAAAATTAATATAAAAATATTCTTCTACAGTTAAAAAAATAATTAAAAAAATTAAAGCTTAAAAGGATAAATTGACTTTATCCAAAGCTTTAACATATTTGTCCGCATAATTCTGTTTGACCTTTTGTGAATAGGAAAGCTCTGTTTCATAGATATAGGAAACCAGACCCTTGTTGGCAATAGGCACTGTAATATAGGCCGGACTTGAACCCAACTGAGGATCAAACCTTTTGATATGCGGTGTCAGTTTAAGCAGTCTTTTTAGATAAAGGGAAGATTTCTTATGAAGACTTTTACTTGCTTTGGCACTTTTTATGTTCTTGTTTGAAATCATATGGATGAAACGAGGATATTTGTATCCGCTAAGCTTATAGTTTGTTTCATGGACATCAGTTGTTATTTGAGGTTTTTCCCTAGCTATGTCCTTTATTATGTATTTGTTTCCCAGTATCTGACCGTGCATTCTGCTTTTAGAATAGCTGTTCTTGTCCTTGGTTACGTGGATGTAATAGAGGACATATTTTCTTTTTAATTTGCCGGTTAGCTTAGCCAAGCTTTTATGTATTGCCTTGTGCATTCCGCTTTCCTGAACATGAACTCCAACAATCAATGCAATGCTTTTTGTTGAAGACAGATTGCCGTAGTAGAGCTTTTCAACGTATCCCTTTGAAGTTTTGCCTAAAATTCTTTTATATGTATGGACTATTGATTTGCTTCCGTCCTTTGAAACGGTATAAAACCTTAAAACCTTATTTGACGGTAAAGTTATTGAGCCGGTATATTTTTTGCTGTGAACAGTTGGCTTTTTACCGTTGGTGGTATAATAGATTGTTCCTTTCTTGTCTGATTTGAGTTTTATGACCAGTTTCTTGTCGGATTTGACTGTCATCTTATTTATCCATACTTTAGGGGCTTTTTTAACGACTGCTTTGGATTTTTCAGCAGTATCCTGATTTGTGGCTGAAGCATTATCTGCTGAATCATTAACACTTTGATTGCTTTTCTCTCCAATAGGAAGAGAGGGCTGTAGGCTGGATTCATTTGCAATGCTGTTATTTGAATTGTCGGTTATATTGCTATTTTCAGCGCTTACTGATGCAATTAAGCAAAATAAAGACAAAATTATTAAAATCAATATGAAATATCTTTTTTTAAACAAGATTTAACCTCTCCCAAATTATTGTTTTATTTTAAATGCAAAATGCCACGGACATATAAGCTGTGGAGAATTGCAGTGTTATTATTAACTATTTAAATACTTATTTTTAAGTTTTTATTTTTTTTCAATTTCTTGTAATATTGCTTAAAAAAATTGTTTTAAATATTTCACTCCAAAAGATACGTTTCAAACTAAACTATCTAATAACAAAAACTAATTTTCACAAGTGGTGCAGGTTGCAGAATAATCAATGGCAATACTCATATAATTAATAGCTAAGTTTTTTCTTTTTATATAATTGGATGACTTTGACATTAACGGTCGCCCTTTTGGATTTGAATTTGATTTTTGAACTGGAATATATGAAGGGGTTTCGGAAAGTGAGTTTTGAATAGGTGATGGTGGGTGTTAATGTTTTTTCAATTAAAATTTAATAATTTACCCAAACATACTCACAAATCCCATTAAATCAAGAAGCAAATGGATAATGTATACTACAACAATATTTTTTGTTTTTACATAGATTACTGGAAGGACAGACCATGCCACACCTAATGACAGAAGCAATTGGGGCAGATTAAAACCGTATGCTGGAATATGCAGCAATGAAAATAATAACTGTGAAACTACTATTCCAAGCAGAATTGCAACTTTACGGCCCAATGATTTGTATGTGGCATATAAGACCAGTACCAGCAGTATGAATTTAAACAGTTCCTCACCCATCAATTGTATAATCAGTGTAATGAACATTAGTGTTGCATTATTATTAATTGCAGAATCATTTGTACTGACTATGCCCATGCTGTTTAAAATAATGCCCATTAAGATATTTAAAGCAAATACTCCAATAATGCCTAAAATGATTGGTATGATGTCTCTTGCTTTAGGAATTCTAAAAATCATTGAGAGTTTGCCGTTTAAGGCATATGTAACTGGAATCAATGTTGCAAGACAGATTATCAATGCCTTAGGTATATCATATCCTTCAATAGGTATAACAAAAGGCGAAATAAATACTATTATGATTCCTAAAATCAACACCGAAATTTTTGAAGTTGTAAGCGAAGGATTTTCCTTATAAAATGGAATATCATATTCGGTGTCCTCAAATCTGAAAAATTCTGAACTCATTTTTATTATTCTCCATTGTTTGAATTCAATATCCATTTCAAAATCAGCACATAAAAAAGATACCCAATTTCCTGATATTTTTTTATAAATTTTAAAATAATGAAATGGGGAGAGCTGAACTCCCTCTAATTTAAATAAAATTCAATAATCTTTTTAATATTACCATAATCCTAAAAGATGCATGAAAAATTGTGCAATATTGGTTGAAAGATGTGCTTCGATTGGTGCTGCAATAAGTGTCAGGCAAAATGCAAGAACCAATATTACTATACTTTGGATTAATGTCTTTTTTGTCTTTTCAAATGCATCGGAAGCACCGTTGGTGTCACTGCTTCTTAATGCCTTGATAAATCTCCAGATGAATAGGAAAAGTAATAAACCTGCTGTAGAGTCAAGAACCGTTCCTGTTATTTCAAATATTCCATGTGGAATCAGGTAAAGTATATACATGATGCCTCCATGAGGTAGTATCTTAGCGAAGAGTGGTCCCATCATTCCTATGCTATAACCATTGTATATAATCATTACAATTGCTAAAATTCCAAAGAATATTGATCCTATGTATGTCATAAGCCCTGAAGATTCATTGTGGATAAATAGCTCCAAAGCACTGCTATCTGGACCAAGTGTACTTACTGCAGTTGCATTAGTGGGCATATTTGCCACTTTAGGCGCCATCATAATCCATGTGGCAATGAATACTATAATAAATAAAGCATATAATCCTATTATCAATTTTTTGTTTTCTTTTAAGGTTTCGACAACCAGCTCTTTGATATTCATGAGTCTATATATTATATATATTATTATATAAAATGTTCCATATTTTTTATATACAAAAGAATTTATTCATTGGTGATGGTGGTGTTAATGTTATTTATGGAAATTCACTTGCTATTTCATGATACTTATCGCTGACAATAGCTACAAAGTCGGTTATTTTGCCTGTGACTTCTAATGTGTCAATGTCAACTTCTTGGAGATAACATATACTGTTAATGTCTTCAGGGTCATCTGTTTCTGCAATACTGTACCATCCCATAATCTTTATCGGTTTATCTTTTGGGAATTTCTTTAATTCTTCAATCATTTCTCCGCAATTCATTTTATCACCTAACTTGAGTATAAATCTGTGAATATCCAACTTGGATCATATGCTATTAGGTTTCCGTCACTGCACCAGATGGATCTGACATTACCATCAGTACTGTCGGCCACTGCTGCAGGGTCTCTGTTAATCCAGTTACCTTCAGTATGTTTCTTATGTCTTAGCCTTAACCTGATATGGCCGGTACCGCTTACACGGCATTTAACATGGACAAACTGCACGTCATAGCCCAATGATTTGGCGATACGGTAATATACTTGTCCCCAGTCCACACAGTTGGAGCCTTTACCTTTACTTGCATCATTAATGGTTTGTTTGTCTGTTTTTTGTGAATCAAAGTACTTGCTATATAATTTCTTCTTTGCT
Organism: uncultured Methanobrevibacter sp.; assembly: GCF_946404245.1. Lineage (GTDB taxonomy): Archaea > Methanobacteriota > Methanobacteria > Methanobacteriales > Methanobacteriaceae > Methanocatella. The sequence continues at coordinate 18,342 of NZ_CAMJCX010000022.1, forward strand.
ATAATAGCTAAAGCCTCATGGTATTGCCTTTATAATTGAAGGTTTTGATAAAGAAATTCATTGTGGTGTCTTTGTAGTCAGGAAGTTTGGACATCCTATATACAATAGCTGGAAGTCTTTTGTTAGCAGTAATGTATGCTTCTGTTCTTATGGCCATGTCAATGTATTCAGCCTTATCTATCTGAAGGCCGTTTTTTAATGTTACATAGTTTGGAAGGAAATCCAAAGACTTATTGTCTTTAATCACCGCTATTGTATACATTGCCACTAGCTTATTGTTTCCTAGTTTCTTTGCTTTCTTTTGTTTGAAACGTATCTTTTGGAGGTAATTATTCAAAACGAAAATATCAAATTGTTGATTCAATTTTACGAACTTGGTTAAAAAATGAATATGAAAAAAATGGAGTATATCCACATAGATAATCAAAATAACATGAAGTTCATATTCATTATATTTTTATTTTAATATCCAAAAATTAATTATTACTTTTTTCTTTTTTTATATTACAAATCCAAAACTTGAAGAAATCACCATTTCGAAACCGCTTGATGTATATGTATTACTTCACTTCTGACATTTCCAAATGAAACTCCAAATTGACCAAATTTTATATATAAAGAGAACGTATATTTTATGTAATAATATACAGTTAAAAAGAAAAGATACGAAGTCTTTATATACTCAAAAAATCAATAGTATAACAAGGGTTAGGTATAAAATTTTAGGAGATGGAAAAGCTTATGATCGAAGTTGATGAGCTAACAGACTACCTAGATGAATACTTAGAAGAAAAGCAAGAGGTTAAAAACTTAACTGAAGAAACCATCAAAAAACAGACATTTAACATATCCAAATTTATTGAATATCTTGAATCTGAAGGCGTGGAAGAGTTAAATGACAGCAATGTCAAAAAACAACTCAGGCATTATCGTAGGTATTGCCTGAAGCAGCGCGGTAACAAGAGGACCACTGTCAAAACATATATGATGAACATTTTGGAATTCATCAATTCAGAGGATGTTCAGGAAGAAATCCAGCATGATCCCATCAAAATGAAGGATATCATTGAAGTTAAAGCTGAAGATCCAGAAACTGCCAAAAAAAGAATCGAAAAGATATCTCTAACTTGGCAGCAAAGCGATTTCTTTTTAGATACAATACATCGGAGCGGTAATGCAAGAGATTATGCGATTTGCAGGACATTCATTGATTCCGGTATGAGGCTTAAGGAATTGGTGCTGCTTAACAAATCAGATATCCAGGTTCCTCTTGATGAAAATGGATTTTTTACACTTCCAAAAGACACAAGTGAGTTTATTGATGTAAACCTAAGAGCTGAAACTACAAAAGGGGAATTGAAAGACAGAACTACTTTTATCACTTTCGACACCCTGGTCAGCCTTAATGATATGATGATGGATCGTATCACAAAACTTAGAAAAAACACTCATGATGTCTACAGACCGGTGATTCAAAGAAATAAAGCTGCAGAAGAAGTCACACGTGAAGAGCTATTCACCAACATTAAAGGCAACAGAATAGGAAAACGTGGAGTTCAGGATATTGTTAAGAAATATGCTCGCGAATGCGATAGAAGAATAGCCAGTGAAGGAATCGAATGTCCGGTTAATTATGGAAAAAACGTCAGTGTGCACATTCTAAGACACACAGCTTTATCCCATTATGCCGAAATACTCACTGTGGCTGAAGTACAGTCCATTGCAGGACATTCAAACTCTCAGACTACCGATAAATATATTCATATTGACCGTGAGCAAATGAAACAAAAGTTAAAGTTGAATTCTCGAAGATTTAACAACTAAAATGGTATAAAAATCGAATTAATTTAAATAATATGTAAATCAATATAATACTGTAAAAGTTAATTTATGGGTTTATATGAATTTAAATAAGAAGATTTTTATATTAATTATTTTTTTAGGTGTCATTTCATTATCAGGGGCATATTGCGCATTCAATCAGGAAAATCCTGTTGTAAATGCTCCAAATAATAATGAGACTGATATGATTGGCTGTTGTTCTATTGTTCTGCAATTGGATGGGAATGACACATTAATGTCATACAGGCGTGATTCAGATTTGGACGCCAATATTCACATAGAAAACGTTAACTGGCACGGATACAATGCAATTAAGCAGTATAAGACAGATAATAACTATTTTTGTCATGTTATAGTAACCAGTGACGGTTGGGTTATTGGACTTGGCGGAACCGATGACGGTATTGACAACCAAATAGCTGAAAATATAACTGCAAATATGATTAATGACAATAATACTATCTCAAAATCCGATTTGGAAAAGATTCAAAAGATTAAGGAACCATATGGAAAAGGCCATGTTGTCATTAAAGCACCTAACGGTAATTACGGTTTTGCGACTGTAGATAAATTAAAAACAGGAAAACTCGTTCCTGGACAGTTCATTTCAATTCCTAATGACTATCAGTACTCCAGAGGAGACAATATCACCATTGATGTTGATGATAAAATCAAGTCAATGAACAATCTGTCAAGATCTGATTTGTATGGTCTTGACAGGCGTGAAATCATCACATACAATGTTCACATAGGAGAAAACAACAATACCACAGATATCTATGCTGCAAACGAGGACGGAGGTCTTATCGGTGTTAACAATTCTATTTATATTGATGACATTTATGTAAATGACACTGTCATTTATGGTGAAGACATTCCATTGGCTCCGGATTATATAAAAATTGGTTCTGTGACTTTTTCCCAGGATAATAATGCATTTGGTAAACTCTTTACATTAATTTTACTGGTTGTGTTTGTAGTATTTGTAGGTGTATTAACTTTTGTTGCCTATAAATTTGTAAGATTTATTAAATCTAAATTTTAGCGCTAAAATTTATTAAATTTAATTAAATTTTATAAAAAACAGCAAAATTTGAAGAAAATACTAAATATCAATAGCTTGATATATATGCAGTTGTTGATTTATTATATTTTCTCAATATTACTTGAGCATTAGTGGTAAAATATATACTTTACAACTTTCTGTATTTACAGAAATAAGGAAATATATACAATCCATATTTACAGAAATATAGATTTATATTCATTTACTATTAATACTATTACTACTATAATAAGTAAATACCTATTAATAGTTATTATACATATAATAGATAAATATCTATTATTACTATTTTTACTATATTATATATTAATACATATTTAGGGTTAATATACGGAAATACTCTTCCGACTATTGTAATATTTCATTAACAGGAATTTCACTAAAAATAATGGATTTCCACAAGTTATTTGATAAATTAAGTTGTTAAAATCATTTTTTCATTTATTTATATAATCTGATTGTAATAGTGTGATATTAATACAATAATTTGCTGTAATCGGGCAATTTTAGGTGATTTAATCACGATTTGATTATAAAATTTATTAATTTTTATAAATCCTGTGAAAAATTAAAAATTTCACTGCATGGACATTAACGCTTAAAATTTCAAAAATATCATCATTCAACTGCACCATATATATGTAGTTATTAACATTTGATATTTTCTTCAAATTGTGATGTCAATATAAAAATCTGATGTGTAAGTTGGAAAATTTTTTAAACATTATCATTTAATCATGGGGAAAATCCGAGAATTTTGCCCATGAAATATCTCAAAACATACATCTGCTAATTAAACAGTTTCATATTTAGTTTAAAGACACTTAAAAAAATGTTGATTTTATGTTTAGAATAGTATAAATATTATATTAATGAAATATAATAACATAACTTTATTGTTATCTGTTTTAATTAAAAATTATTATAAAAAGAGGATTATATGGATTTAAAAAAGACTTTATTAATATTAACTGTAATAGTGTTCTTTTCATCCGTTATTGCGGTCAGCGCTAATACTTCACAAAATAATATGCATGACTTGCAAAGCATATTGGAAAACAATAATGAATCCGACATGACAGGATGCTGTTCTGTAGTGTTACAGCAGGATGGAAACAATAGTATCATGTCTTTTAGAAGGGATGCCGGAAATGCAGCGGACATATATATCGAAAAGATAGATTGGCATGGGAAGAAAGCTATTAAACAATATAAAACTTCAGCAGGTTATTTCTGTCAGGTAATCATTACCAATGACGGTTGGGTAATAGGTTACGGCGGAATTGACGACGGTGATGACAATGTGAAAATTGAAAACATTACCGGAAACATGATTGAAAATCAAAGTACCATTTCTGAAAGTACATTGGAACAAATTCAACAGATTAAAGCATCTTACGGAATCGGTCACGTTATTATCAAAGCTCCTAACGGAGACTATGGTGTTGCAACAGCGACTACACATTATACCGGAAAATTAGCCCCTAATGATTATATTTCAGTTCCAAACAGGGCAACATACATCAGGACAGGAGATGTTTTACCTAATGCAACAGACAAAATTAAAACCATGAACAATTTGGCCATTTCAGACGGATTCGGTCTTACAAGAAGAGACGTTACCACATTCAATTTCCAATGCGGAAATACAAGCAATGTCACTGACGTATACCTTTCCAACGATGACGGATCCTACTGGGGAATGAGCACCGGAGGTCTTGTCGACAATGTAAATTTCACAGGCAAATACATTAAAACTGATGAGATTCCAATAGCTCCATCATACAAGTATATCGGTAACATCACTTTTGATGAGAGTGATTTAAGCACTGGAGATGGAGGTTCCTTTGACATATGGGGCATTCTAATATTGATTATCGTTGCGGTTGTAGTTGGAATTGTGGTATTCTTCTCATATCATACCATAAAAGTACTTAGATATAGAAGAAGATATTATAGAAGACGATAATTATAATTCACCGGCTTCAAGCTGGTGATAAACTATTTTTTTTTAAAATCCAAGCAATATTTTAACACCAATTAAAATAAGAATAACACCACCGACTATCTGGAACTTGTCACCTACATAATTGCCTATTTTTTTACCTATAAATATACCTAGGATTCCAAATACGAATGCGACTATTCCGATTATTGCAGATGATATCATTATCGGATCATTTAAAAGTGCAATTGTTATTCCGACTGCGAATGCATCGATGCTTGTTGCAATTGCAAGAAGGGTGACTTCCCTGAAGGAAAACTCATCGGTTATTTCCCCATCATCTCCGCTCAGGCTTTCACGAATCATGTTGAGTCCTATTGCTAGAAGCAGGATAAATCCGATTATCGGTGCAAGTGTTGTTACAAATGATGCAATGACATTGCCGCAGAGGTATCCGAATATTGGCATTATCGCCTGAAAACCTCCAAAAAACAGTCCGTAATAGAGAATTTGAGGTCTTGTCAGATGCCTTTGGGTGAAACCTTTTGTCATGGATACACTGAATGCATCCATTGCCAATGCCAGTGCCACCAGTAAAGTAGAAATAAAACTAAACATCATTTAATTTTTTGTAAAACAACATATATAATGTTATTTAAATTAAAAATTTTCAATAAAAATGTTAAAGTTGATATAAGTTTTTAACAAATATCATATAAAACGAATGAACACACTCACATATTGATTTTTTTTGAATAAATCGAATACTTTATTACTTTTGAATTATTAAAATAATAACATATAGGAAAATGAGGTGTTATATGTTAAATAAATTGTTTAAGTTAGATGAAAACAAAACTGACTTTAAAACCGAAATACTTGCAGGTATTACAACATTCCTCGCTATGTCCTATATTTTGGGTGTAAACCCTGGAATGTTATCTGCAACAGGAATGTCACTTTCAGGCGTATTTATTGCAACCGCTATTGCATCAGGTATAGCCTGTATATTAATGGGGCTCCTGTCCAATTATCCAGTTGGACTTGCTCCTGGAATGGGATTGAACGCATTATTCACCTATACTATCGTTTTGGGTATGGGTTTGTCATGGCAAGCAGCTCTTGCCGCAGTATTAGTGTCAAGTATACTCTTTTTAATCATTACTCTTGTCGGATTAAGGGAAGCAATCTTAAACGCTATTCCTAAAGACTTGAAACTTGCTATCGGTGCAGGTATCGGTTTCTTCCTTGCTTTCTTAGGTTTGGCAAATGCCGGAATCGTAGTCTCTGACCCTGCTACTATAGTATCATTAGGATCAGTATCAGCTGCTCCAGTATTGCTTGCATTGATCGGTATAGCAATCACTTTAATATTATACGTACGTAAAGTGCCTGCAGCAGTATTCATCGGATTACTCATAACTGCAATTTTAGGTGTAATCATGACTTTTGCAGGTCTTGGAGGTCCTGAATCAACATTACCATCCCTGCCTGCTCAATGGATTTCATTTGACTTAGATTTCAGTGTTGTCGGAGGATTCATGTCAGGATTTGGAGAACTGTTTAAAAATATTCCAACTTTAATCATTATCTTGTTCTCATTACTCTTTGTTACATTCTTCGATACAACAGGAACTTTAATCCCTCTTGCAAAAGAATGTGGTTTTGAAAAAGAAGACGGAACAACCGAAGGAATTAACAGGGCATTTATAAGTGACGCTTTAGGTGGAATCGTAGGTGCTATCATGGGTTCCAGTACCGTAACCGCATATGTAGAAAGTGCAACAGGTATTGGTCTCGGTGGAAGAACCGGTATTACCGCTATCGTAACAGGTATCTTGTTCTTACTTTCAGTATTCCTTGCTCCTACCGTTCTTGCATTATTCACTTCATCAGTTACCACTGCAGCATTAGTTACTGTAGGTATATTGATGTTTGTTCAAATCAAGGATATCGAATGGGATAACCTTGCTATTGTTGCTGCCGTATTTATGACAATCATTATGATGGTATTATCATATTCAATTTCATTAGGTATTGCATTTGGTTTCATCACATACACAATTGTGGCTGCAGCAACTGGAAAAGCTAAAGAATTAAACCCTCTTGTTTGGGTATTGTTCATAGTATTCATATTATACTTGGTCTTTGGATTATAGGGGTTTTTATCTCCCTATTTTCCATTTTACTATTTTTTTTGCTAATCTTTATATATAATTTATTTCATACATTATAATGTTGATTGTATAAATAATACAGTTGACTTGAGGTGAAATATATGAATAAAAATAAAATATTTGGAATTTTTATTCTTTTTGCACTTCTTATAACATGTATTGGTGTTAGCTTTGCATCAAATGATTTCGATGATTCATATATTGATGAAAATATCATAGATGATGATATTGTTGATGATATTGATGATTCATATGTCGATGACGACTCAGATATTTACAATGATGATGATTCTTATGTAGATGATGAGGATTATCTTGATGAGGATTCTGATGATGATTCTTATGTAGATGATGAGGATTATCTTGACGAGGACTACGACGACGAAGACGGCCTAGATGATGAAGACTGGGAAGACTACGACGACGAAGATGACCTGGATGATGAAGACTGGGAAGACTACGACGACGAAGATGACCTGGATGATGAAGACTGGGAAGACTACGACGACGAAG
>NZ_CAMJCX010000023.1 GCF_946404245.1 uncultured Methanobrevibacter sp.
GAGTCGATGGTGGAATTGGTCTAGCATTAGCTGATCCACAATTTGTATTGGAAGTAGAGCAAATTGAAAGTGGAATTGAACTTACATTTGCTGAAACAGTAACTGACGAAGAAGCCATTGAGGAATGTAAGGAAAAGATTCCCGATGCTGCTAAAAGAACAATAGAACATTTTGATATTGATTCCGGTTTTAGATTCATAGTTCATAACACATATCCTCCGCATTCAGGTTTTGGAAGCGGAACCCAAATTGCAGTTTCAACTGCCCATTTGATTACTGAAACCATGGGCATTGAAATTGAAAGTCGTGAATTGAGCTCTATTGTCGGAAGGGGAGGAACCTCCGGAATTGGAACATACACTCACGATTTGGGAGGATTTATTTTAGACGGCGGACACAGTAAGGAAGAAAAACCGTTGTTTTTACCGTCCGGTGCATCACAGGCAAAACCTGCAACACTCATTGCTAGGTATGATTTTCCTGAAGAATGGAATATTTTGATAGCTATTCCTCACATTGAAAAGCATATGGAAGGCGATGATGAGGTGGATGTTTTCCAGACATATTGTCCTATCCCTAAAGAGGAAGTTGAACAGGTATCTCACCTTATTTTGATGAACCTTGTTCCGTTCATGCTTGAAAAGGACATCAAAAACTTTGGTTGGGCTGTTAGTGAACTTCAAAAGGTTGGTTTCAACAAGCTTGAACATTCACTTGATGACAGTTACTTGCCTACAATGAAAGCTATTGAAGATGCAGGAGCATATGGTGTAGGTATTTCTTCATTCGGTCCGGTTTTATATACTGTATTCGATGAATCCAATGCGGATATTGTAGAAAAAACCAAGGAGATTATTGGAGACAAAGGAACTGTATTTGTCACAAAAGCACAAAATCATGGATTTACTATTGAAAAATAGTATTTCTTTTATCCTTTTTTTTTAAAATTTTAAAATCAGTATTTCCATTTGATAAATGGAGAAGTTATAATTTCTATTTTTATTTGAAAAAAATAAGTTTTGAAAGTTAGAAAAAATCTAACTTTCAGCGTGTTTAAATTTCGAATCCGCCGTCTGCTTTGATGATTTGACCGTCAATGAATGAAGAATCGTCACTTGCAAGGAATAATGCTAAGTGTGCAATGTCTTCACCTTCACCGCATCTTTTAACTGGGCATTGGTCAATCATTTGTTGAAGTGCTCCTGGTCCTCCGATACTGTCTACCATTGCGGTGTGGATAAGACCTGGTGCGATACCGTTACATCTGATTTCAGGACCTAATTCCCATGCCATGGATCTGGTTAATCCCATCATTGCATGTTTACTGTCAACATATGCTGCAAATCCGTGGTGTGCTCCGAATGATGCAACGGAACAGGTGTTGACGATGGTTCCTTTTCCTTTTTCTTTCATTACAGGTGCAACTAATTGTGTGAGGAGTAATGCAGAGGTTACATTAACGTTGAATACTCTGTTCCATTCTTCAAGGGTCAATTCCATTAATGGGGACATTGATAGCATTCCTGCATTGTTGAAAAGAACATCGATGGTTCCGTATTCTTCCATTGTTGCATCGAAGATTTTTTGAACGTCGTCGAGGTTAGCCATATCTGCAATGACATATATTGCTTCGTTTCCTGCAGCTTTAATGTCATCTACAACTGCTTTTGCTCTTTCTTCGTTTCTTCCGGTTACAACAACTTTTGCACCTTCAGCTGCAAACAGTTTTGCAGATTCTCTACCCATACCGGATGTTGCTCCGGTTACAATTGCTACTTTGCCTTCTAGTTTTCCCATTTTATCACCTTTATGTCAACTATCATGAAATCATGATGGTTATAATTTATAATATATTTTTTACTTATTTAAATAATTGTCTAAATTTTGTAAAATTTTTATTACCTTTGGTGAATATGGTCAAATAAAAAAGAAGATATGGTGAATATTTTCAAACTAAGTATAAAAAGAAAAAGATAGAAGTTTATAAATTGTAAACTTCTTCAGCAGAAACAATAGTGATATTGTTTTTGGTTAATACGTCGATTAGCTTATCGATGTCATCTGAATGCAACAGTAAAATAGCTTTGCCCGCTTTATCGTGTGTAAATGCATAAAGGTATTCCAAATCAATCAGATTGTCTTTGATGATCTCCAATACAGTAGTTAAACCACCTGGTGTGTCGTTCATTTCAACACCGATGATTTCTGTAATTTTAACAAGGAAATTGTTTTCCTCGAGCGCTTCCTTTCCTTTTTCAGGATCATCGACCACAAGCCTTAGGATACCGAATTCGGAAGTGTCTGCCATACACATTGCACGGATATTGACATTTGCAACGGTCAGTACTTCCAGAGGTTTTGCCAAACTGCCCATTCTGTTTTGTAAAAATATGGATAACTGTTTGATTTTCATATTATCACCTAATGTAAATTCCTTTTATCTATTACTCTTTTTGCTTTTCCTTCAAATCTTGGTAATGTTTTTGGTTCTACTAGAGTTACTTTAACTCTGATTCCGGTTTCATTTTCTATAGATTTTTCGATTTTATTTTGAACATTCATCATTTCTTTGATTCCGTCGAAGAAAAGTTCATGTGACGCTTCAACTTTGACTTCGATTTCATCAAGTGTTCCAGGTCTGGTAACTATTATCATGTAATGAGGCTCTGCATCACCAACCTTAAGCAATGCCTTTTCGATTTGTGATGGGAAAATAGCTACTCCTTTAACTTTAATCATGTCGTCGGATCTGCCTGTGATTCTGCTCATTCTAGCATGAGTTCTTCCGCATTCACATTTTTCATAAGTGATTTTGGTCAGGTCTTTTGTTCTGAATCTGATGACTGGCATTCCTTCCCTTTCGAGATTGGTCAATACCAGTTCTCCAGGTTGATTTTCACCTAAAACCTGTTGGGTATCTGGATTGATGATTTCAGGATAGTAAATGTCTTCTGCGATGTGCAGACCTTTTTGAGCACAGCATTCTATTCCCACTCCAGGTCCCATGAGTTCTGTTAATCCATAAATGTTATATGCTTTGGCTCCGAAGATTTCTTCAACTCTTTGTCTTATTTCTTCAGTCCATCCTTCAGCTCCGAATCCTATTGCCTTGATTCCCAGTGTTTTTGGGTCGATGCCGTCTTCAAGTGCAACTTCCCCGAGGTGGATTCCGTATGAGGGGGTAAAGATCAATCCGGTTGTTCCGAAGTCCTGCATGATTTCTATCTGCCTTCTGGTCTGTCCGGTTGAAATAGGGATGATTGCGGCCCCTACCTTGTGTGATCCGTAGTGAACTCCAAAACCTCCGGTAAACATTCCGTATCCGTGGGTATTTTGAAGGATATCCTCTTCACCGATGCCCATCATTGTAAGTCCACGCGCAATGGTTTCAGCCCATGTGTCAAGGTCCTTTTCGGTGTATCCTGATACAACAGGTTTTCCTGTGGTTCCGGATGATGAGTGTAATTCCTTGATTTCCTTGATATCGACTGCAAATAGTCCGAATGGATAGCTTTCCCTTAAGTCATCTTTTGTGATGAATGGGAGTTTTTCAATGTCTTTTAAAGTTTCTATATCTTCAGGAAATACTTCAGCTTCGCTATATCTTTTGTTGTAGTAAGGAATCTTGTCAAATGCTCTTTTTACAGTAGCTTGAAGTTTCTTTAATTGCAATTCTTCAAGGTCTTGCCTTGGCATAGTTTCTATTTCTTCGTTCCAAAACATGTTTTGCCTCATTTTTATTTAATAATATAATATATTTATTCTCAATCACTATAAATGTTAATATTTTAAAGAGTATTTTTATTGATGTGAGTTAATTTTCTTATCATAATCTTGTAAAATTTATATACTTTATTAAAGTAATAATTAATTGTAAATTATTAAATTCAATTTGAATGGAGAAATTAATATGGATATGATGAGTGTTTTATGGCAGGTCGGTATCTTTGCATCTGTCCTTGTTTTCGGGATAAAAATAGGACTTGCATCCGGTTTGGCCGATTTGTCCAAAAAGTTATTTGCTGTAATCTGCATTGCATATGGTGGTGGGGTAATTTTGATTTCCGCTATCGCTTCTTTATATGCCGATCAATTGATTCAGGCTATTTACGGTTATAATACCATATTTTATATTATAATGGCTTCAATCATGATTATTGCAGGTCTTTTTACAATCAGAGAGTGGAAAATACATGATAAAAATACATCTACAGCAACTTCTCTAGCTATTATTGCTCCTTGTCCATGTTGTTTTGGTTCTATCATTGCAAGCGTTCTGGTTGTTGCACCAACTATCGGTGTCAGTTCACTTAATTTAAGTTGGTATGCTGCAGCGGCACTCGTTGGAGTAATGATTGTGACTTATCTGGCATCAAATACAATCATCAGGTTTATTTCAAAACCTTATCCGGTTGTGCTGGGTAATTTCATGCTTTTGCTTGGAGCATATTTCCTGCTTTCAGCTATTGTAATTCCAAACATTGCAGGAGCCCTAACCAAAACAATGAGTCCAATATCCCTTGGTTCTCCGCAAGACATACTCATGATAATATTGGCATTCGCCATCCTGATTGTCGGAGGTATGGTTTTAACTAAAAGAGGCAGAAATATTCTAGAATAAATGTTTAGGTGAAAAAAATATGGCTTTAAATATTCCAGGTGGAGAATTTTTAACTGGTTCTCTTGATGTGATTTCACAAAGTTTAACAATTCCGGTACTTGTTATTTTGCTTGTAATTGTTATAATCTCAATTATATCTTTAGGTGGGGTAATTGCTGAGTACACATCAAGAAAAAAAGTTCCTGTGGGAACTATCAGAGACTTGATTTATCAAATCAATGCCGCTGAATCTCATGAAAATTTAAAAAGCGTTATTTCCGGAGCTAAAATTCCAAAAGCTCAAAAAAAGGTATTGACTGAAATCGCATCTTCTGATGCCTTAGGAAATGATTCCCGTGAGGCATTGGCTCGTAAATTGTTCGAGTTTGAAGAGGAAAAAACCATGAATAATTTACAAAAGACCGATATCATTACACGTATCGGACCTACATTAGGTTTAATGGGTACATTGATTCCTATGGGTCCTGGTCTTGCCGCATTGGGTGCGGGCGATATCAACACACTTGCAAGCTCCTTAACAGTTGCATTTAACACTACCATTGTAGGTATCGGTTCCGGTGCACTATGTTATGTGCTGGGTAAAGTTAGATCCGGATGGTATGACAGATACCTGTCCGATTTGGATGCATTAATAGATGCAGTTCTTGACAGAATGAGTAGATAGTGATTTTATGGTACGAAAACAGGGAAGGCGAAGGTCTAAAAGAGTTGAAGAAGACCCAATGGCAGGTACATCCAACCTAGTGGATGCAATGCTTGTTATTGCTGTTGGATTTTTAGTTTTTGTAATCATAAGTTGGAACATGCAGGCTATGATTGATCCAAACCAGAACATTCAAGAACAAATGCAGCAACAGACCATGACAGAAGTTGACCAGGGCCAGCAGCTGAACGAAACTCCTGACACTTCAAACAGCTCAGGTCAGGGATATACTGAAATGGGTAAGGTTTACAAGGACCCTGCGACGGGTAAGCTGATTATGGTGGAAGGTTAATCCTTTCACATCAAAACTTTTTTTTACTATTTTTTCTGAATTTCTATTTTTTCCAAAACATTTATGTTTAAGTTCCAATCTAATTTTAACTATTGAATTTTCATGATTTGCCTGTGCCTGTTTCGTTAATATTTAACAATCAGCTATGGTCAAATCAATATTTATTGATTGTTAATGGTGTTTAATGATATGGAATTCTGTCCTGATTGCGGTAAGATGTTAATGCCTAAAAACGGCAAGATTAAATGTGGATGCGGCTATGAAAAATCACTGACCGATGACGATATCGAGGAGCAGTACCGCATGGAAGGCGAAACCAACCCCCAATCAAAGGTCATTGTCACAGACAGAAACAATGTGGCGCTTCCAACAACAAAGATAACCTGCTATAAATGCGGCGGAACCAAGGGGTACTGGTGGACAGTGCAGACCAGGTCTGCAGATGAGGCACCGACCAATTTCATACGTTGCGCAAAATGCGGCAACACATGGAGAAGCTCAAATTAATTCAATTAATTCTTAATTTTGTAACTAAATTTAATTTTATACTGCCCTTATAAAAAAAATATACTATTTTTGATATTCTTTTAATAATTTGTTTGAATGTTTAGAAATGCATAACAGATATATACTTTTTTTAATAGAATTATAAATGTAAAAATCCAATCTGTGGAGGTTAAAAAAATTAAACTTAAAAATAAGATTTTCATCATCAGTTTAATAATGTTCATTTTACTGAGCATTTCATTTGCAAGTGCTGCTCAAAATGAAACACAACTGACGGGTGATGAAGAAATTTTAACTGTAACTGAAGATGCTCTCCAAACGGAAGAGACAGACGAAATAACAAGCAAAATAAATGATGAAAACAATTTAAGTGCGAGTGTGGGGACATATAGCGAATTGGAACAGGCATTTCTAGCAGGTAACAAGTTCGTTTTCGAAAAGGACTATGCCGCACAAGAAAATGATGGTGTGATAAACATCAAAAAAAGCATAGAAATAGATGGAAAAGGCCACACAATCGATGCTAAAGGATATACAGGAATTTTCCAATCAGACAGCAAAGAGAGTAACGGTATCAATGTTGTAATAAAGAATCTGATTTTTAAAAATGGAGTATTATTACACGGTGGGGCCATTTACGTAGACGGTCCTGAAAAGGTTAATTATACTTTACAAAACTGTACATTCATTAACAACACCGCTTGGTATGAAGGTGGTGCAATTTACTTTTGGGGTGATGGAAACATTTTAGACATTTCAGACTCCACATTTATAAAAAATAAAAATACTAAAGATAATGGTGGAGGAGCCATATATCTCAACGCAGAATCCACTGGAATCAGAAATTCAATATTTGAAAACAATCTTGCTCGTTCATCAGCCGGTGGTGCAATCAACATAGATAGTAAAAATACACAAGGAGTCTTGATAAGCAACTGTAATTTCAACAACAATCAAGTCACAGCAGAATATAGTCGGTATGAACATAGAAAAGGTGGTGCAATTAATTATGAGGGTAAATCAACCCTTAGAGTGATTAACTCAAATTTCACCAACAATCAGGCTACTTTAAAAACCTATGTTAAAATATGGAATGAACAAAGATATGGTGGAGCAATTACTTGTAATAACATATTAGAGCTTGGCGGATGTAATTTTATAAATAACAGTGCAGTTGACCGAGGAGGTGCAGTCCATGCTGATACATTGGTATGGCTTAATGAGTATAATCCATGTACATTCATAAACAACTCTATTAAAACATGGAATCATGTAGCTGCAAATAAAGGTGGTGCGATTTATGCTTCAACTTTTGTAAATAATGCATATGGACTTACATTCATAAACAATACAGGATACTACGGAGGAGCAATATTCATAAACAATAAAAATGATGTCACATTCCAGTCCTGTTACTTCGAAGGAAACGTCGCTTTGACTGAATCCAAAACACAGGGATCAGGTGCTGCAATATATGTCGACTCATCAGGTTCCACTGTGACTATGGTTGACAACATATTCATCAACAACAAGGCTACCAGTGACAGCGGAGTGTTCAACTGCGGAAAATACGGAACAATCGCCAATAACTGGTGGGGAAACAACAACCCAGACTTCAAGAATGCAAAATACATAGTCGAATGGCACAGAGCAGGAAGTAACACCGTAATCTCAGATGACAGATATTTGCACGCATACTTAAATGCAACAGAATCACAGGCTGGCAGTTCAAAATTAACTGTTTACTTTAAAAACAATAAAGGAGAAGAATTCACAGGAAAACTGACTAATTGGAATGTTGAATTCTCATCAGACAAAGGTGGTGTATTCACAGATAAAGAGGTTACAAACAACAAGGCAACTGTATCTTTCACAACAAATGCCATACAGGAAACAGTGACCGCAAAAATAAACAACCAATTTTTAATACGCAACCTCACTCAGACAGAAGGGGATTTCGCATGGTTGCAAAAACAGATTGATGCTGCAAGCGGAACTTTTGACCTTACACGTGATGTGACTTACACCATTGGCTTGGACACCATTACTGATGGAATAAAAATTGAAAAACCGATTACAATCAACGGTAACGGCCACAAAATCAATGCACAAGGTAAATCCAGAATATTTGATATTAGGGACACCAGTAATGTGATATTCAACAATATCACATTCATGAATGGATTCACAGACACCTATGCCGGAGCCATCAAGATGGACAGTGTAAACAATGTCAAAATCATGAATTCCAAATTCATAAACAACACCGCTGAGGAATCATGCGGAGCAGTACTTTATGAAAACGGAAAAGGTTTAACCATCTCAAACTGTGAATTTACAAACAACAGAAACGACAAATATGTCGCAGGAGCAATTCATATAATCAGAGATGAAAATGTTCTCATTGAAAAATCCAAATTCACAAACAATACTGGATCCGACGGAGGAGCAATCGCAATCAGCGGAGACAAAAACATAACCATTGACAACTGTGAATTCAGATTAAATACAGCATTCAAAGCCGATGGAGGTGCAATATACAACGATGCAGAGGATGTTACTGTTAAAAATTCCATTTTCATCGACAACAAAGCAAAAGCAGACAGCATTGAATATAGCATCAATGACACAGCTTTAACATTAGCTCTTGTTGGTGGCGCAAACTACATGAACGCAATAAAATCTGACGAAAATATAACATTTTCCAATGTAACCTACTGGAACGGTAAAATAACAACCGACAGTAACCCTGTACGTTCATCAAATGAAAGCGGAATTAATATTTCCCTCACAGTAAAAGATAGCCAAAACAGAGTAATTAAAAATGTAACATTAACAACCGATGCAAACGGTCAGGCAGTATTCTATTTCAATACATTAAAGGACGGAAAATATACTTTCAATGCTACACACTTTGAAGACAGCTATTATACCCAAGTTTCTGAAGATGATGAATTTACCGCATCAAACACACATTCATACCCAAGTGAAGTTAAAATCAACATTGAAAACGGAACCGAATTCACATACGGAAATGTCATCATACCATTTGAAGTGACAAACAAAACATTTGTTGAAGTTGTAATAACAAACAGCGATTTCACACACGTGTTCTATGATAATGAAACCAACTTGAGTTATGTACTCGTTGATTTACCTGCAAGTGACGAATACTACAACATTATAGTATTCAACCATGGAAACGGAACATACGAACCAACCAGTGCCGAAAAAGCATTTAAAATCCTAAAAACAAACTCAACAGTAAAAATCAATCCAATCGCTAATGTAACCTACTCAGATCCAATAACAGTTTCATTTTCAGGAGACGCTTCATCATATAATGTTACTATGTATGATAAATTGGGCAATGCTGTATTCAGTAGGATTATAAATGGAAATTCCATTAAAATACCTGGCGAATATGATGTTGGAATATACAACGTGACTGTTATCAGCATTGGTAATGAAAACATAACCGAAAGCAAAAATTCAACCAAATTTAATATAACTCCAAAAGAAAATAGTATTGTAATCTCAGCTGATGATGCGGAATATGGAAAAGGAGTTATAGTGTACATTACTGCAACTGCAGACGGTGAATACCTTGCACACATTAACTCCACTGACGTAAACATACATGTGGACAATGGATATGGTTCAGTAGCATTGAATCTTGCTGCAGGAACATACGTTACAAACGTGTCATTCTACAATCTTAATTACAATAATGTAATTGAAACCTATAACTTCACAGTCACAAAAGCTCAATCAAATGTTGAAATATTAATGGATAATGTCACCTATGGTCAGAACACTACCGTAGTTCTCTCAGATGATTTCCCAACAGAATACAATGTAATAATCCTTGATTCAGGAAACAACATAGTATTTGCTGAAGTTATAAACGAAACCTCATTTGTAATGCCTGATTTAGAAGTTGGCCAATACAACCTGACTGTAAGCAACATAGGAAATGAAAACATTACAGGAAGTGACGCATCAGTACTGTTCGATGTAACAAAAGATAACCATGTCACAATCATAGTTGATGATGAAGAATACGGAAGAGAACTCTTAATTATGGTCTTTGCAGATGTTGACGGATACTACAACGTTGACATCAACGGAACACAATTAACAATCGAAGTGGTTGATGGATTCGGATATGACAACACTACCGAATTTGATGCCGGTGACTACTATGCAAATGTGACCTATGATAATCCTGACTACACAAACATCATAGAAAACACAACATTTACAATATATCAAGCGGAATCCAGCATCGAAATCAAAGATATTGAAAACGTTACCTGCGGTGAAGACGTAACCGTAGAATACTACGACAACTACGCCGCAACATTCAATGTAGTAATCATCAATGAAAACGAAGAGGTTTTATTGAACATTAACACTACTGACACAAGGGTAATGGTATCCGATTTGGCAGCTGGAAACTACACTGTGATGGTAACCAACTTAGGTAACAAAAACATCATTGGGTCCACTGAGTTAAAAGACTTCACAGTATTGAAATTAACACCTAAAATAGATGTTACGACTGAAAATGTAACCTATCCAAATGATGTGGTTGTGACTGTTGTTAGTGATGTTTCTGGTAACTACACTGTCAGCTTTGCAGATACTACTCAAACAATTTCTCTGGAAGCTAACAATCCAGTTAATTTGACTTACAGCAATATTGCTCCTAAAGACTACGTATTTAGCATAGCATATGCTGGAAATGAGAATTATACTGAGGCAACAGTATCTGTCCCTGTTGTTGTCAATTTTGCAGATCCTGAACTTAAGGTTATTGCTTCTGTTGTCGGCAATGATGTAAACATTACTGTGACTGTTAATCCTAATGCAACAGGTATTATGGAATTCACAATTGCTGGTAAAAAATTCTATGTACCTATAATAGATGGAATGGCAGTATTCTCCAATGAGTATAAAAAAGGAATCTATTCTGCTAATGTAACTTATCCTGGAGATAATTATTTCAGTTCAGCTAATAAGAAAGTTTCATTTGTAATTTCTGAAATTACTCCAGTATTGAATAATACTGAAATTGATTTGCATGCTTCAGCTGAAGACAATGATGTTATGATTGTTGTATTGGTTAATGAGACCGCTACAGGATTAGTTGAAATTTGTATTGATGAAGATAACGTATTCCTTCCTATAACTAACGGTGTGGCAATATATGAGGCAGTTGTTTCTGCCGGAAACTACACAGTAACAGCAATATATTTAGGTGATGACTCATTCAATCCTAACAGCACTTCCAAACCTCTTGAAGTAACTGGTTTAGTTGTTGAAAATACCACCATTGATGTTACTTATGAAATCAAGGGCAGAGATGCAATTGTAAACATCAATACCAACGTAACCGGTGAAGTAACTGTATTCGTAGACGGTATTGAACAAAAAGTCATGTTGGATGAAAACGGAAACGCTACCTTAACACTATCTTCACTTGAGGATGGTAACCATAACATTGTAGTTGTCTATGGAGGCGATAAATATCATAAAGCCGCAAACAATGCAACTAGCATATTTATGGAAGCATTCGACACTAAATTTACCAACATAACTGTTTATCAGGACAGTATCACTGCTTATTTAGTATTGTCTACCGGTGATGTATTGACAGATACTGCTGTCAGATACACTATTGACGGTGTTGAGTTCAATACAACAACTGACGATGAAGGTATGTTTGCTATTACTGATGTTTCAGGTAAACTTGTTGAATTGTTCTATGATGGTAATTTCAGCTATCTTCCAACCTCCACATCAATTAAATTTGATACTCTAGATATGGAATTTGCTACACAATTCAACATAACCAACGGCTACAGATTGAAGGTTTATGCTGTTGACTATAAGGCAGGTGAGAGAGGAGCATACTTTAACGTATTGTTAACCACTAGTGAAGGCAATCCTCTTGCAAACCAACTTGTCTACTTTGCTATTAACGGTTGGGTGCACATCAAGGAAACTGATGAAAACGGTGTTGCACGTCTTCAAATCAACCTGCAGGATGCTAACTACTACACCTGCGCTCCATGTTTCCTTGGAAACGATACCTACAACGCAACATTTGCTTCCGCAATGCTTGAAGTGGTTAAAAAACCGATCACAATTTCAGCCGCTACTAAAGCATACAAAGCAACTGCAAAAACCAAAAAATACACAGTTACTTTAAAAACTATTAAAGGTTCTTCCGCAGACGGTAAGACCTACCTCAGCGCAGGTAAAAAAGTAACCCTTAAAGTGAACGGCAAAACCTACACAGCAAAAATCAACGCTAAAGGACAAGCTACCTTCTCACTCAAACTGACCAAGAAAGGTAACTTCCAGGCAGTCATTAAGTTTGCTGGTGATAAAACATACAATGGTGCAAGCAAAAAGGTAAAAATAACTATCAAATAGTGAGATAATATCTCACTAACTTTTTTTATTTTTTCCAAATATTCTCATGTTATTTTAATGCATTTGTGATGGCATTAAAATATAAGATGCTACTTTTTCTTCCATAATTTTGATATTTACTTTTCATTTGCTTTATTGAGTAATGTTATGCAGAATATTTAATGAGTATAATGTATACTTGTAAAAAAAATAATGAAAGTTTTTCAGGATTTGTAAATCTCTGATTAATAATGCTCTAAAAATTATAAAAAATTAAGTTTATGGTGAGGCTAAAATGGTGTTTTGGGAAATGAAAAAATTCATTTCCAGAAATCAAGGTCTTCTTCATTGATGCCGATTGAACTTGCTTTAAATACAGGGTTTTTTCCCGCTTTTTTCTGTATTTCGTAATCTTTCAGACATCCAATAGCATATTTTCCCAGAATCATACATGTCGGAAGGTTGATAAGGGTCATTGCTCCCATGGTAATGTCTGCTGCAGCCCAGGCCGCATCCATCGGGATGATAGCGCCGACAAAGATAACGATTGTACATGCTACATAGAAAATTTTCATGAATCTTTCTGAAGGTTTTTTCTGATGGTTCATGTACGCAAGTGCATTGTCCACATAGTAAATGTTTCCAAGCAGTGTTGTGAATGCGAATAATATCATGGCTACTGTGATGAATATTGGTCCTGCAGTTCCGAACACTGTTGAAATTGCATTTTGTACATATGGAGCACCTGAAACGGCTGCGTCTCTTGCAACACCGGTTGACAAACACATCAATGCGGTAGCGGTACAGATGATTAATGTATCAATATAAACTGACAATGTCTGTACAAGTCCCTGTTTTGCAGGGTGTGACACTTTTGCGGAAGCTGAAGCGTTTGGTGCTGAACCTACACCTGCCTCGTTTGAAAAGAGTCCTCTTTTTATTCCGTAAACAAGACATGATCCAAGAACTCCTCCTGCAATTGACTTGAAATCAAATGCATCCTGGAAAATAAGAACAAACATTGATGGAATATTTGCATAGTTTATTAAAATCACGATTAAAGCAACGAGAACGTATGCTCCACCAATGAGAGGCACTACAGTACTGGTAACCTTGATGATTCTGTTTCCTCCTCCCATCAGGCAGTATCCTGTAATGATGGCTAAAATGGCACCTATGATGAGCGGGGTGGTTGCAGGGTGGTAGAATGAGTAATCCATGAATGTTGACTGAAGGTTATATGAGCATAACAGGTTGAATCCCAGTGCGTATGTTGCAATTAGGCATATGCAGAACACTATTGCAAGCTTGTGCTGCTTCAGTCCTTTTTCTATGTAATATGCGGGACCTCCGTATGCCTGTCCTTCATTGTCTTTTCTTTTATAAATCTGTGCCAGGGTACTTTCCATGAATGCGGATGATGCTCCGATGATACACATGAGCCACATCCAGAAACATGCTCCCGGACCACCAAGACAGATTGCTGTGGATACTCCGATAATGTTTCCTGTCCCTACCCGTGATGCGGTGGACACCAGCATCGCCTGCAGGGATGATACGGAGTTGTCATCTTCTTTTGGTTCCAATAGAAGTCTTACAGACTCAATTGCCAATCTGATTTGA
The DNA here is from genome assembly GCF_946404245.1 of uncultured Methanobrevibacter sp. Taxonomy (GTDB): domain Archaea; phylum Methanobacteriota; class Methanobacteria; order Methanobacteriales; family Methanobacteriaceae; genus Methanocatella. The sequence goes on from NZ_CAMJCX010000023.1 coordinate 14,170, forward strand.
ACTCCTCTTGTACGAAAAGTGAAATACAATCCTGCAACTGCCATTACAATGATCAGAACAGGAAAGTACAAGAAGTCATCGATTTGTATTAGTATATTAAGTAAATCTATCATAAATTTATCCTTGAAAGTTAGTGATTCGGTTAATTTTTGAATCCAATGTAATATATTTTGTCAGTAATACTATAATAAATGTGCACTATTCATTTAATAGTGATAAAAAGGTCATTTAAGCAGTATTTTTTAATAATAAATAATCAGATAATCAAAATTTATTTAATAAATTCTTTCTTTATTCAGATTATATAATCAGTTTTTAAATTGATGTTTTTTAATAATTATGATGTATTTTTTTGTGCATGTAAAATATTATCCCGTGATTAAAAAATACAAATGGTGCATAAGTATATATTGGTTAATGCACAATATCAGTTTAAAAATTTTGAATCGGTGATGTTATGGCTCGCAAGACATTCAATGAAAAATTGCAAGACTCTAAGGATATGCCTAAAATCGTGACTGTTGATGATGAAAAATCCATTAAACGTTATGGTGGAAGCCAAATGCTGATTGCGCCTCCATTGGATTACAATGAGTTAATGTCTCAGATTCCTGAAGGCAAATTAATCACAATCACGGAAATTCGTGAATATTTAGCAAAAAAGCATGGTGCTGAATTTACCTGCCCGCTGACTGCGGGAATTTTCATATCTCTGGCTGCAAGGGCAAGCTGTGAGCGTGAAACTGACAGGATTCCATTCTGGAGGACACTTAAAAGTGGTGGTGAACTGAATCCTAAATATCCTGGTGGGATAGAGTATCAAAAGAAAATGCTTGATGCTGAAGGTTTCACATTCACTACAAGAGGCCGTAAAAATATTAGATATTTTGTTGAAGATTATGAAGAGCATCTGTATGAATTCTAATTAATTCATGTAATCTTTTTTCTTTTTTTGTGAAATAATTTATATGATTTAAAATAAAGTATTAATTAATGAAGTCTCTTGAAAAAACAATAAAATCTGTGGCTGAAAATCCAAGATATATTTTCCGTTTAACCGTTCAGGGTGTGATGGTAGGTATATTTGCAGGATTGATGGTGTGTCTATACAGATTTTTATTGTACGGTTCAGAACATGTTTTAAGAGATTATCTAACAATAATACATGGAAATGTATTGTATATAATTTTGTTTTTCATCGCTCTTGCGGTTATGGGTCTTTTGGTTGACTTCCTCACAAAATGGGAAGTTGATTCTGCTGGAAGCGGAATCCCCCAGGTATATGCAGAGGTAAAGGGTCACATGGAAGCCAATTGGGCGAAAGTTTTATTTTCCAAAATAGTTTCCGGAGTTTTAACTGCCCTTGGTGGACTTTCACTTGGTCCTGAAGGTCCGTCAGTACAGATTGGTGGTATGGCAGGTAAGGGAATTGCAAAACTATTCAAGGGGTCCAAAACCGATGAGCTTAGACTGATTCTGGTCGGTTCTGCAGTAGGTATCACCGCCGCATTCAACGCTCCCCTTGCAGGGGTTCTTTTTGTTTTGGAGGAAATCAATCACGGATTTGACAAGACACTTGTATTCATTGCACTCGTTTCAGCAATCATGTCTGATTTCATATCAAAGGTGATATTCGGCCAGTCCACAGCCCTTACATTTCCAATCCACAACATTCCTCTTGAATCCTACTGGCTTCTTGTTGTGCTGGGAGTTGTAATAGGTCTTTTGGGTTACGTCTACAATATAGGAATGATAAAGTCAAGCGATCTTGTAAACAGGCTGAACATTCCTTCCTGGCTTAAGTTTGTACTGGTTTTCATGGTTTCAGGTGCTGTTGCCCTTACAATTCCTGAAATAAGTGACGGCGGACACTTCATGATGGACATGCTGGGTATAGCAATGCCTTCACTTGGAGTGCTGGTTCTGCTTCTAGTAATGAAATATCTCTTTTCAATGTTTTCATTCTCATCCGGAGCTCCTGGAGGCATATTTTTACCTATACTGGTATTGGGCGCTTATATAGGAGCGGTCTTCGGGTCAATTGTGGTTCCGGCATTTGGATTTGAGCAGGCACTTGTTTACAAGTTTGTCGTTATTTCAATGGCAGGATTTTTCGCAGCCACCGTAAGGTCACCGATTACCGGAATCGTGCTTATAGCTGAGATGTGCGGCTCAACAGAGTCTCTTGTGGCAATGGTCATAGTTTCCCTGATAGCTTATGTTGTTCCGACACTTTTAGGAAACGAGCCGATTTATGAGTCACTGTATGACAGGCTGCTTGTAAACAAAAATCGTGAGTTTGTAAAGAAACCTTCAAAACATGTATTGAGCGAATATCTGGTGCCGTTGGATTGCAATTACATTAATTTTAAAGTGAAAGACATTCCATTCCCTAAAAACGCAATCGTTGTGTCAGTTATAAGAAACGGCAAGTACATAATTCCGACTGAGGATTTCCATATAAAATACGGTGACCAGATTCACATCCTGACTGATGTAAATGATTATCCTTATGTTCGAGAGGAGATCGAAGAGCTTTTCGGTGGTTAGATGAGTTTAATTTTTAAAAGACATAGTGTGCGTAAGTTTACAGATGAAAGAGTCCCTGATGAGACAATAGAAAATCTCCTTAAGGCAGGCATGCAGGCCCCATCTTCCTGCAATTCACAGCCATGGGAATTCATTGTAGTGTCAAAGCCGGAAGATAAACTGGCCATTTCCCAGATGCATAAGTTTGCAAAACCTGCAGAAAAGGCATCACATCTGATAATCACATTGGGAAATCTCAATGAGGCTAAGGTAATCGGAATGATTGAGCAGGACCTTGGAGCATGCAATGAAAACATCCTTCTTCAGGCCACTCATGAAGGCCTTGGTGCTGTCTGGTTAGGTTTTCATCCGATTGAAGACAGGACATTAAAACTTAAGGAATATTTGGAAATTCCCGATTACTGCATTCCCTTTTCAGTAATCTGTGTTGGCTATCCTGCATATGAAAGTGAAGTGAAACTCAGATATGATGAATCAAAAGTACACCATGAAAGATTTTAATTTAAATATTTTGAAAACATAGTATTATTATCTAAATTGTTATAAAGCAGATGGGACTATGATAAGCAAAGAACTTAGGGAATTTGAGCTATTGAATACAACCACTCAAAGCATTCATGAACTGAATGACTTGAAAGTCTTGATAATATTAAAGGATGGGTCTAACTTAACCCGTTGGGAATATGTGGACAATAAGGAGGATATTATCTACATAAGTGAGGATCTCTTCGGTAAAACGAATCTGGCCAACAGGTATGAGGGACTTGTCAATCTTAAGGCTATCATTGCATTCGGTTTCGGTGCCGTTGAGAACATGGAAGGCATGTTCAGGGGATGCGAATCCCTCGCAGACATCACTTCGCTGAAGTCATGGGATGTCTCACAGGTAACAAGCATGGCAGGAATGTTTGACGGATGCGCTTCCCTGGAGGATATTTCAGCACTGGAAGAGTGGAACGTTTCCAGCCTGACATCAATGGCCAACATGTTCAGATACTGCTCATCCCTGGAGGACGTTTCAGCCCTTAAGGATTGGGATGTGTCAAATGTCACAGACATGCACTACATATTCTCAGAATGCTATTCCCTAAAGGATATTTCAGGCCTTAAGAAATGGGATGTAGGTAACGTAAGGGACATGGCCTGCATATTCGATTTCTGCGAATCCATAGTTGACATTTCTGCCCTGAAAAATTGGGACTTGTCAAGCGTATTCAATATAACCGCAATGTTTAGAGGCTGTGAATCACTCAAAAAGATTTCCGCCCTGAAAAATTGGGATCTGACAAATATGAGTGAAAATTCAAGTCTTCTTTCACTGTTTAACAACTGTTCAGCACTGGAGGACATTTCCGCCCTGAAAAATTGGGATGTTTCCAATATAACAAGAATGGCAGGACTCTTTGACGGCTGCAGTTCCATAAAAAATCTTTCCGCCCTGAAAAATTGGGATGTTTCAAACGTTACATCTCTTGAAAGGCTGTTTGCCGACTGCAGCAGTTTAACAGACATTTCAGGACTGTCCAATTGGGACATTTCAAAGGCTGAAAACATGCTTGAGATGTTTTGCGGATGCGAGTCTCTTGAAGGTGTTTCCCCATTGGGCAAATGGGACCTGTCAAACGTTATAGCTATGGATGATATGTTCAATGGCTGTGAGCTATTGACAGATATTTCCAGTTTGAAGGATTGGGACATATCAAAAATCACAAGACTGACAGGCTTGTTTAAGGACTGCAGCAGCCTAAAGGACATTTCACCTTTAAGTGAATGGGACATCTCCAAAATCGATTCCCTTGAGGAGATGTTTGACGGCTGTGAAGAGCTCGACGACATATCTCCATTGAGAAAATGGAATGTTGCCAAGGTTGACAATATCAACAGGATGTTCAGGAACTGTAAAGGTCTCAGTGATGCGGGATATCTTGACTTTTGGATGCTTAACATTAACTATGCAGAAGATGTATTTGCAGGATGCGAAAACATTGAAAAGTATCCTGTATGGTATAGGGATGGAGTTTTTACAGGAATAAGTCCGTATCTTAAGGAATTCAACAGATTGAACATAACAACCGACAACATTTTTGATTTGGGTGACCATAAAGTTTTAATTATCTTAAAGGATGGAACCAACCTGACTAGCTGGAGCCAGGTAAAAAACAGGCATGACGTGATTTATGTCAATGAGGACTTGTCAGGCAAAACAGATTTAAGCGAAAGGTATGGTGATTTGAGATCCCTTAAAGCTATTTTTGCATTTGGTGTTGAAAAAGCAGAAAAGATGATTGGAATGTTCACAAAATGCGAATCTCTGGTTGACATTTCATTTTTAAAACTGTGGGATGTAAGCAATGTCCGTGAAATGAACTTCATGTTCCACGGATGCAAGTATATGACTGACTTTTCGCCGATATCAGATTGGGATGTTTCAAATGTTGAAAACATGAATGGAATGTTTCTCGGATGCCTCTCACTGTATGACATTTCACCTTTGGCTGACTGGAACGTTTCCAATTTGAAATACATTAGGGCAATGTTCTGGAATTGCATATCTCTTGTGAATATATTTTATTTAAAAAATTGGAATGTTTCTAAAGTTGAAAATATGAACGGAGTATTTTTCGGTTGCATAGCTTTAAAAAACATCAATGCTTTAGTACAATGGAATGTAGGCAACGTCACAAACCTTTCAGGCATGTTTGAGCATGCAAGGCAACTTGAAGATATTTCCCCTCTGGCCAGCTGGGATGTAAGCAACGTCACAGCAATGGACCACATGTTTTTCGACTGCCCCGTATTGGTTGATGCTTCACCTTTGAACAGTTGGAACATCAACAATGTTGAAGACGCCGAACTGATTTTTGAAGGATGTGACGCACTGGAAAAGACACCTTCATGGTTCAATGAGGTGGCCATTAAACGTAAAAGCGTTCCCCAAGAGGATGTTGAGGAAACTTCCGAGGAAGATGCTTCAGATGATGCCGGCGAGGAATCTGAAGAGTAATCCTATCCTATTTACTTTTTTTTTTAAAAAACTTCACTGACTTTGACAATACTGTGATAGATAGTATTTTAAATCATGTGAAATATACAGTTAGTGTAGTTGATATTGTAAAATCATTTTAAAATTTTAAAGCATAAAAAAGGTTGTATGACATGTCTGAGTTAAAGTATATGGATTTATCATTGGATGAAATCCTAAAAAATCTTAATAGAACAAAATTAGTTTTGGAAAATCAGGAAGAAGCTATCTGCAAATTTAGAGATATAATTTTGACAGCTTCAAACAAACGCACATCTGCCGAAAGAAAAACTACAATTTACTTGGCAGGTGCCGGCAGATCAGGTTTTGTTGCAAAATCATTTGCAATGAGACTGATGCATTTGGGATTTTACGTGTATGTATTCAATGAAACAATAGCACCTCCTGTTAAGGACGGAGACATCATTATCATCATTTCAAAATCAGGAAAATCCAATTCAATCACTCAGATTGTTGAGGATTCCAATATAGACAATGTTAAATTCCTGGCCGTTTGCGGAAATACCGAATCAGAACTTGCTCAGAAATCCGATGCAAGAATAGTAATCGATTCCCTGCCGCAGATGCTCGTAAACCTTGAGGATTCAGACATTGAAAGATTCATTGAATTTTTACCTAAGACAATCATGAATTTTGAAAAGACTGATGAGGTCAAACGTCAGCTGGAAAATCTTCCTAGGAAAAACATTGACATGGCCGATAAGAAAATCATGGCTCAGATGTATAGTCTGCCTCATGAAATCTATGCAATCAGTAATATCTATCGTCCATTGGAATTGATTTTGATGGGAACCGCTTTTGAGATATCAGCTTTGGTATTGCTTGATGCTTTGATTGTTGAGCTGATGGACAAGTTAAATTTACGTGAAAAAGACTTGAAAGCATATCATGATGTTTTAAGCAGTGCAATTTAAATGAATAGTATTTTATTCATTTTTATAATTTTTTTTGAAAATTCTGTTTGAGTATATAGTTTTTAATACTTGTTTTTATAAATATTAAAATATGGGTAAAATTAATTACATGGAAACCGGTAGGCTTGAAGCATTTTATGATGCAATCATTGCAATTATAGTGACAGTTCTTGTTTTGGAACTTCCCCAACCTGCATCCGCATCCCTTGCTTCAATATGGGCAATTAAAACGTCCTATTTTGCCTATCTTATTAGTTTTTTTAGTTTGTACAAATCTATGGCAGTATCACCATCTGATTTATCAGCATGTGGACAGAATCAATGCAAAGATCATATGGTTGAATATATTGCTGATGCTGATTGTATCAGTAGTGCCTTATCTGACCATATTTGTTGCAAACAATCCGTTTTCATTCCTTACACAGGTTCTCTATGGTGTTGACTTTCTTTTAATCAATGTCATCCTATACGTAATGGCGCAGTCACTGATTAAAATGAATCCTGACCAAGAGTTCCTCAAAGAGGCACTTGATGTAAAAAATTCCATTATAATTCCTACAGCATTATTTGTTGTGGGTTTGGTTGGCGCATTTTTAGGTCATCCAATTTTAATAAGCGTATGTGTCCTGATTACAATCGTGAGGTCAATATTATATTCATTAAGATAATTTAGATGATAAAATGCTGGGAATAACTTCAGAATTGTTAATTCACTTTTCAATTGAAATGGTAATATTTTTAGTTGTGATAGCTATTGGAATTTATATCGTAAAGACAGTTCAAAATAGCTCTCATAAAGCTTTAAACCCTCAGGAATATCTTCCTGAAGAGGAAATTCAAACATTAAAACAGGTTTTCTATCTGATAATGATGGCGCTGTTTTTCGTTGATTTCGTATATTCGTTCATAGTGTTGGATGCGGAGATATTTTATCTTACTGTATTTGACGTTGCACTATGTTTGTTTGCTGCAGTTTTATTGGATAAGGAATCCTGGAAAGATAAATTAATTGTCTTTTTCCTGTTGCCGTTCGGATCATTAAGCTATTTATTGTTCGGCAGTTCATTCCTGTTCATATTTGATTTAATTCATATTCCAGTTTTGCTTTATGTTATCATCGTATACTTCAGGAAATTCCGGGAGTATACCGAAAGCAACGGTTTGGGTTTTGCAATCATTCTTTTGTTTGTAATAATATTCGCCAGTTTCATATTGACCATGGGCGTTGAAAATCGAAACCCTTTGGATTCACTGGTCATGGTTTCCAATGCATTTACCAGTAACGGTTATGCAGTTCTGGGAAATAGTGTTGTAGGAAAAATCAACAGCCTCCTTTTAGTTTGGGGAGGTTATGTCATATCAGGTGCAGGTACTGCAACATTAACTGCAGCGATATTGCTGAAATACTTTAACAGACGTATTAAAAGACTTGAAAAACTGATTGATGATGAGGAGGTGGAATAATGAATCTCATTTTTGAAATAGTGATTTTCATCATAGAGCTTCTGGCAGTCATCGGCATATTTGCCGTGATAATGAAGGTTGTTAAATTCGCATACAATAAGATAACTTCAAATCCTCGCATAATGTCTCACAAGCTTTTAAATCCTAAGGAATATCTTCCGGAGGAGGAAATTACCACTTTAAATCAGGTATTTTACCTTGCAATGATAGTGTGTTTTATTGTGAATATTTTATATTCTCTCTTCAATTGGGGAAGCAGTGTGGATAATCTTGCATTCTTTGACATTTTCATTTCCATAATTGTTGCAATGGATATTGCCTGGGAAGGCCGTAAAAATAAGTGGCTGCTGCTGCTTTTAGTTCCTGTTGGTTCACTTAACTATTTGCTTTTTTCAAGCATAGCCTTGGGTCTTGTTGAAATATTCCACCAGGCAGTCTTTATATATTTCATTAAGGTTTACTTTGAAAAATTCCTGAAATACACCCAAACAAACAGTTTAGGGATAACTATAATGCTGTTGTTCTCAATAATTTTCATCAGCTTTTTAATAACTATGCCTGTTGAAAATGTCAGTCCTTTAAACTCACTGGAAATGGTTTCTAATGCTTTTACAAGTAATGGTTATGCTATTTTAGGCGAAACAAGTGTGGGTAAGCTCAATGCTATAGTTTTAGTCTGGGCGGGTTTCATACTGTCCGGTGTCGGTACCGCAACCCTGACAGCTGCAATCATCAAAAGACACCTGAACAGTCGATTTGATGAATTGGAAGATAAGATTAAAAAGAATAAGAAAAATTAATTAATTATTCTTTTTGCAAATTCCTGGACATTTTTCAAATCATTGTCGTCAGGTTTTCCTCTGTGGACGAACTTGAATGCTCCTCTGCAGTGGAATTCATTTTCGCTCATTTTTAATCCTTTTGCTTCAACTTCTTTTTTCACCTGTTTGTAGGTTGACTCAATCAGTGCTGCTGATGAGAAATTCACGACCTCACCGACATTAACGTTGATGTTTTTGATGAAATCCTTGATTTTAGCATCAATTCCTGCCGCATATACAGCGCTTCCTAAAAATAGAATGTCGACATCTTCGGTCAATGGTTCATCTACTGTTTTTGCTTCAACGCCAATTGCGCTGGATATCGCTTCTGCAAGTTTTTTTGTATTTCCTGTTTTTGTGTAATATCTGATTGCAATTTTCATTTTAGACACCTTTTTATTAGATATTACTTTATGTTATTTAAATATTTGTTAAAATTTAAGGTTTTCAAGGACTTTTGGAATCAATACTTTACAATTTTTTACCAGTTTATTCAATTCTTCAGGATTTTGTGCGATTGATGGAAATGAATTGTAGTGCATCGGAATCATATATTCTGGATTGATCCAATCAGCCGCCACTGCCGCTTCCCTGATGTCCATGGTGAATATGTTTCCGATAGGGAGAATTGCAATATCCGGTTTGTATATGTTCCCGATTACGGATTTCATGTCGCTGAAAAGCCCTGTGTCGCCAGCATGGAATACTTTAATGTCATCATCGAAGCTGAAAAGAAAACTTGCAGGATTTCCCGCATATTTTGTATCTATCTCAAAGTCAAAGCTTGAAGTGTGTTCAGCTTTCAGCATTCTTATTTCAACATCGCCGACTTTTACGAATGCCCCATAGTTAATTCCAACTGCATTGACACCTTCCCTCTGGAGGTAAATTGATATTTCGTAATTTGTTATTACGACTAGATTCTGGTTCATTCTGGCTATTTCAATGACATCCCCGAAGTGGTCCGCATGGCCGTGGGTAATGCAGACGACATCCGGGTGAACTTCATTGACCTTAAGGGGGCATGCGGGATTTGCCTGTATGAACGGGTCAACCAAAATGTTTAAACCGGCGTTGGATATCATTTCAAAGGCGGAATGGCCAAGCCATCTAAGTTTCATATCTTACATACTCCGTCAGCGCAGTTGTCTGCTTCCTTGTCTTCCACTTCATTTTCTGCAATGATTTGTGTCAATACGCTTTTAAAATCATTGTATGATAATGCACCTGGAACTGAGTATTTGCCGTCAAACAGGTAAAACGGAACGGCATGAATTCCGCCTGAAAGCGCAATGCCTTCATCTTTTTCAACATCAGCATTATATAAATCGCTGTTCAGGACTTCTGTGATGTCATCTTCATCCAATCCCGCTTCAAGTGCAATTCTCATTAGCACGTCATGGTCAGCAAGTTTCTCATTTTCAACAAAATATCCGTCAAACAGTAATGTGGCTAGTCCTTCAATGCTGTCCGGATACTTTTCCTGCGCCAATTTCATCAGCCTGTGGGCGTCACGGGTGTTGGTGTATAAGGTTGTTTCATATCTGAAATCAATTCCCTCTTCAATGCCAAGGGTGGATATCTGTGCGACCTGTTTTGCCGCATCCTCTTTGGATAAGCCATATTTGATGGCAAATCTTTCAACTGTGGTTGACTGAACGTCTTTAGGTGCGTTCTGGTCAAGTTCAAATGCACGGATATCAAATTCCACATCCAAATCCAAATCTTTTATCTTAATAATGCAAGAATACCACAACTTCTGTAAAGTTGTGGATGAATTGCAAGTTGGGTATACTATTTTTTTATTAACTTTTAAATAGTTATTTTCTTATAATGATTATTATGGGCAGTATTTTTGAATAGGAATCAGCATTCAGTATACAT
>NZ_CAMJCX010000024.1 GCF_946404245.1 uncultured Methanobrevibacter sp.
TTATCGGAATCCTTACTGATGATGAGACGTTTTCGTTGTAAAATTCAACATCGTTGATTGTTGCCCTCAGGTTTCCTGAGACGTTTTCAGGTAGCTCGACATCAATTGAGCCCAGATCCTCATGATATACCGTATCGTTGAATGACACCTTTATGTCATCCGTGACTGTAGTGTTGTCGGATGCGGCAATTGGAGATACCAGGCATATCGCCAATATAAATATAAAAATTAACATTATCTTTTTCATCTTAACACCACTTTATATGTAATATATTTATTGAAAGTAGTATATGAACATTGAAAAAATACTGTCTTTGAAAAATGCCTTAAACTGCATAGTGAGAGGTGTATTTCAAGTGTAACTGCCCGAATGGACCATACCGCCTAAATTAATCTTAAAAATCAAATTTAAAGTTAAATACTCTTGAATCTGTTAAATCGAATTGTTGATGAGGCAAAACATGAAACGTGTGAAAAATTCCGACTTACTGGCAGGATGTTTGCATACAGTAACAGGCCGGATTTCCTTGGATTGGAGATTTTGATTTGAATAATTGCTGTTATCTGAAAATATTAACGTTTGAAGTGAATATTTTTAAAAAAGTGTTGCTTTATGGGCTTGAGTTTAAAAGGAAGATTTATATTAAATTGTGATTTTTCACCGAAATTGGTCATTTTTCGAATAAAATTCAGTTACTGGAGTAAGAAATATCTGACATTTCAGAGATAATTTTTACATTGTGACGGCAGGTGAGATCCCTGTGAAATTTCATGACAAATCAGCTGAGGGAAAATTTTGAAAAAATCACATCAAAAATTGAAATATTGCTCAGGGCACCATTCATGGCCATGGCAGTGACATCATAATCAGGATTTTACAAAACCCTATGGAAAATATTTTAAACTGACATTAACGGCCCAAATGCCGTTTTCAATAATGAAAAATTTTTCGAGAAACTGAGCAGGCGTTGCCCTTTCGGCCGATGCAATAATTTAGTGACATTAACATTAACGTTTGGAAAAGTGAAACTTTAATTTTTAAAATAAATGATATATATCCCTGCGTTGACGAAAGTGTAAAAATCATCCTACATCACGTTAATGTCAAGGCCGTGCGATTAATAATAACTTTAGACATGAAAGTATGATTTAAAAGGAACCTGCTTCAATTAAAATATGGGTAAAAACCGCTTGCCCAAACGCTCAAAACATGACTGATGCAGGTTCATGTAAAAATCACATTACCTGACCCTGCCGGCACATGAAATGAAATAACAAAAAATAAATGATGATACAGTCAGCTCCAACTGATTTGAAAAAAATAGATTATGGCACTCTCATCGATTTTCTGTCATAAAAATCTTTTCGAGTAACCGTGAAAAATTGCCCATATATGAATTATTCTTCAAGTTCTTGTCTTAGATGTGCAATGAGCGCATCGACCTTTTCGATTTGGAGTGCAAATTCCTCCTCTCTTGGAGAGCCCTTAACCTTTTCGAATTTTGCCACGAGGGATTCCTTCAACTTTTCAGCCTGTTCGATTCTTGAATTTATATTGTCTGCATCTGCCATCAAATCACCTTTGGATAATTATATGTTTTCTGCTTATTTATAAATATGGAAATTCCTTTTTGAGAAATTCGCCCTGAACGATCCGAATTCATCTTATGAAAAACTTCCATTATCATGGCTAAAAGTCTTAAAAACATTTTAAATTTTTTAAAAAATAAAAATAATCACAATTAATGCTTTATTTTTAAAATAACAATGCAAGTGAGCACTTACATGCGAAAAACTTTATATATGGAGCAGTTTATACATTAATATGACTTTGAGGAAGTGAAACCGAAGTCATCATTAACCCTAAACCCTTTTTTAGACATGCGGGAGTGCAGACTCCCACAGCGCATGTTTTTAATATTGAAAAAAACAGGAAATGAAAAAATGAATATCAGAAAAACAGTCAATGACATCATAAACATGATGGACACTCACGCAGTGCCATACACACTCGAGAAAGCTAACGAAAAAACAGGCAAAAAAGAAGAAATTCACATAGTTCCCCTATACAGCGGAAACATGCACTGCTCCCCATACATGTAAACACCCATTTTTTTAAATTTCAAGATTTTTTAAACCTCACCGACATCAATTTTTGTTAAAAAGCATACTTATTTTCAAATGTGAAAAATACTATATAATTCCACTTTCAAATATATTAACAACAAGTGATAATATAGTGAGAAAGATGGAAAAAAACAAGATAATTATTATAGCATTGATTGCAGTGGTTGCAGTGCTTGCCGTCTGTGTCGGCTATGCACTGATGAACCCGCATGTGGAATATGAGAAAATAAACATAAGCAACGGAACCACAATTGACGTTCCGAAGGCAAACGACGCTTCATGGATAAGCGATCCGAGCGGAATCAGGACATACACCAGCCAGTCAAAACATACCATTATGATGACTTTCAACAGCCAGGAAGACCTGAACCTTGCAGGTGCAGTGGCGTTCGCAGGAATTCGTGATGCTCTTTTAAACGGAGCAACAGACGTTGAAGTCTACAAGACCTACCAAATCAAGGAAAACACCATTAACGGAACACACTACTACATTGCCTACATAAGCAGCAATGAAACCCACGACAACATCGTTATCGGAAGTGAAAAGCTTGATATCCTGAAGCATATGCTTGACAGCCTTGTCCTTGGACCTCCAGGTGAAGGCGTCTTAAATGCGACCGTTGAGCAGACCCAAACCTCAAATCCGACACCGGTCAACAAGACCAATGACAACAATAAAAACAAGTATTCCGAAGAGGACCTGATGCTGGCTGCTCAGGAAGGGTACAATTACGGTTATTCAGATGGTTATGATGACTATGCCTACTATAATGACTACGACGACTACAGTTATGATGACTACGATGACTATAGTTATGATGATTCAAGTAACGTAGAAAGTACAACGGATGGTTAAATCAACAGTGATTTTAATATGGGGCTAACCACCCCCCCCCCAACTAATATTTTTTGACCAAATAATTGATATCAATCATTTACAAAATAAGAATAAATTTCTTCCTTAACTTCTTTTTCTATTTTAAAGCGGAAATTAACAATCGGCTGCTCCTTGTCATTGATTGTCCTATAAACCTGTTTATGACATAATGGAGTCAGTTTGCCTATATAATAGAATTCAATGCCCTCATCATTGCTTTTCTGGATAAACAGCTGAGTGTCAACGCCGTTGTAATTAACCAAAGGTTCAAGTTCAGGTGATGAGACTTTTCTGTTGTTTCTACTCATCCAGTTGAATTCTGTTTTTGAGATGAAGTGATCCTCGTAGTTGATTGTCTCTGAGATGTCTTCCGCCTTGTTGTAGGTTACAAAAATCGGACAGGTGTTGTATTTTATCTTATAGCCCCCAATGTTTTGACCGTTCATGAAGCGCTCCCAGTTCATTATCCTCAGGACGTCCTCACGGGAGTATTTCTCATATAGCTTGAAGTCATCCTGTGAAGAATAGACATTCTCGTATTTGAAAAATCCGTATTTTAAAGCATCATTCAGGTGATTTACAAATACCTGGCTTGATATGGCCTGTCTGAATGAGTCGGAGATTTCAAACCTGTAATCCCTGTTGTTTTCCAAATCCCTGAAAGCGTCTCCATTGAATTTGAAAAACAGGTTTTTCGGATTGTCAACAAGCTTTTCAATGGTATTTGCCTGATAGCCCTCGCCTTTTTCTTTCAAATAGAAGTTCAGACTCAAGAAATTGATGGCACCTTTGATGGAATCAAACTGATTTTCCAAATCGAAATTGTCCTTCAGGCATTTCTCGATTTGCTCGACTGTAAAAAACTTGTTGTATTTAAGGCATTCAAGAATAATCAGCTCATGAGGCCTGATTCCCTTTAAAAGTTTTTTGGATATGAACTTGAGATGATCGAGATTGTCAATGTGGGATTTATAGTCGTCATCGATTTCATCAAGGAAATTGTGATAGGTAGGGAAATCCTTGTGATTTAATATCAGTTCAGGATTGAACTCTGCGTTGATTGCGAAGTCATATAATGATGGAATCCTTCCCAACTTGTATTTTAAATTCATGTACTTTTCCTTAAACATTGCCTTCCTGTTAAATTTAGCGTTATTGATTGAGTCATATATACGCTTTCTTGAAATCTCATCGAAGTTTATTGAAGATGCGCCTGGAATGATCTTGTTTCCCTCTATGAGATATTTCCTGATTTTGTCCTTGTCATATGACCTGTCGCCTGAAAGTGCAATAGGAATCATGAAGTTGTTCTTGTAGTTTCCGATAAAGTCGAGAATTACAACGTACTCCTTGTTTTTGTATTTCCTCAAACCCCTTCCCAGCTGCTGGATGAAAATGATTGGGGATTCTGTCGGTCTGACCAATAGAACCTGGTTGATTTCGGGAATGTCAACCCCTTCATTGAAGATGTCGACTGTGAAGATGAATTCAATCCTGTCGGGATTTTCGTCATTAGTTAATCTGTCGATTGCATCAAGCCGATTTTCCTGTGAGTCGTCGCCGGTCAGGACTACTGACCTGTAGCCTTTTTCATTGAACTTCTCGCTTAAAAGCACTGCTTCCCTTTTTCTTGAGCAGAACACAAGCGCCTTTCTTCTGCTGCCTGAATAACCGTAAAACTCTGACTTTTCTATTAAATAATCAACTCTTTTATCAGATGCCAGAAGGTTGAAATCTGTAAAATCATCATCAATTTCACCATTTTCAAACTCAACATCAGCAATTCCGAAATAATGGAACGGACATAAAAGATCCTCTTCCAATGCTTCCTGAAGCCTGATTTCATGGGCAATGTTATTGTCGAACAAATCGTAAATGTTAAATCCGTCAGTACGCTCAGGCGAAGCTGTCATTCCCAGCCAGAACTTTGGCTTGAAGTACTGGAAAATCTTTTGATAGCTCAATGCACCGGCCTTGTGAACCTCGTCAATGACGATATAGTCAAAATGGCCTTCATCGAAGCTTCTGTAGACATCATCCTTTGACATTGTCTGGATTGTTGCGAAAATGTAGTTCTTGTCAAAGTCCTTGGAGTTACCTGAAACGAGACCGAAGTTTTCATGGTCCTTGAAGACGTTTTTATATGCATCGATTGACTGCTTTGCAATCTGTTCCCTGTGAACTAGGAATAAAAATCGTTTAGGCTTGAAATCCTTTACCGCAAAAGCTGAAGCGTAGGTCTTACCAGTACCTGTTGCAGAAACTAGAATTGCCCTGTTTTCACCATGTTTTATAAGTGTTCTCAGGTTTTCCAGAAATTCCTCCTGCATGATGTTTGGAGTCAGGTCTTTTATATGCTTTTCTTTCAGCTCTTCTGTGATTTGCCTTATGTGGGTGAAGCTCTTGTTGTCATTGTAGATTTTCTCATATGCAGGAAGGACATCCTCCAGTTCGTCTGCCTGATTCCACAGCTCATTGAATTCATTTTTTATTGATGCGAGCATTTCACCTTCATCCAACGAGGTGAACTCGACGTTCCATTCCTTGTTGACCGTAAGAGCGTTCATTGTCAGGTTTGAACTTCCGATGATTGCCTTTGATGTGTCGTTTTTCTTAAAGATATAACCCTTGGTGTGGAAACCCTCATTTTCCTGAGAGTACATCCTGACCTCAATGTTTTTAAAGCTTTGAAGCTTTCTTAAGGCCTTGGGTTCTGTAAAATACAGATAGTCAGTTGTGAGAATTTTTCCTTTAATATTGTTGGCTTCCAGTCTTTTGAACTCCTCTAAAAGATGCATAAGACCGCCCATGGTGATGAAAGCCGAGGACATTATGAACTCGTCACAGTTTTTAAGCTCGTCGATTATTGAGTTTATGACCTTGTTGTCTGCGCTGTTGTAGACAAGTTTTGGTGTGAAATCTGAATTTGAAGCGTTGAATTGGTTGATAAAAGCAGTTTTAGCTCCGTTTAAGATTTCATCCTGATTCATTTTAATCATCCATGGTTTCTTTTAGGTAGTTGACAGCTTCGATGTCTGCTGGAATCCAGTTGACTTCGTCTAATTGGTCTTTTGTAAGCCATTTGGCGTCATTGTGTTCGAGAAGCTTTGGAGTTCCTTCTGTGATAACAGCTTCAAAGCAGCTCATCTTGAGATAAAAAGTAGGATACTGGTATTCAAGGTCCAGAGCGAATTTTATGGGTTTGATTGTGCAGTCAAGCTCCTCTTTGATTTCCCTTACAAGAGCTTCCTCTTTTGATTCATTGGGCTCGATTTTTCCGCCAGGAAACTCCCACATGTTAATGAACTCGCCGTAACCTCTCTTTGTGGCGAGAATCTTGTTATCCTTTTTAATAATAGCTGCTACAACATTTAAAGTTTTCATAAGTTTTTCCTCTGGTTTAATATTTAGCAGCTTACGTTATATAGTTTAATAAAAAAAGAAAAAATGGATTAATCAACTAATCCACAATAAGATAAAATTGGGTAAACTTTATCTTCTAAAAGTTCTAATGAATGGTTGTAACAATCATCCATCACATCTTTTACATTATTATTAGGTCTCCAGATTTCTTGAAGAAAATCATATCCATGAATATCTGCAATACGCCTTAACACATAAACCGCTACAAAAATATCATCAATATACCCATAAGGACCATAAATTTCTTCAGGAATTACATCATTAGGGACAACATAATAAGCAATAGCAGAATTTATTTCTAAACGAGATTCTTTACTCAATACTTTACTATCTAGAACATCACACAATAATGTAAATAAATTTGGGCCACAATCAATAAATGGAGCATATTCTTCCTCAAAAGATTCTAAATTCTCCCTCAGCGTATCTGAAAAATCTTTAAATTCCATAATATCCCTCTTACAATAATAAAATTACTTCTAATTCTTCCCAATCATCAACTTCAGAATTTAAACTAGAAATCACACTTTTATCTGAAAATTTAAATCTGAATTCTAAATTAAATTTACCCCTCACTTCCATTTCACCAATGATAAAACTACATTCTTCTTCATAAGGCAATTCTGGAAGGATTAATTCAGAAGCAGACCTTGGAATTGCAAACAATCCTTTTCTAAATGATTTAGAAAACTTAGTTATGAAAAATATATTATTTAACTGTTTTAAATTAGGATTTAATTTATATTTACCATGTTCTAATTTTAAATCGATCCTAGTTTGTATTTTTGGATCTATTTCATATAATTTTTCAAGGTAATCTGAAAGGAGCTCATCCTTGAAGTAAAATAATCTAGTGTGAATATTGATTTTCCCAGTAATCGGCCTTCCATTAACTAAAACAATACATTCTTCTTCATAAGGTATGATTGGAACGAAATCTCCTAAGTGACTTCTTTTAATGGCCCATCCCCTATTTTTATAGGATTTACCAACAGTTACCGGAAATTCAATACTGTCCGAAACCATCTCTGAAAAAATATTCCCAGATTCAACAACTTCTTCATTTTCCAATAATCCAAATGTTACATTCATTCCAGGATTATTAACATAATCTTCTTCAAGAACCGAACTTAACTTCCACGCATTTTTCATACAATCCAAACGTGCCCCAATTGCATCTAATGGATTATCAAAAACACCAAATATCCTCATTTCACCATCAATTTCATTTTTAACATAATATTTACCATCGGATTTAAGAAAAATATATTCATCATATTTTTCTTCTTGGATTTCCTCAATTACAATATCAACTTCCCAATTATTATCCTCCAATTCATCACGATAACTAATAGCTTCTTCTAAAGTTTCAAATGATCCAAAATTTATTAATTCACCATCAATCCTTTTTACTACATCATATCCCCGAGAAGTTTTATGAATATGTTTATTATAAGAATTAGGATTTCTAAGAATTCTTCTTAAACCTAAGAATGAATCATCCCAATTATTTTTTATCAATTCATCTCTAATTGAAATAGCTTCATCTAATGAATTATAATGACCAAAATGCTTTAATTCACCATCAAAAGATTTAGAAACCCTATAATAATTACCAACACGATAAATAAATTTAGTATCTTTATCACGATGCCTGTCTAAATAAGTTAAATCATTTTTCTTATCTACAATCAGTTTCTTTTTGACTTTTTTTGCAACCCTATAATTTCTATATATTCCATAAATAGTGCATTTAGATCCTTCCCAATTAAAAACAGCGTACCTTCGCCCCACTTGACCAATATTTATGTCAACTACTTCCACTCCCAAATTAGGCAAGACCATATCCTTTTCCATACCCCAATTATCTGAAACTAAATCATCTCTTACTAACAATGCTTCATTTAAACTTTTATAAGTTCCAAATCTTTTAACACTTCCATTAAACTCTCTTGAAATAGCAAATCGATTATTTGCAGTTTTTTGAATATACTTACCATATTTGACTGGCCTTGTTTGAAAGTTTACATTCCATGCATTATCAATCAGTTTACGTTTTAATGTTTTTGCACGGTCTAACGAATCAAAATTTCCAAAAACTATATCAAAATCAAGAATTTTTCTAGAAATGAAAAATCTACCATCCTCTTCAAAAATAAATTTTTCAACTTCTTTTACAGATTCCGGTTCTGGACGATAAGGCCACCCATACTCTTCCAATTCATCCCTATTTTCTATAGCTTCATCTAAATCATCATAAACTCCAAAAGTGATCATTTTTCCATTAATCTCTTTTTTAATGACAAATTGACCATTTTCTTCATAAATATCCTCTTCAGTCAAATCTATGCCTCCAATTGAAAGGCTTGAAATTAATTAAATTCCTCTAAATCTAAGTTTTCCCAACATTTCAGTAATTCTCTTGTAAGAATATTATCAAAAGTATCTTCATCACTATTATACCAGTGATAAATTTTTTTAATTCCGGCATTAGCATAGTCTTCACACAATGAGAATAACTTATCTTCATTTGATAAAACATTAACATCATCAAATTTTGATATTGCTAATGATTTCAAAATAACCATACTATCTTTATTTTTATTATCATTTACACGAAAATAATCTTTCTTTTTATTAGCATTATCTAAAGATAAAGGTTTTCCTTCAATTACTAGACCAACTAATGCAGCAAATAAGAATAAATCAATATTTTTAAAAGATTTATCACTGAAATAATGAGATTTTTTTAATTCTTGATAAAAATCAAAATCTTCATCATCAATATAAACTAATGTCCTTTTATTTTTATCGTTAGCCATAATTTCACCTATTTTTTACATTCAATAGTTGTTATACCATCTTTTTCCTGAATATAATTTAATTCATATTCTTTTCCAACATAGTCCCTAATACCCTTTCTAAAATCATCACTATATTCAGAACCAGTTACCAATAAAGTTACTTGTTTATTTTTAGTGAATTCATGTAAATTTTTACCAATATTTTCTTTAATAGGTTCATCTAATCTACCTAAAGGAGTATCAATAACAATTGGCAATCCAAATCCAGATAATGAATTAAGAGCAGTCATAAATGACAATGCCAATACTAACTGACCACCTTTTGATAAATCATTTGGTACAACATATTCCCTTTCTTTCAGAATTTTGACATCATAATCTTTATCAATGACAACACCTTGATAAAAATCTTTCCAATGCAAACTATTAAATTCAGTTGAAGTTAATTCTTGTAGTTTAGTATGAATATCGTCTTCTAAATCATGATAAATATCCTTGACTTCTGACAATACATCATTACACATATTTAAAGAAGATTGAATCTTATTTTTGATGCCCACTTTTTTCTCTTCTTCAATAATCTGTGCCCTTACATCTTCTAATAACTCTTCATCAAGCTCTATTTGTTTTTTAATACCTCCTTTCTTTTCAGTATTAATTGAAATTAAAGTCTCATATTGCTCTATTTCTTTTTGCAATTCTTTAACTTTATCTTCGTCAATACCAGCTAATTCATCGTTGATATCAGTTATTCTCTTAGAAATATTATCCCTTTCAGTTTTGAACTCTTGAATAGTCATTCTTTTAGATTTTAGAGTACTTTCAAATTTTAAAGGAAACTTATCAACGATGGAGTTTAAACTACCTAACAATAAATTAACATGGTCTGCAATATTTGTAGCATCATCAGTTTCATTATATAATTTTAACAATTTATCATGACCAGGACTACCTTCAGACAAATCGGCGCCACAAATACATTCATGTTCTTCCAATAAAAATTCTAAAAATTCTTTTTTAAATCTCGCAGGAATAAAACCTTTTTCCTCTAATTCTTTACAAAGCACCTTAACATTTAATAAATATGGTGCAGACATTATTTTAGGAAGATTTTTAACTAAAAATACACCATAACGCTCTTGTTCTTTCTCAATCCTATTATCAATTTTTTTAAGGTCATCTTTCAACGATTCTTTTTCATCGATCAAACTGTTAGGGTCCTGACCATAATGTCTTATTTTTTCAGAATTTTCTGAAATTAACCTATTCCATTTGGCAACATCCGATTCTATTTTATCAATTTTTTCATTATTAGATTCAATATCCTCAACTAAACGAGATTCGTTTTTACGTAATTTACCTAAAACTGGGTTGAGTTTAGATAGTTGGTTTTCAAGATCCTTTTTTGAAGCTTTTAAATGCTTTATCGTATTTTCTAAAACATTCAGATGAGATAACTGATAAACAGATTTTTTAATATTACTATTATCTTCAGTAAAATAAGATTCTAATTGTTCCCCATCAAATAAGAAATATTCCTTAATATCACTAGGCAAATGTTTTTTTATATATGTAGATTGGAAGGTCACAGGAATTTCATCAACTAATATTTCAAAATCCGTAGAATCTTCTTTACATTGTCCCAGATCATTTTTGTAAAATAATAATTTGCGTATAAACTTAACAGTTTTACCTTTTGTATCCTCCATCTCTAATTTAACTTCAACAGTGTCTTCATCACCAACATCTAAATCATAGGAAGTGCTTTTACTAAAAATAGGTTCATTACCTTTATCCCTGTAATATTCCCTACCATATAAACACCAAGTGATTGCATTCATAATTGTAGTTTTACCAACTTCATTATTCCCTTTAATAATAGTAATATTTTGGTCACCTGTGGCAAAATCAACAATTTCTGGACCTCTATAAGTCCTATAATTTTTTAAATATAATGATTTTAAAATCATATATCTTCACCATCATCTTTTTTCCATTTTTCAATAGTATCTAAGTAAGTATCTTTAAATTTTACCCCATAGTTATCGATCTTATCATATTCAAATTCAATAAGCTCTTTTAAACATTCTTTAACATTTTCAGATGCAGAACTATTATTAATCTTATCAATAATTTCTGGATTAATATCTGATTTATTATTATTTTTCATAAACTAATTCCCCATTTTTTTAATAATTCCATACATTCCCCAGGATTATCTGAAGAGTTAATGAAATCTTCCAATCTAATTTTCTCATATCTAACTATATCATCAATAGGATTTCCTAAAGAATCATATTCAATAACCACCATATCATAAATTTCAGCTTTGTCTTTACCTTCACTTCTTCTTAACACCCTACCTCTTCTTTGAATGTATTCACCAGGATTAGTTGAACTGGACATAATAATTACTTTCTCTGCTGAAGGAATATCCACACCCTCATCAAGACATTTAATAGCTACTAATGATTTGAAATAACCCTCATCAAATTTGTTCACTAAGTATTGACGATGAGAAATCCCTCCAAATTGTGCAGATTTTTTAGTGCCTTCCTTATTAGTGAATCTATGTGCTGGGTCAACACCTTCCTGTTTAAGAATTTCAAGAACATTATCTATTTGTTGTGGAGAACAAAAAATAATTAAATGGTCCAAATCATCATAACTTCTCAATATGTCCCTAAGACAATCATATTTTGATTTTGCATTTTTAATAATATTACTTCGTTTGAATAATAATGATTCATAAGCAGGACTTTCTTTATCTTTATTCATGTAATACAATTGTTTAATTTTATCAGATAAACGATAATATTCACTTAATTCCCAACTATTTAAAGAAACTTTTTTAGGATGATAATCATATTGCGCCAAAAAAGTCTTACCATTTTCACCAAATTCAGTTAATGCTTTTGTAAGGTCAAATTTAAAGACAATACCTTCAAAATAGTCAAAAACAAAATTAGTTCCTTCTTCATTATTATGAACTCTAGGTGTTGCACTTAATCCTAATCTAAAATCGTAAAAATCCAGCAATCCTTTACTATATGCATTTGAAACAACATGATGCATTTCATCAACTATTAAAAAAGAGGGAACATTAATATTAGAAATTTCTTTAACAAAGAAATCACTAGAAAATGTTTTATGAGTAGTTAATATAATCGCCTTATCAATAATCCCTAAACTCATATCCAGTGCCAAATTCTTTAAATCTTTTTTCCAATTTGAATTACTTGAACTGTAAATATTATAAACAGTAATATCGAAATTTTTTTCAACATCATCTGCCCATTGTTCTGATAAATGAGCATAAGGACAAGCAATAACTGTTAATAGTCTATTACTATCTTTCAAAACTTTTTTCATGCAGTTTAATGCAGTAAATGTTTTTCCAGTTCCAGTTGCCATTTCAAATATGCCTCTATGATTATTCTCAGTCCATTTAGAAATAGCTTCTTTTTGGTATTCTCGTAATTTTCGTTTATCTTTTTCTTTAGAATCATCATCCCCAATATCCAATTTAATGACCTCATCAATAGAATCCGGAGCATATTTAATTAAACCTTTCTTAGCAGCACTTGGAATATCTATAACTTCTAAGTAAGGGTCATGATTATTCCAATAATCATAAAATCCATCAATGTCCTCTTTCATAAATTTACCATCTTCCCAACTTAGAAATACTTTAAATTTTTCAAGATTGCCTTTTCCCCTTGAAGACATGGCTGCTTTTGTTTCATTATTTGATCCAGAAAATACAATAGTATTTTCACCATCTGAAAGAATACCTGTTTTTTCATGAAGTATTCCTCCAACATATCCATTAATATCCTTTACAATACCTACTTTAATATCTAAAATTTCTTTATCAACCATCCAAGCCAATAATTTAATCCTATTTAAATACATGTCATCAGATATATTGTCCAATTCGTTTAAAAAATTATCTGATAGTTGATTTGCAATTTCAGATGCATTAATAATTGCATTTTCATCTTCAAAATCTAATTGTGCTCCACACAATAACCTCATTTTACCATTATTTTGAATAAATTGTTTTAAACCATCAGCAATTAATGCTAAACTGTAAGAATTGAAATACCCCACGATACGGTCATAACTAATAGCATTAGTTAAAACAGGAATATAAAACTCTTCTACAGGGTCATCATGCGCTGAGTTATAAGTAGGGTGCAAATCTAAATCTCGAAAAGACATTATTTACCCACCTCCATCTTAAAATAATCTTGTTCATCAACATCATGGAAAATTGCAGGAGTCCATGCATCTGGAAGCTCGTCTTTAACTTCATCATATGTAGATTCCCTATAAATCTTTGCTTTTTCCTGAGGAACCTTTTTACGTTCCAAAAGAGATGAATGATAATCTACATCATGCCTTACACAGATATTATTTCTACGAACATTTCTTCTAAATTTGCGAATACCTGCATCAGTCCAATTTTCATGGATAAAGTAATCATCCTTTGTTTGACCATTTCTTTTATGAGGACTGTAATTATCTTTAATTTTATCCAATGGCCTAAATCTACAATCAGTAATTTGAACTTTCCATTCAAAGCATTTTACTCTTTTCATTTCCAATTCTTCATAAGGTAATTCATGATTATAAAGCATAAATACTGAAATATCTTTAGAATTAAATCCACCATCAATTAAAATCTCAATTTGCTGTTTAATTTTTTTCCAACTTTTATAAGGACCATCCCATGCAATTTTAGGATTTTTAAAACCAGCATCTTTCAATTTTTTCGCAAGCTCTGGCCTTTTTCTCAATATTCTTCCATCAAAACCACTTTGAGATTCAACATATGAAATTTTTCGTTCTGCTTTAAGTTCTATCAACTCATCTAATATATTATCAATAAATGGATTAGCTAACAAATTATTATCATAAAAAATTATCTTTTTTTTAATTATTTCATTTTTAATAGATTTTTTTGAAGACCATTCAGGTTCAATTTGATAAACACCACATGCTTTACATTGCCTAATGCAACCTCTAGTTGTATGAATAATCTGATAATCAACATCAACTAAATCATAAGCAGGGATAAGTTTTTCTGCTTCCTCAATGACGCCAAAAATAACCTCATCACAACCTGTGTATTCTTTGCATTGCTTTGGCATCAATGAAGCATATATACCTCCAACTAATATAGGAACATCTTTAAATTTACGTTTATAATAAGAAACAGCGTATTTTACATATTTTGCCCAATAAGTAAAAATAGAAGTTATACAAATTAAATCTGGGACAAAATCTTCATCATCAGGGCCGTCATTTTTAAAATAATCTAAATTAAGTTCTTCAGATTTAATAAAATCATCATTATCAAAACGAATCAATCTAACATCAATATCTTTAGTTCTTAAATAAGCAGCAATCTTTAAAAGACCAATTGGTAAAAAATTTTTGTGGTTTCTGCTTTTAGCAGGAATTGGAAAGTTAGGTTCCACTAATAAAACTGATTTAACATCATCTGTTATCCAATCTTCAAACATTTTAACCACACTTTTCCAAGAATCTGTTAAACATTCAACTACCATAATTACATATATAACTATGTTAAAGAAGTTATATAAATGTGCATATTTATTCAATAATTAGATACTAATATTTCAGTTATTGGTCCCCGTTTATTACCATTTGAATTAATAAATCTTTTTGCAGAAACACGCTTAATATTAAATCCATCATATAAATCATCAAAGAAATTATCAGTTTCATCGAAATTATGGGGGTCAGAATTACTCAGAATAAATCTTACATTTTTTTTATCGATTTCCCTGCAAAATTTAGCTAATTCCTCTTGATTTTTATCATTGAAATTTGATTTTGAATATCCTTCAAAACTTTTTTTACCGTTGATAGGACGATATGGAGGGTCAAAATACACTAAAGAATCATTTTTCATACCCACTATAGATTTTGAATAATCCCCTACAAAAAGTTCTACACCAGTTAATGTATTTGATACCTCAATAATATTCTCTTTATCACAAATTAATGGATTTTTAGGATTGGCAAAAGGCACATTAAACTCATTATTTTTATTTACCCTATAAAGTCCATTAAAACAGGTTTTATTTAAAAAAATCATTAAGGCTGCAACATTAATATTTTTCTTAGATAAACCATAAGTATCTATTTTATTATGAATCTCATTAAATTTATCTTTTTTCTCATAAAACATACTTTTTCTATCTTCAGAAGAATTTCTTTCATCTTTATATTCATCAGACAGGCCTTCCAATTTCTCAATTAAATCCTGAGCTTTATACTTAATAATATTATAAGTTAAGATAAGATCTTTATTAGTATCACCCAAATAAGCATGTTTTATATCATAATGATTTGATAAACAGAAAAAGACAGCTCCCCCACCAACAAAAGGTTCAAAATAAGAATTAATTACTCCTTTGTCATTACTGTTTTTAGGAGGTTTAACATCCTCAGGTAACCTATCCATTATTGATTCTAACAATTGTGTTTTACCACCAGCCCATTTTAAAAAAGGTTTTGGAGAAAAATTATCAGCACCCATATTATGAAACCCATAGAATAATTAATATAATATTTATAAAGAATAATATAAAATTTTTAAGGTAGAGCATTTGCAAAGTATTTCTACTCCATTTTTAATTCCTTGAATACCTCTGAAAAATCATTTTCAAAATTAAATTTAAGAATAATAGATGATAATTTATTAGAGAAGTTATATTCATCCTTGTTAACCTCATCTTCCAGTAATTTCAATCCTCCATTTGCATATTCTTGAGCAATAATTACTGCTTCTGACAAATCATTGAAATTTTTTGGAAATTCATCTTTTTCATTAATATATAATAATGTCAATAGAGAATAAAAATTATCTCTGGCAGAAATTGTCCTAAACAAACCCTCTTTACGTTTTAATGGAATTCTAAGATTGTTCATATAACCATAAACCATTGCCAATGAGAAAACATCTACATTGAGAACATTTTTTCCCAATTTCTCACGTAAAACTCTATATCTCATTCGTTCATTTTTTTCAATATATATTCGTTCAGGAAGAGGAGTTTTCATGCTTAATCACCTTAATTTTATCATTTGAATTAATTAATTCATATTCAATATTAACATTATCAATTAAATTAAATCTAATTCCATCATCATACATACTATCATTAAACAATAAAAAACATTGATTATCATTGCATTTTAGGACAGATAAAAAGTTTTTCAGATTTTCTCTATCAAAATTCAAAAATTGCATGTCAACAATAATAAAAACATCATCACTTATTATCTTTTGAATTGAGAATATTAATGATAAATACAAAACATATTGTTCACTATAAGATAAATCCTCAAATTTAATAGGTTTATTTGATTTTTTAATTATCGATAAATCAAAATTTTCAGTAATAATTACCTTTGAGAATTTTTTATCCATCTTAAAATTTTGGAGGAAAATATTATTCATAGAATCAGAAATTTCACAAATTATTTCTTTAAGCATACCCTCCCCAATATATTTAAATGCATCCAAAGCATCTTTATAAAATGAGTCTTTTTTCTGAATTTCATTTGAAATCATCTGAATATTATTTATTTTTTTACTATACCTTGAAATTTCCTTTTTAAGATAATCTTTTTTATATTCAAGACGATCCACCTCTGCTGATGAATATTTAATTGTTTTTTGGATAGATTCAACTTTTTTCACCAAGGGTTCATCCATGTCCTTTATATATAAATTTAGTGACTCATACTCATAGTACACTTTTTCTAACTCTTCATTACAATCCTTAATCTGTTTAATATAATGTGAAATATTAAAAATAACTTTTTCTAAATTGATTAAATCTGTTTTAAAGTCAAATAAATCTTTAAGATACGAATATCCTGAATTTTCATCATTTAGTGATAATAAATAATTTTTAAGAACCGGATTAGAAGAAGCATCTTTAAATAATACCAACATTGGGAATGACCTTAAAACTAAATTAGAATAATCAGATCCTAATTTTTCAATTTTAAGATTTAGACTATGAAGATCATTTGAAAGAAATTCCGATTTTTTAAAAATATCTGAATCGATTTTGAAAGAATATTTCTCTTTCAAGTCATTTAATTCAAAAATTCTTTGATTCAAGTTATCTATTTCTAAACAAACCTCATCATAATCTTTTTTTAATCTATTATAACTATTAATTTGAATAATTTGGCTGTCAATTTTTTCAGATTTCTTTAAAAAATTACTATATGATTTTTTCAAATGTTCATATGCAATATCAACAATATCTAATTGAAAATAATTGAACAATACTGACTTAATATCATTCGCAAAATTCTTATCAAATAATGACTGATTTACATTAACATATGATAAATTAAATAATTGCTTACTACATCTTTTTGAAATAAGTGCCTCCTTACTCAAAACAAACTGACCATCTAATAATATATTAAAATCATCCAAACCTTGTATTAATTTTCCATCCTCATTTTTATAAAAATTAATTGTACGTTGAACAGCAATATCTCTCTCATCATATTCAAACATTACAGTAACTTCCACATTAGCTTCCCCATTCCTAGGAATTTCTTCAACGATACCCTCATTAATTATTGGTTCAGCACCACCTTCCAAAATTTCCTGACCATATAAACACCAATGAACTGCATTGATTAAAGAAGTTTTACCTGTGCTATTTTTTCCATAAATTACATTTAAAAACTTATCATTACAACTGAAATTGAAATGATGATCTTTGTAAAATATACGAAAATTGGCAATATCTACCGATTTAATATACATATTAATCATCTCTTATGCATTTATCAATTTTATCTTCATAGATCTTAGTATATTTAAAAATTTCATCACGACGATCAGATTCTAGGATTAATATTTCTTTAATAAATTGTTTAAGTTTTTTATCAACATCCAACTGTTCAACATATAATTCTAATCTTTTTTCCAACATGACAAACAATCCAATAAACAATACTATCAACACAGTATTTAGTCTTCAGTTACTATAAAACACACTTATAATTTATATTTATACAAAGTTTTTAATATTAATTGGCATTATCTATTAAAAATTAAAATATATAACAATTACATAACATTCAACTAAAAAAACAAGAATTAAAAACAACTCAAAATAAAAAAAAAAGAAAATTAAGGGTTTAAAGTGCAAAGATTAATTTTTTTAGAATAGAATGGAGAATCCATACCCCTTCCGTCATTAATCCACACACGGACATAATCCCCTTTCAAAGATTGCATATCGCGAGGTAATGTCTCAATGTACATGTGAATTGGATATTTACCCTTATATTTTCCAAGCTTTAAAGAAACCTCTTTGAATTTTTTATTATTTTTAGCTTTAAGCAGCTTCACATACTTACTATAGTAAACTTTTCCTTTAAATTTAGAAACTTTAAAGACATAATACTTCTTAGCCTTTTTAACATAAACCTTTGAGGAAATTGCTTTTGTCTTATAGTTTTTTGAGCTGAAAGTGGCTTTATAAGTGTATGTTTTTGCCTTAGTCAACTTTACATATTTAGTAGCTACACCGTTTTTTACTTTAACATTGTAGTTTTTTCCATTTACTGTAAATTTGACAGTGCCTTCCTCAACTGGACATCCATATTCATCCTTAACCAACACTTTCATTTTTACAGATTGCTTGGTTGTTGAAACCCATTTGTTTGCAATCAGTTTTACAGGTGCTTTAGTTATTTTTACATTAAAGGTCACTGGTTTGAAGTCATATGGATAATCCTCATATTTCAAAGGCTTAATTGTTGCCTTGTAGTTTCCCACATCACATTCCATAGATATATGACCTTCACCATTGATATAACGGGCCGCACCGATTGTTTTGCCAGTTTTATTGTCCACCACGTCAAATCGCGCATCCTCATAATAAGAATCATATGACACTACATCAAAATATTGAGACTCATCAGATGAATAATGAGTGGTAAAGTCATCGACATCAGTCAGTTCTGCATTATACACTTCAGCACCACTTAAAACTTCACTTTCTGTGAGGTTATCGGATGCAGACACTGCAGAAATAGAAAACACTACTAGTAAAATTAATCCCAAAATTATTAGCTTTCTATTCAAAATTATCACCTTAATACTATATTGTCTTTTAAATGTATATAAAATGTTTTAACATTAACGATTGGAATTTCAAATTTGGAAGTCAATTGAACTTCTTGATATATATCCCCATTAACAATCACTTTCAAAAATCAGAATAGCTAACGTTAATGTGAAAAACAATTAAAATAAATGAATAAAACATAGAAAGTAATAGATTTACTAAACTAAAAAAAGAAATAAACAGTAATGGTAAATTAAACCATTACTGGTTCGCCACGTTCCCACTTGTCTCTTAATTCACGAGCATGAGAATAACTGCTTCCAACACCTTGCGGATGCTCTCCATCAGGATCAACAATTACTCCATTATCATTATAATAAACATTGATTTCTGCATCATAGTGCAGGCCTCCGCCTGAAGATGAGCTAGAAGACCCTTGAGGTTCAGATGAAGTTTGCTGAGTTTCAACAACTTCTTCTAATATCTCCAATTTTTGAGATGTGCTGTTTCCAGTGTAGTTTTCATTTCCGCCATAGGTACAGTTAACAGTATAGTTTCCTGATGTCTTGTCAAGTTCCAAAACACCAATACCACTGACATTAGTAATTATAGAGTATTTATAGCTTCCCCCATTTTCATCAGTTATAGTCACATTTACAGTTTCGCCTGAAATTTCAGTGCCGTTAATGTCAGTCAGTTTAACTGTCAGATTCTCTCCTTCATACAATGTTGCATTGCTTGTAATAGCTAGTTTTGTATCTGCCTTCACGTCAAAAGGTGATAAAAACATCACAGCAACTGCCGCTGCAAGAATAACTACAACTATCAAAAGAATTATTATGATATTCTTATTTTCCATATTACCTTCTCCTATCTAAAATTTCTAAAAAATGGATTAATAAACATATCCGTAGTCTTCAGAACCGTCAGCACCCATGTAATAATATGATCCGTCTTCATAGACTTCCAAATGTTCGCCGCCTCTTGTATTATAATACTGAATCATACCTACATCATCATTATAACCTTCAGAGTAGAAAACATCCAGCTGACCGTCACCGTCCATATCATCTATATTATAGCTCTGAGATGAATCCTGGGAAGATTGTGTTGCCGGAGCTGACTGGACAGGTTCGGGAGTTTCCTCAACCACTTGCTTTTCAGTTATTTTAATTTTTTTGGAGGTTTTGTTTGCGGAATAGTTTTTATCCCCGTCAAATGTTACGTTAACTGTGTATTTTTTACCTGCAGTAACGTTTTTAAGTGCAAAGCTGGCCTTACCATTATCTGATGTGTTTTTGGTTTTATTGAATACCTGTTTTCCATCACTGTTGAAAACAGCAACATGCACTTCCTTATTTTTTAGGGAAGTGGTTCCGTTTAAAGCTGACAATCTTACGACAATCTTGCCGTCTTCGGGAATGGAAGAGTTTCCTACAACTTCCAATTTAGTGTCCTGTTTAGGATTGTTCGTATAGACAAATGCCGCCGCAACAGCAATAATTATAACGGCAGCCACAACAATTAGCGCAATATATTTCTTTTCCATTTTTTCACCAATAGTATTATATTGGTATCAAAATGATTTAAAATATTACTATCCGATACATAACCTGAACATCTATTTGAAAAAAATGATATAACTCCTCTATTCATTCCCAATAAGGAATATCTTACTGTTGAGTACCCTTTCGCTTTTTATAACCCTGAAGTCTTCAAGATGGCCCATATAACCTGTCTTCTTGTCGCAGATGAAATAGACCGTATGGTTTCCTATGTCATCGGGAACGACAAACGTTGTGTTGTCAAGTCCCAGAATCTCGGTATAGTCCAGGTTTTTGGTCACGTTGTTGATGTGGAAGTTCGTATATATGGTTGTCTCACCCAGATACTCGTTGAAGCGCATGTATTTTCTGCATTCCCTCAATTACGGACAAATCGATTAAACCTTTGGTAAACCATTCGTCAACCTGAAGAATGGATATCTAATAACAAAATATATTCCCGCACAGAAAATTATTGCGGAAACTGCAAAAAGAATCTTTCCGCACCAATCCGAATATTAATAGTCATTCATAACTGTCCACCTGTTATGTTATAGGTTAAATCTTTTACCTATTTAATCTTTCGAGAAAAAATATATTCCAAAAATAAGAAAAATCATTTCCTTTCAATTAGCTCTTTAAGCTCATCAATCTGCTTTTGCAAATTCCTGTTCTCCTCACGAACAGCATCAAGCTCACTGAGGATTGTTTTTGAACTCTCATCAACGCTTCTTTTAACATCAGCAATCTCATCGCCGTCGCCTTCCATCATGTGGTCTGTAAGATATGATGAGATGGACGCAGTGATTGTGGAGAAAATCACTATTCCGATTAGAATCAGTATCATTGTGAGAATCTTCTCGTTGTATGTCTGAGGAGTGATGTCCCCGTATCCGACGGTTGTCAGTGTTACAACAACGAAATAGAAATAGTCAAACGGATTGTAGCTGGTTCCGAATATGAAAAAGAGCGCAGTGAATGTGAGTATGATTATTCCTATCGCAATGATAATCTTGTGAAACTCGGTCTTTTCAAAAAACTCGCCGATTGAGCCCATGCGGACAAAGCTTATGACCCTTATCATCCTCAAAAGCCTGAGGTATCCGAAAACTGATCCTGGGAAATTGACCGGCACAAATAGATATATTATGAAATCCAGAGGCAATGCCGCTACAAGAAGCAGAATGTTGTTCTTGTCAAGCAGGAAGTTTCTCTTTGACGGGGCCTTGGCCAAACCGTAGAAGTATTCGAAAAGAAGGATTATGCACACCAAAAAGTCAAATACTTCAATGACGTACAGGGTATTTTCTGAAATGTCAAGGATAAGTGAGATGGTTATCAAAAGAAAATCGAATATTATGAGATACGGCAGAATCCTGTTGTACCACACTCCGATTTTCTCCTCATTGCCGAATATCTTCACTTTAAGCTAACCCCCATCGAATGCACAGCATACATCAAATATATTACATTTTGTAATCGATGAGTATTAAGCATTTTTGTATTGCGAATTATTCAGTGCATTATCAGTCTCCTTAAACGGCCCTCTTGAAACCGTCCAGACAACGAGTGCAGCAACACATGCTCCACTTGCTGCCATCATGACATATGTCCATCCGCCAAGTGACCAGAGAAGTGATGCAAGGGCGCTTCCGACAGCGCCGAACATGAAGTTGCTTACAACGAATACCGTGTTTAGCCTGCTTCTCTCTTCCTGGGAGAGATTAAAGAGCCTTGTCTGTGTAAGCACGCTTATGCCCTGAACCGCAACTGAAACAACCGCAGCAACAATCACGATTGCAACTATTGAATAGCTGAAGAGATAACCGCAAATCATTGTGACAAGGCCCAGCAAAATGAATGCGCCGAGTGCAGGCACGCTCAGACCCATGTCCTGGAGCTTTCCGATGCCGATACCGAAGACTGCGGCGGCAAGTCCCGCAAGGCTTACAAGACCTATCTGGAAGGTGTCATAGTTGTAGGGAGCGCCTGACAGTAAAAATGTCAGTGAAGTCCAGAAGATGTTAAAGACCAGACCGAATATCAGACCCGAGTGAAGAAGAATCAGCGGCAGTGTCCTGTGCCTTTTGAATGTTGTGAAAACGCTTAAGAGTAACCCCTTATATGATTCAAGCTTGTTTTTGGCCGGAATTTCAGGAAGCACATATATCATGACCAGAACCATTATCAGATTTAAAACGGCCGCAATGACATAAACTGATCTCCATCCCCAAAATCCTGCAATGATTCCGCTTGCAAACCTTGAGAAAAGGATTCCTGTGGTTATTCCTGAAGACACGATTCCGACAATGTGTCCACGCTCGTCCTCACGGCTCAAATCCCCTGCAAGAGGCAGTATCACCTGTCCTGAAATTGTCACAAGCCCCATGGCGAAAAGTGAGAGCGCCAGTATAGTGAATGAAGGTGCCAGAGCACATGATGTCAAAGCGACTATGGAAAGACCCATCACAATAGCTATCATCCGTTTGCGGCGGACAAAATCGCCCAAAGGCAAAATGAAAAAGATTCCCATTGCATACCCGATCTGGGTTGCTGTAACCAGAAGCCCTCCGTTTGCTGCAGAAAGTCCGAAACCCTCCATGATGCGGACAAGCAGGGGCTGTGACCAGTAGAGGTTGCCTATTGCAAGGCCGGAACATATCGCAAAGATTATCGCCAAAAACTTAGTCATCACTACATTATCATCTCTCATGCTATCACCAAATGTCTAATCAGATATTTAAAAAGATGAGTATTTAAGTGTAAAGTGGCATCCGTGACACTGAATGAAAACTTAATTATCCAAAAGTCACATAATTATTACCATGAGTCTGAATCCCAAAAAACTTGCATATTACGAAAAGAAATATGAGAGAAACCCCCTTGAGGACACGCTAAAGTTCATGAGCAACAAGTGGACGCTGCACGTTTTAAGGGATCTGTTTTTGGGAAAAAGTCATTTCAATGAGTTTAAAACCAACCGGCCGTCACTGGACAACAAGGCGCTTTCAAGATGCCTCAGGACAATGCAGGAAAACGGGCTGATTTACAAGACTGACGATTCTGCAAACACACAGTACTTCCTCACCGAAAAGGGGAGATCTCTAAATAAGGTGTTTTATGAACTGTTATTGTTCGCACTCGACACTGACGTTGACAACGAACACTACAACGAATATGAAAAAAAGGAATTGAAGGAAATGTATCTGGAGATTCTGGAATTGAAATAGATTTTAAAAAAAATCTATCTATTCCTGGTTGCTTAAAAGGACTCCGCCGACACCGACATTGTCTGTTTTCCTTTCATTGAATAGAACGTAAATCATTTCTATCGGAAGGCCTGTGACCCTTGAAGCGGATTCGCTGAATTCTTTTG
>NZ_CAMJCX010000025.1 GCF_946404245.1 uncultured Methanobrevibacter sp.
TTGTTGTTCAAAAAATGGCTATTGCTGATAAAGCAGGTGTAATGTTTACTGTAAATCCATCTACCGGTGAAGAAATTGCTTTAATTGAAGGATCAT
The DNA here is from genome assembly GCF_946404245.1 of uncultured Methanobrevibacter sp. Classification (GTDB taxonomy): domain Archaea; phylum Methanobacteriota; class Methanobacteria; order Methanobacteriales; family Methanobacteriaceae; genus Methanocatella. The sequence goes on from NZ_CAMJCX010000025.1 coordinate 97, forward strand.
GGGGTCTTGGTGAAGCAGTTGTGTCCGGTGATGTAACTCCTGATAATTATCAAGTTGATAAGAAAAATAATGAAATTATCAACGTAACAATTAGTGACAAAAAAGTAATGTACACTAATGATGAAAACGGAACCAGTGTAAAAGTTGAAGTTCCTGAAGATAAAAGAAATGAAAGAGTATTGTCTGATGATGAACTCATAGAATTAACCGAAATGGGTAAAAGAGTTCAAGCTCATTATGGTGAACCAATGGATACCGAATGGGCATTTGAAAGAGATAACTTATTCTTATTACAAGCAAGACCTATCACTACTTTAGGCGACGTTTCAGCAGAGGAAGATTCTGATGTTGGCGCTACTGGAGATGTTCTTGTAAGAGGTCTTGGTGCAAGTCCAGGTATGGCAACCGGTAATGTCAAAATCGTTTTAGATATTGATGAATTAGACAAAATCAAAGATGGGGACATAATGGTTACAACTATGACTACTCCTGATATGGTTCCAGCTATGAAAAGGGCTAGCGGTATTGTTACTGACGAAGGTGGAGTAACTTGCCATGCATCTATTATTTCTCGTGAACTTGGAATTCCATGTGTTGTGGGAACAGGTAACGCTACAACCACTTTAGAAGAAAATGCCGGTGTTACTTTAGACGGTAAAAAAGGATTAGTATTTGAAGGAATTTCTGAAGTTAAGGAAGAGGCTCCTGCTGTAGCTAATGTTGAAGCAGCCCCAATTATAACAGTTACTGAAGTAAAAGCTAATGTAAGTATGCCTGAAGCAGCAGAAAAAGCAGCCGCAACTGGTGCAGATGGTGTTGGACTTTTAAGAACTGAACATTTAATGTTAACTTCTGGTGTTCACCCAGGTAAATTCATCGCAGATGGAAAAGAAGATGAATTAATTGACACTATTGCTGACAAGGTTCAAATTGTAGCTGATGCATTCTATCCAAAACCAGTATGGTACAGAACTTTAGATGCTCCTACTGACGAATTTATCGCATTGGAAGGTGGTGAAAACGAACCTAGAGAACACAATCCTATGCTTGGTTGGAGAGGTATCAGAAGAGAATTGGATCAACCGGAAATCCTTAAATGTGAGTTCAGAGCTATTAAAAAGTTACATGAAAAAGGTTACACTAACATTGGAATTATGATTCCATTGTCACAAAATCCTGAAGAACTTGTACAAGCTAAGGCTCTTTGTTCTGAAGTAGGTTTAGAACCTCATAAAGATGTTGACTTTGGTATGATGGTTGAAATTCCAGCAGCTGCTATCATGATTGATGAATATATTAAAGTTGGAATCGACTTTGTAAGTTTAGGAACCAACGATTTAACTCAATACACTCTTGCAGTTGACAGAAACAATGAGTTTGTAGCAAAACACTATTCAGAAGAACACCCTGCAGTAATGAAATTAATTGAAAGAACAATTAGAAAATGTGCTGAAGCAGGTGTTACATGCAGTATTTGTGGTCAAGCAGGTAGTGTACCTCATATTGTTGAAAAACTTGTTGGTTTCGGAATTACAAGTGTATCCTCAAACACAGACGCTATTGCTGACGTGAGGAAAACTGTTGCTAGAGCTGAACAAAAAATTATTCTTGACGCTGCACGTAAACGTTTAGAATAATTTCTTTATTTCTTTTTTTTTATTTTAATTTTTATTTTTAGTTATTTAGTTTAATTAGGTTATTTTATGCAAGAAAAACCAATAGATAAGGAAGAAATCTTAAAAGAATTGGATGAAATCCACAAATTAGATAATGATTATGCGGATGGTAGGATTTTAGGGTCTATGTGTACTGAAGCCCATCCCTTTGCAAAGGAAGTTTATTGTAAGTTTTTAGATACTAATTTGGGTGATCCTGGTCTTTTTAAAGGAACAAAATTTATAGAAGATGAAGTAATCAAGTCTATTGGTAATCTGTTGTCTTTGGACAATGCTTTCGGAAACATTGTAACTGGTGGAACAGAAGCAAATATCATGGCTATTCGTGCCGCTAGAAATCATGCAAGAAAATACAAGGGAATTGCTGATGGGGAAATTATCATCCCTGAATCCGCTCATTTTTCATTTAAGAAAGCTGCTGACATGTTAAACTTGAATATTGTTGAAGCAAAACTGGATGAAAATTATAAGATTGATGTTGATGCATTAAAAGATGTAATTTCTGATAAAACTGTGGCTATTGTAGCTATTGCAGGCACAACTGAATTGGGTTTAATAGATCCTATTGAGGAAATTTCGCAAATCGCTCATGAAAATAATATTTATTTCCATGTTGATGCCGCATTTGGAGGTTTTTCAATTCCTTTTTTAAAAGAAATTGGTTATGATTTGCCGGTTTTTGATTTTTCATTGCCGGGTGTTTGTTCAATAACTGTAGATCCTCATAAGATGGGTCTGGCTCCTATTCCTGCAGGAGGAATCATATTTCGAAAAGAAGAATATCTTAATGTAATGGCAGTTGATTCTCCGTATTTGACTGTTAAAACTCAATCAACAGTTGTTGGGACCCGTATTGGTGCTTCATCTGCTGCTACTTACGCAATCATGAAATATTTTGGCCGGGAAGGTTATTGTAAAATTGCTGAAAATTTAATGAATAATACTAAATTTTTAAAAGAAGGCCTTGAAGAAATAGGTTATGATGTTGTTTGTGAACCGGAATTAAATATTGTGGCATTTAATCATCCTGAGTTGGATGCTGATGTTCTTTCTCAAAAATTAGAAAAATTAAACTGGAAAGTTTCTGTAGCAAAATGCCCTGTCGCAATTCGGATAGTCTTAATGAATCATATTAAAAAAAGTCATTTAAAAGAGTTATTGGAAGATTTAAAAGAAATATATTAACTTTTAATCTTCTGTAATATCTTCAACATACATTAAAGGATAGTTTAACTCTTCAATGAATTCAATTCTTATAACTGCTGTGACATTTTCTACTTTGGTATAGATTTTAACATCCAGCATGTCTCCAGTAAGAGATGTGTATTCAAATTCGGTCATTGACTCTTCCAATTTATCAAATCTGATATTTACTTTAACATCTTCAATAGCTGGCTGCAATTTTAAAGATTCTTCCATACTTGTCTCTAGACTATTTTTAGTATTTTTATTTACAGGAGTTCCCACAAATTGGTGGAACAATGCTCCCATACTAATAGCTCCTTCAAATATGGCTCTTTCTCTTGTTGTTATATTGGAGAAATACTCCTTATCTACATCCATCATAGTCCTCCATTTAAGAATGATATTTTGTCATATATTAACTCAGATGGAATCGGGAAAATACAACAGAAAATTAAAATTGCTGAAATAATCAATACGGTTGCTAAAATATAACCTCTTTGGTCTTTTGGATAGAAGTAACTGAATACCAATCCAATTACTAAGAAAATTGCAGTAATTATTAATGCATTTGATTCTTGAGGATTGCTACTGATGACTTCACTATTGATTTGATTGGTTTCACTCAATTCCCCTTGTATAATCAACCTATTTGCTGTAGATCCGATAGGGTCACAGGTAATTAAATATAGTGAATTTCCACCTTCCACAGCATTAAGCTGATAATCTGCAGGCACAATTGTGGAGTTTATGACATTGTATTTTATCTCTCCAATTCCTGGCCATTCTAAGATTAATTCATCCCCGTTTGACAATTCATTAAGTCTTAAGAAAGGAGATCCCTGCAGTGTCCTATGTCCAAATAACAATACGTCACCACTTAAAGGTTGATATGAACTTGGTTCATGCAATACTCCTTGTGACAGTGATACTTCGTTAATTTTTTCATTAACACCAATTGAAGGGATTAGAATTGTAGGGGAGTCGATATTTCTTTCCACAACTGCTTTTGAAGAATAATAGTTAACTTCCCCCATTGCATATAATCCGATTATGAGTAAACATATAATAACAATTATTGTTGTAATAGTTGGTCTATTCATAATATCACTTTTGTAAATATCCAATATAAACTTTTTTAATTGTTGTATGTAGCATAAATTTCATTATACATCCAGTTTGGAGCATGTGATGTTGGGATAGTTAATACAATGTTTTCCATATTGTTTATTACAAAATTTACTTTGTCTTGTGGTGTTTCAATTAAAAGCATGTATTGTGCATCCAAATCTCCTAAATTAATTTGACGTTCATAATTTGATAATTTAACTCCGTAATCCTTAAGCATTTCAATGGTTTCTTTTTCATCATATCCCTTGATAATTGACCCTTTTAGAAGTTCCAGTACATTTGATGAAAAACTTTTTGTGTTTTCCTTTGGATAAGTATCATTCCCCTTTACATGGACTTTGGATTTTGAATATTCTGAGTCTATTTCTCCGTTTTCTTCATATCTCATTATGGAAAGTACCGTACATCCGCTTATCTCTGGGCTTGAATTATTGCCGCTAATGTTTTCGTCGGTGTAATTTGAATTTAAATAGATATCTACTACACTGCCCACATTTATTAATCCTGCACCTGCCTGAAGCCTTGAAACTAGTATTGGCACTGAAACGGTATTCGGGGTTTCAAATTTAATTTTAGATAATACTGTCGCATCATTTTGACTGACAATTTCCATTGCCTCATTGCTGTTCATTATCACGTCTTTACTTTCATTTCCATACACGACCATGGTTCTGTTGAATTTATCCTGATTGGCGTGAATTGCTTTTTTATGAAATGATTTCCAGTCTTTGGTTGCATATGTCAGAATGTTTATGCTTTCCAATTCTTCGCAGCTTCTTGCATCATCAATCTTATTTTCTAAAACTAATGCATTTGATGAGGTCACTAACGGTCCGGAATATAAGTCGTGAAGTTCATTTAATTTTTCAGTTCTCATTAGTGATAATTCCTCTTGCTGGGGTTGGTAAACTAAAAAATAATATGAGGAGATTATTAACGTGGATAATATCAAAATTGTAATTATTATTCCAATTTTTCTTTTTTGTTCGTCTTCAGTTATTCTTGTTGTTTTAGGATTTAAATAAACTCCAATCTTATGATTGAGCTTTTTTAAGGGGCTCAATTCATCTTTTTTTGAAGGCTTGGGATAATTTTCTTCTATAAATTGTTCTTTAATGTCTTTTGTTTCCTCAAATCCTTTAGGAAATAATGGATCTTTTGGTTTGGTCATTTTTCTACTCCTAATGTTTAATTAAAAGTAGATGGATTAATTTAATTGGTTTGCATAGTGAAATTTTTAATTAAATTAATTAAAAGGTAGTATAAACAGAATAATAACAATAATAGTGCTGGTATATTAATATTAAACAAGATTATTTTGAAAGGGAGAATTAACAAAATGATTAATATGACTGATATTGCTAGAATTGGCATGTTATCGAATTTTGGATAAATGATTCTACTAATCATAATTAAAGAAATTATAATGCTTAATATTATTGCAAGATATTCATTATATAATCCACTTAAATAATATGTAGCTAAGATAAATGCGATTCCAGGTATTGGGAATCCTATAAAATCTTTAGTTTTGATCTGATTTGCAATTACATTGTATCTTGTCAATCTCAAAATTCCACAAATAACAATTAATAAACTAACGATTATTACAACAGGCTGAATAATAGTTGATGTGGTGTTAATAGTAGAATATATGAATATTGCTGGCGCAACACCAAATGAAACAGCATCGGATAGGGAATCGATATTTTTTCCAAATCCTAATGTGTCATGTCTATTGGTTTTTCTCGCTACCCAACCATCTACGGAGTCAAACATGATTGCAAATATCATTAACAGTGCGGCTAGTTCAAAGTTGTTATTTATTGAACTTATTATTGATAAAAACCCACAACTCATATTGCATAATGAAATCATATCGGATATTGCAATAAATTTTTTGATGTTTGTATCTTCAATTTTCATGTTCAACCTCTGTAATACTTTTTAGTTCATAATTTATTAATTTTTTCTTGGATTTCTTCTTATATTTATTAATATTTGTATTTAATTATTTATAAGTGTTATTTTTTATTGAATTTATAAGTTTGTTTGGTTTTTAAGTTTTTACTTGTTGTATGTGTATTTTTTTTAATAATTTCGCATCATTATTTAGTTTGATTAAAAAAATTGAAATTTAATAACTAATTTTGAAAAATTAACCTTAAAAGATAAAATATATATAATAATATTTTTAATAAATATTAATTGTTAAACTATTAATGGTGGCTGTAAATTCAATTCTTTAATTTAATTTTAAGCTATTTATTTTTAGTTATTGAACTTAATATTAATGTAGTGAGTAGTTAAATGATTGAAGATAATATACGTGTTCTTAGACAAGCTGCAATGGTCACAACTGATAGCAATTATAAAATTGAAAAAACTTGGTGTGTTATTGCAGGTAATGCTGAGTTGGTTGATGAAATGGCGTATAAAGCTATTTTGTCTAATTCAACTGTCAAGATATTGTTTAGGGAACATGTTGTATTAAAAGAAGGTAAATTGGATAAAACGTTTGATTTTATCATGATTTATGGCAATTCTATTGTTATCAATGATTTTAAAAATCAAACAAGACAACGTGGTGGAGCTTATGTTCAAATACTTCGTAAATATTTATCTGATGAGCCTAATGTGATGGTATTTGTTGCCCCTGAGAATGTTATGAAATCCACCTTATCAGCAATTGGCAAGTCACGAGTGCCATTCAAGATTCTTCAAAAAGCTCAAACTACCAGTTTCATTAATGTTGATATAAGTAATGAAGTTAGATTACCAAATTTCATTAAATCTGCTTTGAAACCGTTCTATAATGCTAATGAAGTTGTTTTAACAACAGTAGTTGTTTCTGTTGAGAAAAATGAGCATGTTGGAAAAATTCAAAGCATTGCTACATCTAATAAGGTATTCGTTATAGATTTTAAAGATATTGTAACGGAGGAATAATCATGAATATTTTTGGAAAAGAAGAGGAAGAACCACAAGTTGATGACACCAGAGTCATTAGCAACAGTCTTGGAATTGATTTAGGAACTTTAAACACAGTTATAGCAAAACCTTCTGGTGATAAATTTGATTTATATCAAATTCCATCAGTTGTTGCTGTAAAAAAAGATGATCCATCTGAAGTTTTAGCAGTGGGTGAAGAAGCTAAAAGAATGCTTGGAAGGACTCCTGAAGATATTCTTGCAGTAAGACCTTTGAAAAAAGGAGTAATCGAAAATGTTGTACAAGCACAAGCGTTACTCATTAAAGCAATGCAAATTGGTATTAATGAAGGCGAAAGTGTTGGTAGAATAGTTATTGGTATTCCTGGTGATGCATCTGAAGTGGAAAAAAATGCTGCTGAAGAAATAGGTAGGAAAGCAGGTGCTCAAAATATTCTGGTTATTAGTGAAGGTTTAGCTGCTGCTATTGGTGCAGGTTTGCCTATCGCAGAACCAAACGGTACTATGGTTGTAGATATTGGTGCGGGTTCAACCGATATTGTAGTTATTTCTCTTGGAGGAATTAATGATATCGAAACTGTAAGATGTGGTGGTGACGACATCGATAATAGAATCGTTGAACTTGTAGCGGAAAAATATGATGTAGCTATTGGTATTCATGATGCAGAATCTGCTAAGATGGAAGTTGGTATGGTTCACTGTTCAGAACAACTTGAAAATTTAAGTGTTGAAGTCATTGGTAAATCTTTAGAAACTAACAGGCCTAAAAAAGTTATTATTGATTCCATGTTAGTTGCTGAAGCTGTAGAGCCATTCATGCAACAAATTGTAGGCGGATTAAATATCATCTTGGAAAGATTATCTCCTGAATTAATGATGGGAGTTTATAATAACTCCGTTGCTGTTGGTGGAAGTTCAAGACTTAGAGGTATAAAAGAAAGGATTTTTGATGAAATTGGAATTCCAATTGAAATTTCAGAAGATCCAATGACTGTTGTTGCAAAAGGTACTGCTATTGTTGCTGCAGAACCACTTGCATTAGAACCTGAAGTCCGTCTTAGGGCTATGAAATAAATATCAATATTTATTTCTCTTTTTTTTACTTTTTTTGATTTTTATGGATATTTTAGGCATTGATGAAGCTGGAAGAGGATCTGTTTTAGGACCTATGGTTATTGCGGGAGTAATAGTTCCTGAAAAAATGGAAAAAGTTCTAGAACGCATGGGCGTTAAAGATTCCAAAAAATTAGCTCCCCACAGAAGGACAATTTTATCCCGCAAACTTAAAAAGATGTTTGAATATGAAATTGTTGTCATTTCTGCCCGTGAAATTGATGAAATGAGGGCTGATGGGGTAAATCTCAATGAAATTGAAAAAAATGCAATGGAATCTATTTTAATGAAATTGAATCCTGAAAAAGCTATAGTCGATGCTGTTGATGTTAAAGCAGAACGTTTTCAAGAAAATTTGCGTAAAGACACTGGCGTTAATGTTATTGCCGAACATAAGGCTGATGATAAATATATTGAGGTTAGTGCGGCTTCAATCATAGCAAAAGCTGAAAGGGATAAGCAAATTGAAGAAATTAATAAAGAATTTATCAAGTCTGGGGGCATTGGTTCAGGTTATCCTTCAGACCCAAAAACAAAAGACTTTTTAACTAATTACACTTATGATGAAATGCCCGATTTTGTTAGAAGGTCATGGGCAACTGTCGCAAAATTGAAATAATTTCAATCCTTTTTAAATAATATTTAAGTATATGGAATAATAAAACTATTCTTATAAAATTTTCGATATAATATTATATAGAGGATGAAAATGATTATAGAATATATTTATCCATTTCTTGATGGAATTGTCGATATTTTCTCTCAAGGTGGAATTATTACATATATAATTCTTTTTGTTGGTATCTACGGTTTAGTTATTTCAATAAGAAAAATTGCTTATCTTAGAAAGATTAGTAAAGTTGATACTACAGAGATTTTTGGTGTTGTTACTGCATCTATGGAAAGAGGTGGGGCAGTAGAAGCATTAAAGCAAATCAATGGTTTTAAAAATCCTATTTCTAAAATTATTTCCGAGACTTTAAAAATTGGTTATAAAAATAAAACTGAAGTTGAAGAAAGTATGGAGCAAATTTTCATTGTTGAAGTAGCAAAGATGACAAAAGGATTAAGTACTATTAAGACTATTACAGAGCTCGCTCCTTTTTTAGGTTTGATTGGTACTGTAATTGGTATTTGGATGACATTCAAGTCATTAGGAGTCAATCCTGATTCAGCTGCTATGGCAGAAGGTATTTATGTTGCTTTAACTACCACTATTATGGGTCTTTTGGTTGCAATTATTTTATTGCCTATTTACACATATATTCAAGACCTTATTTCTGCTGAAATGGACAAAATTGAGCTCGCTACAAAAATGACTAATTGGGGATTTGCTGTAGTTAAAGTGAGAGTTGATTCTAATGTAGAATGTGCTCTTGAAGCTCTTCAAAAAGCTGAAGGTGTTGTTAACACTAGATTGATTTCAGATCCTTATGCTAATATTAAAGTTTCATTTAAGCCGAGCATGTTAGATAAGAGTATTTCAAATATTATTTTAGAAAAATGTAATGTTAATGCTGAGATTACAGAAAGTAAACTAAAACAATAGGTGATTTGATGGCTATTGACGTTAGAGGATATAAAAAGAAGGTATTAAATCAAAAACCAAGCATTAATCTTGTCCCGTTTATTGATATTCTTTTTACTATCATGATTTTTTTAGTGGTTACTAGTAATTTTTCAGCTACTGATGTTCAAACCGACGACGCTGATGTTGTTGATGATGCAACAGGAAAACCAAATGTGACTGATGTTTCTGGGGACGCCCAGTATTATGTTATGCCGGTAGCTAATTTGCATAAAGTTACGGTAAATGGTGTTGATAAGTCTGACACGATAGTAGGCAGTGCTGTTGGTGTACAAGCGAGAGTTATTGATGAAGGACAAATCACAATTAAACCGGGAGAAATTAGTATTACTACTCCTCCAGGAGTCTCTCCGGATGTGGCTGTCCAACGTCCAGAATTATAAAATGGGGAATAAAAGTGTATACAGGTAGAATTTTATCAACTGGGATGAATAGTGATGGTAAACCTTTTGTAGCTTACCGTGTTTCAAGTAGATCATTTCCGAATAGGCAATGTTTAAAATTTGAAAACCGTGCAGCTATTGTTCCAAAAGAGGGTTTTGAGAAGGATATTTATGAGAACACATATATCACATACAACTGTATCCGTATCGTAAGAGATATGGCTATTGTATCCAATGGTTCTCACACTGATGTTATAGCAGATAAAATTGCTTTAGGAATGAATATCAAAGATGCAATTGCATATTCATTACTTACCATGGATTATGAAAAAGATGATTATCATACTCCAAGAATAGCTGCTGTTGTTACATCAACAAATAAGAAGGATGAATATGGATGTTATGTTGGAATTGCTAATGATAAAAAATTATTAGTTGAACAAGTTCCTTATGGAGATGCAGTATTTATTTCAACATACGGAAGTCAAGTGCATGACTTGGTTGATTTTGAAGCAAAAACCGCAACAGAATCTGCTAAATTTATTTTTGACGAAGGTACTTTTGCTAATTATAAAAAACCAGTAACATCATGTGCTGCAGTATTTAATGGAGAATGGACTATTGATGTCTATAATCCATAATTTTATTTTTTTTAATTTTATTTTAGGGATATTATGAGTATTGAATTGATTGGTCTAGAAGGTATTCCTATTGTTGACGAGTCCAGCGATATTTCACAGATTATTAAAGATGCGATTTTAAAGCAGGGTTGCGGACTTAAACATGGGGACATTATCTTAATAGCTGAAACTTTAATTTCAAAAGCGGAAAACAATTTTATCAAGCTTGATGATTTAACTCCAAGTGAGGAAGCCATTGAACTTGCTGAAAAGTCTAAAAAAGATCCGAAACTTGTTCAGGCAATATTGGATGAATCTGCAGAAGTTGTAAGGGTAGGTCCTAAATTCATCATCACTGAAACTAAACATGGTTTTGTATGTGCAAATGCAGGTATTGATGAATCAAATGTTGGAGATGGTTTAGCTACTCCTATGCCGGCTGATGCGGACAAATCTGCATTTAACATTCGTGAATTTTTAGAAAAAGAGTTTGATGAGGAAATTGCAGTCATTATTACTGATACTCAAGGAAGAGCTTTTAGATTTGGAGCAATCGGAACTGCTATTGGATGTTCAGGAATCACTCCTCTTTGGAGGAGAGTTGGAGAAAAGGATTTATACGGTCGTGAATTGGAGACTACTGAAATTGCAACTGCTGATGAACTGTCCTCCGCAGCATCATTAATTATGGGTCAGGCTGATGAAGGACTTCCAGTTGTGTTAATCAGGGGATTTAGTAGTTTTGATGCAATTCGTGATGTCAACTCAAATATCAAGCCTTTGCTTATGACCAAAGAATTTGATGTATTTAGGAAATAAGTGATTTTTATGATTACTGTTTTATCCGGAGGCACTGGTACTCCAAAATTATTACAGGGATTAAAAGAAGTAGTTGATGCTAAAGATTTAACAATTATTGTAAACACTTTAGAAAATGATTTTTTCTCAGGAGTATACGTTTCAGCAGATATAGACACCGTTTTATATACCATGGCGGACATGATTAACGATGAGTTGTGGTATGGTGTTAAAGATGATACATTTATTACTCATGAAAGGCTTGAAGAAATTGGTTGTCCTGAATTACTCCGTATTGGAGATATTGATAGAGCCACTAAAATTCAAAAAACTCAATTGATGGAAAAGCATGGTCTTTTAAAAGCCTGTGAAATCCAAGCAGAAAAGATGGGAATTGATGCAAAAATAATTCCGATGAGTGAAGAAAATTCCGATATAAAAATTATAACTGATCTTGGTGAATTGGAATTCCATGACTTTTTAATTAAACATCAATCACAGCCTGAAGTTTTAGATGTTAAGTTTTCTAAAGTAAAACCAAGTGAAGGCATTATTGATGCAATAAAAAATTCTGAAGCAGTAATAATTGGACCTTCAAATCCAATCACTTCAATTTTACCAATTTTGTCATTGGATGGTGTTCGTGAAGCATTAAAGAACACTTATGTTGTTGCAGTATCACCTATTATTGGAAATGATAGCGTCAGTGGTCCTGCAAGCAAATTTATGAATGCATTAGATATTGATGTTTCAGCTATTGGTGTTGCATCATTATATGATGATTTTTTAGATACTTTTGTAATTGATAATAAAGACAATGATAAAAAAGTTGAAATAAATCAAATAGTTAATAAGGTAATAACTACAAATACAATAATGAATAATTTAGATGCTAAAATAAATTTAGCTCGAATAATTATTGATAGTATTCCTTAATTGAAGAGGCGATTATTCAATGATACAAATGACATTAATACAAATTGACAATTATGGTCCTTGGACTGTTACTCCAAGACCACGAACAGAATCTGACTTACAAGTGCTCCAGGCAAGTTTATTTGCTGATTTAAACAACCATTTTGGTAATAAAAAAGGTTTAGTTTTCTTCACAAGATTCGATAATCTGCTTGCAATTTCAAATGGTCTTGATGAGGAAGACCACTTAAGGATTCAAAGATCAATCAGAAACAGATATCCTATAACTGTTAGTATGGGCGTAGGTGCAGCTGAAACACCTCACGAAGCTCAAAGATTAGCTACAATAGCACTCCAAAAAGCAGGTAGTGCTCAATCTGGTGAAAGAAAAGAAATATTGGCTATCGATAGTTTAGTTGATGAAGAAGATAGTTTTGTTCAAGCAGCTCACATTGATATTAATAGTGTAACTGAAACATTGACTGATATCGAATCCGCATTTGATACAAGTTTCATGGTTAATAAAGCTCAACATTATTTAATGACTAAATTAATCAAAAAAGGAGCATTATTATTCTTTATTGGCGGAGATAACTTCATGTCTCCATGTAACGGTTTATCTGAAAAAGAGATTGAAGAAATTATGATAGAAATTGATGAAGAAATCGGTATAAAACTTAAAGCAGGTATCGGTCGTGGAAAAAATGCAGAAGATGCAGCATACATGGCAGATATAGGTCTTGAAGAAATTCGCGCTCACAATAATGAAATGTGGACTTGGGTAATTGAAAAAGAATACTGAGGAATATCATGATTAAAGTAGTTGCACCTATGGCGGGGATAACTAACTCTGAATTTTTAAACAAAGTTATTCCGTATGGTTTTGATGTAGCTACTTTAGGCGGATATAGTCTTGATGCTCCAACAATTGAAGCAAGCAAAAAGATTATCGCAAGGGGGAGAAAAGAGTTTGATTTTCCTTTAGATGAAATTTTTTCCCATATTGAAAGTGAAGTCGCTTCAATTAAAAAGATTCATAGTGATGTAAAAGTGTCTGCTAATGTGAGAGCAACATCTCCTCAACCAATTATTGAAGTAGGTAAAATAAAAAATTTGGATATTGTTGAGATTAATTGTCATTGTCGCCAAAATGAAATTTTGGATATTGGTTGTGGACAAGAAATGTTAAAAAGGCAGGATTTGGAAGATTTTATCTCTCAAGTTGTTAATCATGTTGATTGTGAAGTTTCAGTTAAAATTAGGGCGAATGTCGACGGAGTAAATACGTTAGATGTTGCCCGTATAATTGATGATGCAGGTGCGGACTATTTGCATATTGATGCTATGAAAAAGGGAGTATTTGATGCTGATTATAATCTCTTAAGAGAAATTTGTAATAATGTTAATATTCAAGTAATTGGAAATAATTCTGTAAATTCCATATCAAATGCTAAAAAAATGATTGAAACTGGCGTAAATGGTTTTTCAATAGCTCGTGGAGTTATTTCAGGCAATTTGGACTTTGATATTTCTAATTTTTAAGATTTTTAAAACAATTGTTATTAGAAAACATTATTAATGGTTTAAAATAAAAATTATTTCAATAGGTGATTTCATGGATTTTATAACTCTTAAGAATATTACAAAAACTTTTGATGGTGTTGATGTTCTTAAAGATATTAATTTGAAGATTAGCGAAGGTGAAACTTTAGGAATTTTAGGACGTAGTGGAAGTGGAAAATCTGTTTTAATTAACATGCTTAGAGGTACATTGGATTACAAGCCTGATGCAGGTCAAGTTTTAGTTAATGTTGCAGTTTGTCCAGATTGTTTGGCTGTAGATTCTCCATCTCATGCAGGTGAAAAATGTAGCTGTGGTGGAACTTTAGAAGCACGTGAAGTGGATTTCTTCAATGCTGAAAGAAAATTATTCGCAAGTATTAAAAGAAGGATTTCCATCATGTTGCAACGTAACTTTGCTCTTTACGATGAAGAAACAGTTATTGAAAATGTAATGAGAGCAATGCCTGATGATCAAGAATATGAAGACAGCATTTATGAAGCATTGGAATTATTGGAAATGGTTCAAATGAATCATAGGATAACTCACATTGCTCGTGATTTAAGTGGTGGGGAAAAACAGAGAGTTGTACTTGCAAGGCAATTAGCTAAAAATCCAATGATGTTTTTAGCGGATGAACCGACAGGTACATTGGACCCACAAACTGCTGTAAAACTTCATAATACATTGAAAGAAGGAGTGAAAGATGAAGGAATCACCATGTTAATCACTTCTCACTGGCCAGAAGTAATGATTGAACTTGCAGATAAAGTAATTTGGTTAGAGGATGGCCAAATTAAAGAGGAAGGCGAACCTCAAAAAGTTGTTGACGAATTCATGGCAACTGTACCTATTCCTCAAAAACCGGAAATTCCTGAGTTTGGGGAACCTGAAGTAGTTCTTGAAGATGTTAAAAAACATTATTACTCAATTGAACGTGGTGTTGTAAAAGCTGTGGATGGTATAAGCTTAACTATTAACAAAGAGGAAATTTTCGGTATTGTTGGATTAAGTGGTTCCGGTAAGACAACCACAACCAGAATGTTGATGGGATTAACCGAACCAAGTAGCGGTAATATTGAAATCAAACTGGGTGATGAATGGATTGACATGACCAAAGTAGGTCCTCTTAACCGTGGCCGTATCATGCCATATATTGGTTTATTACACCAAGAATATTCATTATATCCTCACAGAACAATTTTAGGTAACTTAACTGATGCTATTAGTTTAAATTTACCTGCGGAATTTGGTAAGATTAAAGCAATTCACGCATTAACTACTGTTGGATTTACTGATGATACAGCAGCTAAAATTTTAGATAAATATCCTGACCAATTAAGTGTAGGGGAAAAACATAGGGTTGCTCTTGCTCAAGTTTTAATTAAAGAGCCTAATCTTATTGTGTTAGATGAACCTACAGGTACTATGGATCCAGTTACTCGTGTTGTTGTAACTGACTCTATCTTAAAAGCTCGTACAGAATTAGAACAAACATTCATTATCATTTCTCACGATATGGACTTTGTTTTAGATGTATGTGACAGGGCTGCTTTAATGAGAGGAGGTAAACTCCTGGACATTGGTACTCCTGAAGAAATTGTTGATAAATTAACTGTAGATGAAAAAGAAGATATGCTTAAAGAAAATAGATAACTCTTCTTATTCATTTAATCTTTTTTTTATTTCTTTCCAATTCGGACAAAATTTGTCCATTAATTTTTTAAATTTTTTGCCATGGTTGAATTCAATAAGATGGCATAATTCATGTATCATAACATATTCCAGACATATTGGGTCTTTTTTTGCAAGGTTTAAATTTAAAGTAATTCTTTTGTCATGATATCTGCAATTTCCCCAGTTTTTCATCTTTCTTATTTTTACTTCAGACGGAGTTCTGCCCACTATTTTTGTACATTTATCTAAAACTGGCGGAATGGCTTTTTTCATTTCCTGTCTGTAAAATTCATCCAATATTTTTTTTCTTTTTTCAATTGTGCTTCTTTTTGGTACGGGAAGATAAATCATTGATTTTTCTTCATCAATTAAAACATGTTTGACACTATCATTTTTTATTAGGCATAATTCGTATTCTTTTCCCCATACATTATGTTTTTCACCATTATCATATTTCAAGGGGGCTTTTATGTTATTTTCTTGAATATATTCTTGTTTTTTTAAAATCCAATCCTTTTTGGATTTAATAAAATTATTAATCTCATCATCTGATAAAAATAGTGGTGCGCTTACCTTAACCTCCCCGTTAGGTGGCAATATGCGCATATACATATTTTTAATGTTTTTACGCTCCAATGTAATGGTAATGTTTTCTATAGTTATTGTTTCTTTCTCCATGTTAATCATTTGAATGGTGTTTAAAAATATTTTGTGTATTAACTTAAATCCAATTGGATATTTGGCATTATTATTTAATAAATATGCTGTTGTCTCTGAGAGGAATAATGCTTCAAAAGCTTATCTTTTGGTATATAACCGCTATGATGAAAATCATTATTGGACATAGATAATGAATGGGGTACGGTTCCAAAGTCTCATGCATGACCTCCATCAATTTCTTTTTATATTATTAATTTTGGGTTTAAATATCTTTGCATAAAAAAGGTTATATATTCATAGTTAAAATAAATTATATTAATATTTTATATTTATTAAATTAAGGTGAAATGAATTATTTTTTTGGAGGTTTATCATGACTTGGGAAGATGCACCGTCTCATATTTGTAGAGGGGGAGATGTAAGAGGATTAGCATTTTGTTGTCCTCCAGTAAAACCATGCCCAGTATTAAATGCTTTACAGCAAGTTAATTTAACTCCGCGAGAGTACATAGAAATTAAAACTCAATTTGCAAAGGAAACTAGATTAGGTGAAGGAGCTGGAACCTGTTTTGGTTCATTGGTATGGTGTTGCAAACCATCAAAACCATGTCCATTAAGAGACATGACTTTAAGAAATATGGGAATGAGTCATGATGAATATTTGGACTTGAAAAAAGAGTTATCAGAAAGGTTAGTTGGTGTTCAAAAGCCGGATCCTGATGAAAGAGCTGAAGCTTTGGCTGAAACATTCCATGTATCAAAACTTGAAGCAATGAATGTCTTGACTGAATGCAATAATGATTTAAGAGCGGCTGTAAAAGTATTGCATGCAAGATCTATCGAAGACTCTGATTAAAATGGATTGGACTTCTCTTTATTACAAGACTTCTAATTTGAATGTTTTTATATTGGGCACTGGTGAAGTTGCAACAAGAAGGGCCAATAAATTTCTGGACCATGGTGCAAATGTAAAATTGGCCGGAAATAATTTATCCGAAGAGCTGGAGGTTAAAGGAGCTGAATTATGCTCCACCCGCAATGTAGATGAATTAGTTGAGTGGGCGGATTTGGTTGTTGTTGCCAGTGGCGATAATGAGTTGGCCGATTATGTTTCTAGGATAGCTAGCGATAAGTTATTGAATCGTGCAGATTATCCTTACGAGGGAAATGTTATTGTTCCAACAAGCTTTAAAATTGGGGATATTGAAATATCTATTTTTACTAATGGAAAAAGTCCATTAATGGCTCGTCAATTAAGAAAAAGAATTCAATCAATAATTACTGAAGAGGACATTTTGGAAATTGAACTTCAGGATTATGCTCGTTCTCTTTTAAAAGAGTCTATTGATGACCAAAAGGAAAGAAGGGAATATCTTTATCGGATATTTGAAGATGAAAAAATTAATGAATTTATTCGAAATAATCAAATTGATGATGCAAAAGTTTATATTGATAAGTTAATAGGGGATTGCAGTGATACTTAATTTAAGGGTTGACCATAAAATGGCGGATATTCAGTCCATGGAAAATATTTCAAAAGACATGGACGAGTTGTTTTGGAAGTTACAGGAAAAATATTCTATCGGGGAGTATATTGAAATTTCCACATGTAATAGGAAGGAATATTATATTAAAAATGATTACATTCCTGAAGATGAGGAATTATTGTCTCATGAAAATCAAAGCATTATTATAGAATATGGCGAAGCTGCGGTTATGCATCTGTTGAGAATGACTTCCGGACTCGAATCAATGATAGTTGGCGAAGATCAAATTTTGGGTCAGGTTAAGGATGCAAAACATAAGGCTATGAAAAACCATCACTGTGGACGTGGCCTCGACACTATTTTCACAAAGGCTATTCACGTGGGACAGGTTGTTAGGAATAAGACCAATATTAATAAGGGTTCCGTTTCTATAGGATCTGCAGCTATTGATTTGGCGGAAAAACATATAGGCAGCCTTGATGATAAGTCAGTTCTTGTCATTGGCGCTGGAAAAATGGGTAAATTGGTTGCCAAGGCACTTGCAGAGAAAGATTTGAATGCTATTTTTGTTGCAAATAGGACTTATTATGTTGCTGTTGAGCTTGCTGAAGATTTGGGCGGGGAAGCTATCTTATTCAATGACTTGGAAAAATATTTGGCAACTGCTGATTTGGTAATAAGTGCTACAAGTGCGCCCCATGCAATAATTACTAAAAAAAGACTTAAAGGAATTGAAATGGACTACGAAAATATCATGATGGTTGATATTGCAAATCCTCGCGACATTTCAGAAGATGTGAGTGAGTTGGGTGTAAAATTATTCAATATTGATGATTTAAGAGAAATTGCAGACATCAATACTCAGCTTAGAATTAAGGAATTTGGTGAAGCTGAAAACATCATTGCAGATGAGTTCATTTTACTTAAAGAATCCTTTAAAATAATGGAAGTTGATGAGATGCTTGGTAATTTGAGAGCATCTATGGAAGAGATAAGACAACGTGAAACTAAAAAAGCATTGGTTAAGTTGGCTGATGTAGATGGTAGTGCAAAAATTTTAAATAATTTAACAAATTCTATTGTGAATAAAATCTTTTTTGATATTTCTAAAAATGTTAAGGATGCTGCAAAGGATGAAAATAAGGAAATCATTGCAGCTGCGGAATATTTGTTTAATTCAAAATAATTATTCAAACATTCCTTTAACATCAATATTTTTTACTTTGCTGGCTTTTATGGCATAATCGATATTTTCCATTCTGATCATGTCACTATCGTTAGCTATTGTATTGTGGAGGGCTGTCTTAAGAATTTTCTCCTTGATGTCCCTTCCTGATAATCCTTTTGTCAGTTTTACGATTTTTTCTAAATCCAAATCGTATTCTAATGGAATTGTTTCAAGATTATTTTCCAAAATCAATAATCTTTCCTCATCATTAGGCAATTTAAATTCTATTTCTTCTTCAAATCTGCTCCTGACTGCATAGTCTAGGCTGGTAGGATTATTTGTTGCACCAATTGTTATAACTGACTCATTTTCACTTATTCCGTCCATTTCAGTTAAAAGTGAATTTACAATTTCAGATACGTCCCCTCTTAGGGATTGAAATGACCTGTGAAGTGCAATTGCATCGATTTCATCGATAAAAATTATTGATGGTGAATTTTCACTGGCTTTTTTAAATAAATCGTGTATTTTAGATGCACCATCTCCAACGTGGTCGCCTATCAATGAAGTCGCTTTAATTAAATACAATGGAACTTCAAGTTCGTTGGCAAGTGCTTTCACAAGCATTGTTTTACCGGTACCTGGAAGGCCGTAAAATAAAATGTTCTTTGGAGCCCATGGTCCAAAGCTTTCGGGGTCTTCAAGATATTTGGTAATGACTTTTACTTTATTTTTGGCGTTAGTCTGTCCAACAATGTCTGCAAGAGTTATATTTGATTTAACACGAGTATTATCTTTTGCAGTGTTTAACTCATCGGTAATTAGTTTTATTTTAGTATTTTCAGAAATTATTGAGTTATTTGGTTTTGCAGATACAATCTCAAAACCGTAATCGGGGATAATTTTTTGATCAAATAAATGTGAGTTTTCTTTCACAACTAATCCTAACCACTGTTCGCGCGCATATTCTTCAAATAATTCATGATTTTTGATTTCAAAATCATCTTCCATCATATTGAAATCAAAAGGATAACCTACAGGCTTTAAAACTACACATTGCGCATATTCCTTGTTGTCATTTTCGATTTTTGTTGGTTTTTGGTTAGTTGTTTTTATTTCTACTTTTTTGTTATCGCTTTTCAAAAACTCACCTCCACATTTTGTTACACAGTAACATATGTTTTAATTGTTTAAATAGTTGATGGGATATAATATCTATGAGGTAATTTTTTATGAGTTTTAGGACCAAACGGGTATTATTCATCACCCCATTTTACATGATTTTTCAGTTCTTCTTGCTGAAATATCTATTTTTGCTTTTGGGAGATGTGTATGATGGCCATCTGATAATTTTAGCTATTTTGATTGGTTTGATTCATTGTATACCTATGTTTTTTGAGGCAAGAAATTCAACCTCTTTGGGAAGATTATTATCTACAATTGACGGTATTTGGATGTGGGCGTCAGTGATGTTTTTAATAGACATTGTGGTTATTTACATAATTGGCATATTTGCACCGCTCCCAAATATTTTAATTTATTGCTTATTGGCCATTGTGCCAATTTTAGGTATTTATAACTACTATAAAGCTCATCATTTAGTTGTTAATGAAAAAACCTTGGAATTGGATAATTTGACTCGGGATATTAATATTGTGCATTTGTCAGATGTTCATTTCGGGTCTGTTCGCCACAAAAAAATCATTCGCCAGATTACATCTAAACTAAAAGAGCTTGAAAGTGAATGTGATTTGGCAATAATTTCAGGAGATTTGGCGGACGGTTCATCAGTTGTAGATGAAAATGATTTTATCGAGTTTAATGATGTGAATCTTCCCGTAATATTCACTCCGGGCAACCATGATTTCTATCCGGGGATTGATAATGTCATAAAAGCTTGTAAAAAAGCAGGAATTATTGTTTTGGATAATGAAAGTCTGGAATTTGATTGTTTAAACATTTTTGGATTAACATTCAGTTTTGAGGATTGGGATGTTCCAAAAATTGACAAAACCTTGATTAAACAGGGGTTTGTAAATATAATTAATTATCATGTCCCTTATTACTGGGAGGAATTTTCCAGATTGGGCTTTGATATTCAATTGTCCGGCCATACTCATGGGGGACAGTTTTATCCTGCTGTTAATTTTGCAGAAGTGATGTTTAAATATAATATGGGGTTATTTAAAAATGATTTAGGCAAGTATCTGCATGTCACAACCGGTGTCGGTTCAATGGACACTCCGATGAGATGGGGAACTGACAGTGAACTTGTAATTTTAAGGTTAAAAAAGAAGTGATTTTTGAGTTTGCGGACTAAAATTTATTAAATATGAACATGCTAATTATAATCATATGGATATTGAAGATAATCACAATCATTTTTGTATTTACTGCGGGGCTAGAATTGATGCCGGACAAAATTTCTGCTCTGAATGTGGAAAACCAGTATTTAGAAATGAAGTTAAAGTAAAAATAATTCCTTCTAAATATAATGATAAAATTAGCCAATTGGAGCAGGATTATGACTTAAAACAAAGTAGGGCTAAGGAATTAGTTGAAAAACTGTTCGATCCAAATCATTTGGCTTATGAAAAATTCATGAATTCCATTAACAAGTCCAATAATTTATTTTCTACACAACTGGATATTGCAAAAAAGATGGCTGAAATGGATTTAAATGAAAATCCTTTTGTTGAAAAAGAAATAGAAAAAAAATTAAAAACACTTCAGGATTTCATTGATAAGATGGAAGATTTGATAAATGAATTGATTATCCATATGGGCTCAAATAAAGAAGACGATACTGATATTAACAATTTATTTAAGGATATGGATGATTTGATAGATTCAGTAAAAGATTATTAAGAAAAAATTTAAAATTATTTCTTCATATCCTCATATAATTTTTTCATTTTAAGTGAATCCTCATCTCTTAGAGGTGTTTCACAGATAATATTTGCATTCCAACCATTATCTATCAAAACAGATAATAAATCCTCAATGTTTGGTCCATACTCATCGCTTTCAGCTAGTGTATGGTGCTTTACCTCACCGCCCTGGCCATATTCGATTGTTGTAAAGTGACAGTGTAGGATATCAATATCCAGGTTATCTTCTATTGTTGAAAATATGCAATTGTAATCTTCTTTTTTGTTTAAAAACCCACGACCTCTTGCATGAACATGTGCAAAATCGATTGTAGGCTCAAAATGATCAAAGGTAGCGCAAAGTTCAACAACTTCACCAACGTTACCGAGTTGTGTTCTTTTTCCGGTGGTTTCTGGTGCAAAGGTAAACTCTTCAATGCCTTCTGATTCAAGTTCTTCAAATAATCTGTTGACAGTATTCTTGGATATTTCCATGGCCTTTTCAGGCTTGCGATTCAGGTAAGCTCCAGGGTGGAACACCAGTCTGTATGCTCCCATCCATTCCCCTGCACGGGCAGCGGCTATTAAATGGCCAATGCTTTTTTCAAGTTTTGATTCCTCTTTGGCGCACAAATTTATATAATATGGAGCATGCATGGATACCAAAATATTATGCTTTTCAGATTCTTCTTTTAAAGTATTAGCAGCAGTTTCACCAATTCTAACTCCATACGGTGATTGATATTCATAGGAGTTCAATCCTTCTTCAGAAATATATTTTGGTGCTTTATATGCTGCACCTTTATAATTTATAGGACTGCCTGCAGGTCCAAAAAGTACATTATGTTTCATTTAAATCAGTTAAAAAAATAGTAAAAAAGGGAATTTAGAATATTCCCATAGCTTTGTTAGTTTTTGCAATTGATTTTTCGTTGTCACTTTCCATTTCTAATAGTGCACGAATTGCATCAATGTTTTCTGGAATTACGTCAGATTCTTGGTGAACTGCTTGCATGTAGAACAATTCGTTTCCAACGACGTTAATGGATTCTCTCCAAACTGGAATTTCGTATAAGTCATTTCTGTTTCTTCCAAGTTCTTTAGCATATTCCATTAACTCAGCAGTGGAACCTAATCCTTCTTCTGCAGAAACTACAAGTACTCTGGAACGTTTTTCTAAAGCTTCAATAATCTCTTCGGTTTCAACATCATTGTTGATTTCAACCATAATGTTGTGTTGGTGCATTAAAGTAGTAGGTACGAGCAGTGCCATGGTTGTCACGTCGATGCCTTTCATAACGGTTTTTACGTCAGGGCCGTGGTGAGATGGTACTTTTGGAGGATTTGGAACAATAGCATTGATTGGTCCTTTTTTAACTTCAGATGGGTCTGATCCTCTTCTGACCATTACTGCTCTTACTTTTTTAATGTCTGCAATTGGGTCAATTGTAGATAATGTACGGGTGAGTCCGGTAGTGTTACATGAAACTACACGGGTGTAATCTGCACCATATGAGTCATCATAATTGGAAATAGCATTAAATGAAAGGCCGGTTAATTCATGATCTTCTCCACCTTGATAAATTGCTTTAACGCCTGCTTTTTTATACATTTCAAGGTTTTGTGGTCCGATACTTCCTGGAGTACAGTCAACAACGACATCTGCTTCTTGTATCATGTCTTCAACGGTACCGGCTATTTCAATTCCAGCATCTTTAAACAATTGTTCTCTTTCTGGAATTCCGATGTATAAAGGATAGCCTTTTTCTTCAACTGCAGTTCTTGCTTCGTAGTTTGGTCTAGTTTTACTTACACCAATAACTTTCATATCATCTTGAGCAGCTACTGCATCAGCTACTCTCTTACCGATGGTTCCATAACCATTAATTGCAACAGTTTTCATTTTAATCCCTTTTT
>NZ_CAMJCX010000026.1 GCF_946404245.1 uncultured Methanobrevibacter sp.
TCAAGATTAGATTATATCCTACTGATGAGCAGAAAAAGTTAATTAATCAAAATATGCTTGATGAGTACATGGGGTTTTAGACCTTGATAAAGGAGAATTAAGACATTTAACCGCATTATATATAGCAGGATACAAATTAAACAATGGAGAAATAAACGGATTAACAAGAATGCAGCAAACTGCAATAATATGCATGAAAAACATACACCGGAAAAATAATTCAAGTGGGAAGATTTTTTCCTTCAAGCCAAAAATGCAGCAACTGCGGATATCAATACTATGATTTGGAATTGGGTGAAGAAGATTGGATCTGTCCGGTATGTGGAAAACATCATGATAGGGACTTAAATGCAAGTATTAATATAAAAAATGAAGGATTAAGATTAATCCGAGAAAAAATAATAAAGACAATTTCATATTGGGATTGTCATGGCCTGCGGTGCGCGGGTATCGGCTCGAAAGTATTAACATTCCACTCAACAAAGAGTATGTTAAAAAATCGAGAATCCCCAACTTCTTAAAAGTTGGTGGAAGTTCAAAGCTCTTTTCAAACGGGTGTTGCCTATATAACAATACGGGCATGCAAAGTCGCTCCAATATGTAATTTTCATTTAAATACCTCAAAGAAATATTTAAAAGATTTAATTAATAAATAATAAAGTAATTACAAAATTACTTGCTTGATAATATGATTGAAAATAACATTTGCCCAATCGGGAACACTCTGGACGTATTTAACAGGAAATGGATTTTTTGCATAATGTCCAATATCTACAATGGAAAGACACACTTCAATGAGTTCAAACAGATGAATCCTACAATAAGCAATAATGTCCTTGCCCAAACCCTCAAGTATATGGAGGAACAGGGCATGGTAATAAAGACTGTAACTGATGAGGTTCACAATAAAACCGAATATTCACTTACTGAAAAGGGTTTGAAAACTAATAGGATACTTTATGAGATAACCTCCTATTTTTTCAATGAGCTGGATGATACAAGAACAGAAGAGGAAAAGGAAATTCTTTTAAAAGAGTATCGCGAAGTCTACGGCATCAAGTAAGTTCGGAATTACTTATTTCTTTTTATACTATTTTTTACTAATTACTTTTCATGAAAACAATATTTGATAAATGTAAATTAGGGGATTTAGAACTCAACAGCCGAATAATCAGAACAGGCCTTTGGGAATCTCAACAGACTGATCTTGATGCAATCTATGAGAGGTATGAAAGGATAGCGTCAAGCGGCGTTGGCCTTATCACTTCAGAGCTTTATTCAATCTATCCCAAGGACAAGTTCATAGAGCATTCATTCAGAATGGACAGCATGAATTTCATGACAATGGCAAGGAAACTTGCTGAAATCACCCACAGCTACGATGTTCCGATTCTCGGACAGGTTGAATTCATCAAATACAACCGTGGAATTGATTTAGACATTTCTGTAAATGACCTGACAGTTGATGACATCAGAAAGATACAGTCAGATGTCATTGAAGCCGCCCAAAAGCTTCAGTATGCCGGATTTGACGGTATTCAGCTGTCAGTTGGAAACAATTTCTTTTTATCCAAGTTCATCAACCCATACTATAATCAGCGTGAGGACGATTACGGCGGAAATGTCTTCAACCGCATGCGCATGGTACTGGAACTTGTCAAGGTGATGAAGGACAACCTGGACATGCACATTTCAGTAAAGGTGAACTCATTTGATGAGAGAAAGGACGGTTTCGACTCACAAGAAAGCCTTGAGGCATGCAAGCTTCTTGAAAAGGTGGGCGTTGATTCAATTCAGGTAACAAGGCCTCTCTCACCACTGTACTTCACAAAAAAACTCTCCGCTGAAGGCGAGCTCATTGACTACACTACTGAACTGATAGATTCCGTTGACGTTCCGGTAATTGTCGGAGGCGGATTCAACAATATGAACCATATGAATGAGCTTCTAAACAGCACTAACATCGAGTACATGTCAATGTACAGGCCTTTCGTATGTGAAAATGACTTTTTGAACAATTGGAAAAACGGCAGCAGCGATGAGTCAAGATGTCTGATGTGCAACAACTGCTACAGGACCAAAAAGAGCACTTGCTATCATTTTTAGGATAGTAGTAAATACTGCCTTTTTGAAATATAATACTTATGCAGACCAATGACAATATAGAATCAATCATGGGAAATCCCAGAAAGGCCATCAACAGGCTGGCTTTTCCAACTATCCTTTCAATGCTTCTGATGTTTTTGAACAACCTAATTGACAGTTTCTGGGTTGCGGGAATAAACGCAGATGCTCTTGCTGCTCTGGGGTTCATTTCACCCTTGTATCTGGTCATCATTGGTCTTGGAAATGGAATCAGCGCAGGTTCAAACTCTCTGATATCAAGGTATGTCGGAGCGTCAAGATTTGAGGATGCAAATAATGCTGTTGTACACTCATTTATCTTGATGGTTATCGTATCAGTCATTGTTTTAATTGTAGGGATTTTCTTTTTGGATGACTTGGTAATTCTTTTGGGTGCAGGGTCTGTCAAGTCATATTGCCTAAGCTATGGAACTGTGATATTTTTATTGAATATTGTGTTTTTGGCACCCAACGTTACCGCAAGCGTCTTCAGGGCGGAAGGTGATGTTGCCCGTGCAACCAATCCTCTTATTCTCACTGCCGTTTTAAACATGATCATTGACCCGATACTGATTTATGGCCTTGATTTGGGAATATTCGGAGCGGGCCTTGCAACAGTGATTGCATCCCTTATAGGGTGGATATGGATGCTCTACTGGATTTACGTTAAAAGGGATACATTTTTCCAGTTCAAGTTCAGCTATTACAAACGTAAAATGGAGATATATAAGGAAATTCTGGTCGTTTCACTTCCGGCCGGAACTGAGGAGATCATATTTGCGCTGGTTGCAATCATTTTAAACTACCTGATTATCAGCACTGCAGGCGTAAGTGAGGTCGCTTCATTCACAATCACATGGAGATTCATCTGCATTGCCTTTTTGCCGTGCATGGCAATAGGAATAGCTACAATAACTGTTTCAGGCGTTGCATATGGTGCCCGTAACTGGCCGAACTTCGATGAGACAATAAAATATTCGGCACTGCTGGGTCTTGCCATCACACTTCTGATTTGTGCAGTATTCTTTGTATTTGCCTATCCATTATGTGAAATCTTCAATTTCCAAGCCGGAAACATGGCGCTGGTTGACCGATCTGCTGAAATATTGCAGCTGCTGGTGTTCTATAACTGTCTGATTTCCTTCGGTGCAACTGCAGCCTATACATATCAGGGTGTGGGTTCAGGCTTCAAGTCACTGGCCCTGACAGTATTAAGGGAACTTGTGCTGAGCATGGCATTTGCATATCTTATGGGAATTGTCCTGAATATGGGTGTCTTTGGAGTTTATCTCGGGGCAATCATCGGGATGAACATAGGATCTGTTGTAGGTTTCGTTTTCATTTGGATTTTCAATCTAAGATTTAAACGTGAATGCCCTGCCTAAAGTATTACTTTTTTTATTAATTTAGGGCTTTTTGTATTACTTTAAGATAGTATTACTTTTTATTAATCTATTTAAATATTAATTATTACTTTTTTTATGTTTAAACAATTATTATTACTTTTTAGATGATTTAAAGCGATTTAGTATTACTTTTTTTAGAAAATTTTATATTATTAATTATTATAAATTTATTAATTGTAGTAATAATTTTTTAAAATATTTTACTACGAAGGGATTTAAATGAAATTTTGTAGAAATAAACAGACAATTCTTTTGACAATTCTAATATTGCTATTCTTTTGTTTTGTATCACAGGCAGTTTTTGCCGAATCAAATGATACAGTAGCGATTGGTGAAAGTGAAGGCGATATTGTAGAGATGCAAATTGATGAGTCTGTAAACTCTAATAAGATTTCAATTGATAATTCATACGAGGATGTATCAAATTCTCAAAATATTACTTTATTTATAGTCAGTGATAATCCCGGAACTAATATTCTTGACAAGGCCAGTTTGGAACTTGATGATGAGCACAAGATTGATAATGTAAATCTAGTTATAAGAAACGGCAATCAGATTAAAACAATGGATGAAAGTGAACTGACATATTTGCTTTCCAGCTGTGATGCTTTTGTTGGGGAATGGGTCAGCAGTGATGTTGATTCAGTTTTAACAAGCATTCTTTCAAAGAATCCTGAATTGTCCAACAAAAAATTATTTTTAATTTTGGAACCGCCTTCAGGTAACTTAAATTCAGATTCAAGTTCAATAAAACTGATTAGAAACAATACGTTGAATTACAGTAAGTTATTTACCACAATTTCAAATGAAGAATTAATCAAATATTTTAAAAACACAAAAAGAGGACTCTCTTATTCCAATGTTTACAATTTTTTGACAAATGATGCAAAAGATGTCAACCCCTTTTTGAATAAATTAATTCTTTATAAGGACCTTAATGATAAGGATAATCTGAAAAATCAGATATTATTCATTTTAAATTATTTAGGTTTGGATGTTGAGTATGAAAATCCTACATTCACTGGTTCTAAGACCTATGGAATCTACAGGGACAGATGGTACTCTCTTGATGAGTATATCGCCACTTTTTTCAATCCCAACTTTAACAGAACTGTTGGAGTTTTGGAAAGTACAATGTATATTGAATCACAGCAATTGCACACCTGCTATTCCATAATTGAATCTTTGGAATCCAGGGGATATAATGTAATACCTGTTTTTGCAGCTGGAGGTTCAGCTGACCAGCTCAGAGTCATGGTTGAATCATGGACAGATGCGGGTTCAGACATTTCAGGATTTTTGGCAAACTCATCTGAATATGACGTCTACATCGATGCCATTGTTTCTATGGTGGCTTATGGTGTTGGTGGTGAAAACTTCACTAAGGCGACAGACTTTTTTGAGGAAGTTGGAGTTCCCGTTTTCAGGGCTGTACACTCAGATTATGTTTCAAATGAACAGTGGGAATTGGGTTCAACAGGTTTGACAACTGAGAGAAGCGACAAGTGGTGGCACATAACCATCGCAGAGACTCAGGGAATAATCGATGCCACATTCATTGGCGGTGCTTCAAGCTATATTTCAAATTTAACAGGAGCAGAAATAACAACATACATTGCTCACAAAGGAAACATTGAACTTTTAGCCGATAGAATTGATTCATGGGTAGATTTAAAATACACCAGTAACGATAACAAGCTTCTGTCCATAATTTACTATAATTACCCTCCTGGAAAACAGAATATCGGCTCAAGTTATCTTGATACAATAAAAAGTATCTATAATATGCTTTACACCTTAAGGGATGCAGGATATGATGTTGGCCAATTGCCTAAAAACGTCTCAGAGCTTGAAAATCTAATTATCTCATGCGGTATAAATGTAGCTACTTGGGCTCCGGGTGAGCTTGCAAAGCTTGCTAACCGTTCTGAAGTGACTTTGCTTCCTGTAGACGAATATACTTCATGGTTCAACTCATTGGATGATATTGTAAAAATACAGGTAACTAACGGTACTGTAGCATATATAGGCGAGCTGACAAAAAGGGCTGTTGAACTGAACTATACCAAAACAATATCCGATACAATTGATGATTGGTATAATCAGGTTGTTTCACTATTGCCTGATGATAAGGCCTCTGAAGCTAAAAAAGTTCTGGAAAATATTGTATTGAGCTTGAAAAATTATGCGAAAACTCAATCAACTGATTATTATAACTTATATTTAAGGTACTATGATGAATTTAAGAATTTAAACATTTCCGGATTGAACGGTTGGGGTGAAGCTCCCGGAAACGTAATGGTGATCAACAAAAATGGAACTGATTACTTTGTCATTCCGGGTTTGACCTTTGGTAATGTTTTCATAGCTCCTGAACCTCAAAGGGGATGGGAATCTGATATTGAAAACCTATACCACTGTACTGCTGTTGCTCCAACTCATCAGTATTTGGCGGCTTATTACTATATGCAGACAACACATCCTAATGCAATGGTCTTTGTGGGAAGACATGCAACTCACGAATGGTTGCCTGGAAAGGAGATACTCCTGTCTGCAACTGATTACGGTTCAGTTGTAGTTGGAGATGTTCCTCAGTTGTATTTCTATATTGCTGACGGTTTGGCTGAAGCAATACAGGCAAAAAGAAGAGGTTTTGCCGTGATAATTTCTCATTTGACCTCTCCAATGTCCTACACTCATCTGTATGGAAATCTCACTGCTATGGCCAACATGATAAATGACTATCAGAATGCCAAAAGCAGTTCTGAAAAATCTAAAATAGAATCACAATTAAGGGACCTGATAACTTCAAATGACTATTCAACAAATCTGGGACTGAATAAAAGTGATATAAAAAGCATTTCAATCGATTCACTGATAGATAAAGTAAATGCATTTTTAGTCTCAACACAGGATACATTGTATCCATTGGGTTTGCATGCATTGGGAGATTATTGGACTGAGCATGACCTGGCAAATACTGTTTCAGCAATGCTTTCTAAGGATCATGTTTTAGAAAACAATCAGGAAATAATTAATTTATTTGATCAGCTATCTGATGCATATTTCTCAAAAGATTATGCTGAACTGACAGCATTTGAAAGGGAATTCATCCTGAACAAATCCTATGGCATAGTTCGTGCACTAATCTATTGGGATGCTGATGATGTGGCAAAAATAATGATCTCTGATAATTTCAGACTCAACAGTTCAAATGTCATTGCATGTCTGAACCTGGCTAAGGAATACATTGGACTCATCAATCAGAGCATTTCATCAGAGTTAAATTCAATGCTTGACGGATTGAACGGACGTTATATTCCTGTTGGCGAAGGTGGAGAAATAGTTGTAAAGCCAGCTATTCTTCCAACAGGAGGAAACATGTTCCAGGACCAATCTTCAGAGCTTCCAACTCAGGAGGCATGGGAATATGCTAAGACTCTTGCACTTTTAACATTATCTGGCCTTAATGACACTACTGAAAAAGTCATCATGGGAATCTGGTGTGTTGAAACAGCAAGGGACGACGGTGCATTGGTTTCAAGTGTCTTATATCTGCTTGGAATGAAACCTGTGTGGACAGATTCCTCAAGTGCAGGATATGATGATGAGGGAAACCCTACAGGTAAAAAGGTAGGTGCGATGCCTGAAGTCATCAAACTTGACGATTTGACACGTCCTGACGGATGGGGCAAGAAAAGAATAGATGTTACCGTTATCACCAGCGGACTGTTCAGGGATTTATACTCATCCCAGTCAATATTGATGGACAATGCGTATAGAGTTGCTCTTGCAAGGTCTTATTTCACATTAATCAATGACAAATCATTGGATGATGATTTGAGACAGGCTTTGGAAGGCGTCATGCAGTCAATCAATTATTATGGGGTTTCAAATGAACCTCTGGATTCAAATTACGTTGCACAGCACTGGATTGCAGACTACCAGTATTATCTTAGTATGGGATATAATGCAAGTTTTGCCGGAGAATGTGCAATAACACGTATTTTTGCACCTCCAAACGGCGATTACGGTGCAGGAATATCAAAATTGGTGTCAATGTCATGGACATGGAACGACACTGATGAACTGGCACAGTTCTACCTGGGCAGAATGGGCAACATGTACTCCAAAAACTATTGGGGAGATACAAATCCTTTGGTCTTTATAAGAGCACTGTCAAACTCAGATACAATTGTTACAAGCCGTAACACTAATCAATATGGAGTATTGGATAATGATGACTTCTTTGATTATTGGGGAGGCTTGTCAATGGCTGTAGAAAATGTTTCAGGCAAAACACCAAAAATGAACGTGTTGATGTATTCGGACAAGGACAATGCATATGTCTCATCTCTTGAAGAGGTCATGTATCGTGAGATAGCTGCAAGATATGACAATCCGAACTGGATTTTAGGAATGATGAAGGAAGGGTACAGCGGAGCCCGTTACATGTCAAACAAATTCGTCAGCAATTTGTACGGATGGCAAGTAACAAGGCCTTCTTCAGTTTCTGATGACCTGTGGAGCCGTGTTTACAATACATATTACAAGGATAAATATGGTCTTGGACTTAAAGATTGGCTGATGAGTGGAAACAATGCATATTCATTAATTTCCATGAGCGGTACAATGTTGACTTCTATTCATGAAGGTTACTGGAATGCCGACAAGGCCACTATAAGCGATATTGCAAATACATGGGCTCAGGCAACAGTCAAAAACGGTGTTGCATGTTGTGACTGCAGTTGCGGTAATATTGCAATGATGGAATGGGCAGTACAGTATGTTAATCCAGATATACTTGCTCAATTGTTGCCGAAACTTTATGACGCAACTCAAAATCCGGTATTTTTAAACAATACCAACAGCGTTCCTCCAGAAAATACTGACCCTTCAAATGTCGATCCTTCCACTCCTAATCCGACTGAAGGTTCAACATCTTCAAACACAATTTCATCCAACTCAACTACTAACAGCAATCAGTTTTCACACTCTTCTTCAGCTTCAAATGGTCAATCCGTTTCAGCTGCCGGTGAAAGCGCATCACAAGGTGAAGTCGGAGGAGCTTCCTCACAGGGTGCCGATGTTAAAAAATCCATTGAGATAAATCCTGTTACCCAGCAATCTGCAAGTGAAGTTGGTATGAGTTTATTGGCCGTATTGGGAGTAATCTGTTTAATTCTGATAATTGGAGTCGGATACTTTAGAGATAAAGACGAAGATAAAAAATCAAGCAATTTAGATGAACTATTCAATCAAAAATTATAGTTCATTTTTTATTTTATTTTTAAAAAGAGGGAATGAAAATGGAAGTAATAAATTTGTTATGGCAGCTGGGAATATTGTCTGCTGTTTTAATATTTGGAATTAAATTGGGCCTTGCCACAGGCCTTGCCAACATGTCCAAAAGATATTTGGCAATGGTTTCGATAGGTTATGGTGGCGGAGTATTGATATTGACAGAGATTTCTTCATTCTACACTGCCCAGATTACCGATTTGATATATACATATAATTTTGAATTCTTTTTGATAATGGCAGTCATAATGATTCTTGCCGGAATATTTACAATTCGCGAATATAAGGTCTTTGAGAAAAACACTACCGCAGCTACATGCATGGCGGTTGTCGCTCCATGTCCGTGCTGTTTCGGTTCAATCATTGTGAGCATAATGCTGGTTGCGCCTACTGTAGGTCTGGGTCTTATGAATTTAAGCGTTATTGTGGCAGCCGCATTGGTTTTGACAATCATTCTAACTTACTTTGCTTCAAACTATCTGGTTCAATTCATTAAAAAGCCTTATCCGATAGTTTTGGGAAACTTCATGTTCTTTTTGGGAGTATATTTCCTTTTGTCCGCATTGTTCCTGCCGAATATAACCGCACTGATTCAAAACCCTATGGATGCAATATCTGTCCAATCTCCTGAATACATTCTGGCGGTATTGGGTTTGATGCTGATGATAATGTTTTTAGGCGGATTTTACTTCAAGAACAACAGTTATTTGGATTAGGTGATGCTATATGGTGACAACAGTTCCTGGAAGTGAAATCTTAACCTCTGGATTGAACATGATTGCACAGAGCCTGCAGATTCCGGTAATCATATTTCTTGTAATCTTTGCATTCTTTGCAATTGTAACGCTGGGCAGTCTGGTGGCTGAGTATACGTCAAGAAAAAAGATAACTCCGGATGCCCTGGAGAAATTAATCTATTCCATTTCAAATGCCACATCACCTGAAGCATTGATGAACGTGATTAAAAATGCAAGGCTTTATGAAAATCAGAAGGTCATTCTGGTAAAAATACTGCGTGCTGATTCCCTAACCTCAGATACACGTGAAACTTTGGCCAGAAAACTGATAGAATTTGAAGAGACAAAGCTTGGAAAAAGCATTGAGAGAACAGATATCGTAACCCGTATCGGACCTACACTGGGTTTGATGGGTACATTGATACCGATGGGTCCGGGTCTTGCGGCATTGGGTGCAGGAGACGTGAACACGTTGGCAAACGCAATCATCGTTGCATTCGATACAACAGTTGTTGGTATTGGTGCAGGAGCTGTCGGTTATTTTGTCTCAAAAATCAGACGAAGATGGTATGAAGAGGACCTGTCAAATCTTGATGCGCTATGTGACGCACTACTTGACAAGTTAAACCGCTGATGGGGAGTTTTGCTCATGGTCAGGCGAAAGTGCAAGAAAAGATTTTCGGAAGGTGAAGAGGATCCGATGGCCGGAACTTCAAATCTTGTCGATGCAATGCTTGTTATAGCGGTCGGCTTTTTGATATTTGTTGTAATCAGCTGGAATATGCAAAGTGTTGTTTTTCAGGATACCTCTCATGAACAGTCACAGGCAGTTCAGCAGGCACCTGCCAACATAACTGAAGTTACTGAAGGCCAGGTATTGAATGATACTCCCGAGTCATCTCAAAGCTCAGGTCAGGGCTATATGGAAATGGGTAAGGTGTATAAGGATCCGTCGACGGGCAAGCTGATAATGGTTGAAGGATAATATATATTTTTTATAAAGTATTACCTTTTATTTTTCATTACTTCTAATTTTTATTACTTTTTTTTATTTTTTTCATTGTTTTGTATTACGTTTTGGCGAAAGTAATACTTTTAATAGCTTTATTTTAAAAATCGTAATAAGAAAATCTTTATATTTGTATTACTACTTCATTTAAATTGGGGATATTATATTAGATTGGTATAATCCCTTTAAAATTAATTCATGGGATATTATGAAAAGTAAATCATTTATTTTTTTATTTGTTTTGATTTTCATGATGGTTTTCTCCCTTAGCGCTGTTTGTGCAGATGATCTACAGACAACTGATTCCGGACAGGTGTCCGGGGATGTTGATGTGGTGACTGTAAACCCATGGACTACAAGCGGTGAACTTGCATATGACATACCTGCCGATGCCAAGGACATCAAAAGTGCAGATGTTTATGTAAATGTCTATGGCGGAAGCGCTAAAAACACTCATGGAGCTAACGCAAACGTTAGTTTAAAAACCGAAAATGGTGAAAATCAAATAGCTAGTGAAGAATTGTGGATAGAATATGGAACAACAGACGGAACTATTTATACTGTAAATAATCACACTGACAAATGTTACTCAGACTATCAAATGCATTATGACATCACAGATTCAATAAAGGGTTTGAATGGTTCTTCAATAGTTCTTAAGGTTGATACTTTCAAAATGGATAATAAAACCTTTGACGGCAGAATAAAATTGATTGCATTGGTTTTAGCATATGATGACGGCGACAGTGATGTGATTAATTATTGGGTGGATTCTACTCAAAAATGGACAAAAACCAATATCACAACTGCTTTCGCTACAAAAGATCTGGCCAAAATCTATGCCGCTGATTTAATCAATGTCGCTCTTTCAAGTGCTGACGGAAGCTTCAAAATAAATGATGAATTGATAGGCGATGCTAAAAACCACAGTGCAGGCAATTACTATCAATACAACTGCTGGGATGTAACTGACAAGATTAAAGCGGGCTATGATACAGAATTTGTCTCAATGAATGTTGGAACCAGTTCATATTCGTCATTGAAAAATGTATTGTCAGTTTTAAAAGTAAACTCTCAAATAATGGTTGACGTGTCTCTTGCCACAGAGTATTCAAATACCTGTTATGCAGGTACAAACAATACAATAACCGTTACTGCAACATCCAGTAAGGCAGGCAAATATTTAATTGAACTATTGGCTGACGGCAAAGTTGTAAACAGCAGTGAAATTGACCTTGACGGTGAAAATATAACTGCTATCTTATTAACTGACCCTACCGTTAGAGCAATTGATGAGACAACTGTCAGCGGTGCAAACAATGCCAATGTGGTTTATGCAGTTAATGTTAAATTAAACGGCATTGATGTTGCAAGTGCAAACAAGACAGTTCCTGTTTTGTACAACGGTAATTTAGGAAAAGACCTTGCCTATAACGTAGGCGGATTTGATGAAGTCATTGACATAGAATTTACCGGCGGCATTGTAGTTGATACTAAATCTGAAAGCTCATATAAAAGCGGAGCTACCGGCACTACTGAAGTTTGGACTGTAAACCTTGATAACAATTCCAGTATCGTTAAGGGATTTGTCTATGTTCCTTATAACTGGTTTAATGGAAAAACCTACATTGAAAATGAAACAATGTTCAATGTAAACTTTAACAATGTAACTCTCACACCTTTTGCATTCTATAGGGATCAATCCAACTTGGGCAGCTACGGCAAATATGGTTATGGTGTTTTGGTATATGATGTAAGCGAATTGATTTTAAACGGAAACAACACTTTCGAATTGTCCAAAATCAATCCGACCCCTACAATTTATCCAAGTACCCTAATTTATGCATATGATGATGCCGACAGCAAATTCATATATCATGCATATATTGTTAACGGTGCGGATTTACTTGCCAACTCCAACAACAATGCCGGAAGAGTTGCCGCTGCAAACTCAAAAATCGATGTCATATCAAAGGATGTCACCGATGCCGCACTTTATGTATTTGCATCAGGTGCACAAAGCGGTGAAGGTAACATAATTGTCAACGGCAAATTGGCAGAAAACGTTTGGAACGGAACCAGTAAAACCACTGATTTATATGTTGCAAACATAACTGATGTCCTTAAAGATTCAAATGATATCTCATTTGTCGCTACCGGATCCACAATATTGGCATTGCATCAGATGATTGTGACCGCTCAAAAGGCTCCTGTCAAAACAACTGTAACTGCCAAGGCATTGTCCACTACTTACAACTCTGAAAAGGCATTTACCATTACAGTTTTGGATTCTGATAAGAAACCTGTTACTGGATTGAAACTTACTTTAAAAGTATTCACCGGCAAAGCCTCTAAAAACTATTATGCAACAACCAATTCCAAAGGTGTTGCAACCTTTAAAGCTGCATCAGCATTAGCTATAGGCACACATAAAGTTGAAATCACCTCCTCCAACACTGCCTATGATGTTAAAAAGACAACTTCCTCAATTAAAGTGGCTAAAGCTAAAACAACAGTTAAAGCACCAAAAGTAACTGCAAAGGTTAAAAAGACCAAATACTTTAAAGTAACAGTCAAAAACAAGGCATCCAAAAAAGTAGTTAAAGGCCTTAAGATTAAGGTAAAAGTCTACACAGGTAAAAAATACAAAACTTACAACCTCAAAACCAATAAAAAGGGTGTTGCTCAGTTAAATATAAAATCCTTAAAGGTTGGTAAACATAAAGTTGTAATTTCTTCCGGTAATGCCAAATACACTGTCAGTGCTAAAAGTACAATAACAATTAAAAAATAGAGTTTCACCCTCTATTTTTTTCTTTTTTATTTTAAAAATTTGATGATTTATTTAGATGCTTTTTGTTTTGCAACTAATTTTAATGATACTTTCTTTTCATAATTTTAAATTATCGAAAAAACAATAATGTATGTTCTGTTTCATGTATCCTAAAAAAATTTACTTTTGCAAAGTCATATATTTTTATTTGAACCGATGGTGAAAATGGCTTCTCAAATCAGATATTGCAAGTTTCTATTATAAATTTTCTAAAAAGTTATAATTCATTATTTTAATTAAATCTGGCTGATTTATATCGTTTTTAAATGTTTTCGTCAATGTTTGACTATGATAACATTTAAATACTTCTTTCTATAATCAATAATTAACTCATATTGGGAGTTGATATTGTGAAAGATAAAGACTGGGAAGACGTTGATGTTAACCAAAGAAAAACAGATAGGGTTTACTTTGAATCCAGTTTGTTGCAGAATATTTCAGACAGTATTGATTTTTTAAAGGATGAGGCATCAGAAATCTTAAGGGATTTGGATTCAACCGAATTTAAACAGAAAATTGATGAAATTGATTTGGAAGAATTCAGCGAACAGGCAATCAATCAGATTGATGATGTATTCGATGAGATATCACAGTTTAAAGATCAGGTAATTAATAAGGATGACCTTCCGGAAGAGATTAAGGAATTCTCTAAAAACACCAAGGCATACCTGAACCGTGATGAGGTATATATCAGAAAGGCAAGAAGGAAACTTGAAAAAGAAGATTCCTACAGGTCAAATACAAGGGTCGTTGAGCTGTGTGACAAGGCGATTGACGTCTACAGTCCTAATCCTGAGGCACACTTCCTGAAAGCCCGTGCACTCATCAATCTCAAAAGATATGATGACGCTATCGAGGAGTTCATCTCAGTATTGGCAATTCATGATGATGATCTTGATGCAAGGCTTGGTATTGCTGAGGCCAACAGGTTATCCTGTGAATTTGATGATGCAATAGATGTCTATGACTCTGTCCTGAAAGTTGATGAAGCATCAGCAGAAGCATTGCTTGGAAAGGCGCTGACCTATTGTGACATGGAAGACTATCAGAAGGCGGATGAATTTTTCATTAAGGCAGATGCCCTTATGGACCTGGATGGAAACACCATGGATATATGGGACATGTGCAAGGAAAAGATGTAACTATTTTTGGTATGGGACTGGAAAATCCAACCCCATACATAATTTTACTTCTATACGGAAACTAATGTAGTTTTTTCTGATGATTTTGTAAAGATGGTTATTCTTTACATTACTAGATTATTTAAGCTCATATATGTATTTTTTCTTTGATTTAAGGTCATTTTTACCATTTTAAATCAATTTATTTGATTCAATAAAATTTCATGATGAAGACTGGTTTTTGATTTAAATCTTTTTTTAACATTGTATTATAGTTTATTTGCAATTTAAAGAAAATATTGTATGGACATGTAAAATTGCAGTCATTTGAAACTGACTGATTTAAATATTTTAAATGTCAATGATTTTATTGGGGCAATTGCCCTAAATTCAAAAAACTGTTTTTTTGAGTTTGACTGTGGTGCGTTAAAATTCATAGGTAAGGAATATATTACTTCTTGCCTATGGATAATCTAAATTGAACACTTCTGTACTACCATATATTTTTTTTAAGCTCTAAACTAAACAAAAATACCTTATTTTTAAGTTACTTTTAAATATCTTATTAAATATAATTATAAATACTTAAATTGTTTTAAGTATAAAATTCAAAAATTGTGTGAAAAATATGACAAACGAAGATTTTGCAAAAAAGATAAAAGACATTAGAGCTAGACAGGACATGTCTATAGAAGACCTCGCCGAAAGAAGTGGCGTAAAACAGGAAGTACTTGAAGCTATGGAAGCTGGAGAAGTTATTCCATCACTCACTCCATTAACAAAAATGGCAAGAGCGTTAGGAGTAAGACTCGGAACATTTCTGGACGACACACCTGAGCTTGGACCTGTAGTGACCCGTGGAGGAAAAACCGAAAACTCACTTTATTTCTCCGGTCGTGAAGACGTTACAAACGCTACCAACCTCGAGTTCCACTCATTAGGTGCAGGTAAAATAGACAGAAACATAGACCCTTTCCTCATTGACATTGAATATGAACCTGGAGAAAAGGAGCTTTCCTCACACGAAGGGGAAGAATTCATCTATGTGCTTGAAGGTGAAATTGAAGTCATCTACGGTAAGGATTCCTTTGTAATAGGCGAAGGCGACACCATCTTTTATGACTCAGCAGTTCCTCACCACTTACACGCAACAGGCGAAAACGCCGCTAAAATATTAGCTGTATTATACACTCCATACTGAGGTGAATAAAATGAATAAAATAACTTTCAAACCAAATATCGACAGGTATCACACAGCTAGTTTGGATTTTAACTTTGAAACATTGCAATTGGGATTGCATTTATGATTTGCATTTGGTATTAGTTATTTTATAGGATTAATTAATGAGGTGAAAGTATGAGTGAACTATTTACAGAATTACCGCTTGGAAAATTTTTCGAATCAATGGTTGAAAAACAGCCAGATCATGAATTTATCGTTTATCCGGACAGAAACTTAAGATTTACATATAAAGAATTTGACGAAAGAGTAGACAACCTTGCAAAAGGAATGCTTGCAATTGGAATTGAAAAGGGAGACCATGTAGGAATATGGGCTAAAAACGTTCCTGAATGGCTTACCTACATGTTTGCAACCGCAAAGATAGGTGCGACAATCGTTACAGTAAACACAGCATACCAGGCCCATGAGCTTGAATACGTTCTCAAGCAGTCAGACATGAAGGCGCTTGCAATGACAGACGCATTCAGGGATACAAGCTATTTCGACATTATCAACGAGCTTGTGCCTGAACTCAAAACATGTGCAAGAGGCCATCTTGTCGCTGAGAAATTCCCTAGATTGAAATTCATATTCCACGTTGGTCAGGAAAAGCACAGGGGAATGTACAACACTAACGAGCTCCTTCTTTTAGGAATGAACTATGACGATGATGAATACCAGAAGGTGAAGGATGCGGTTACACAGCATGACGTAATCAACATGCAGTACACCTCAGGAACAGAAGGTTTTCCTAAAGGCGTAATGCTTACAAGCCGTAACATTGTAAACGACGGTTACTACATTGGGGAAAACATGAACTACACAAATAAGGACAGGCTTCTTCTCCAGGTGCCTCTTTTCCATTGTTTCGGTACAGTTTTAGGTGTAATGGCAGTAATTACTCACGGATCCACCATGGTTGTGCTTGAGGAATACGACCCACTTCTTGCAATATCCTCAATCCAGAAGGAAAAGTGTACTTCAATCTACGGTGTTCCTACAATGTTTATCGGTATGATGAACCACCCTATGTTCGACATGTTCGACATGTCCTCCTTAAGGACAGGTATCATGGCGGGTTCAACATGCCCTGTCGAGACAATGAAGGATGCAATCGAAAAGATGAACATGAAGGAGATTACCAGCGTATACGGTCTTACAGAGGCTGCACCAGGATTTACCCAAACCAATGCTGCAGACTCATTTGAGAAAAAAATCAACACCGTAGGACGTAAGTTCCCGAACATTGAAGTTAAAATCGTTGACCCTGAAACCGGTGAGGAAGTGGGCGTCGGCGAAACTGGAGAAATCATGTGCCGAGGTTTCAATGTAATGAAAGGTTACTATAACATGCCTGAAAAGACCGCTGAGACAATCGAGCCTGACGGATGGCTTCACTCCGGAGACCTTGCAACAGTGGATGAGGACGGA
Organism: uncultured Methanobrevibacter sp.; assembly: GCF_946404245.1. Taxonomy (GTDB): domain Archaea; phylum Methanobacteriota; class Methanobacteria; order Methanobacteriales; family Methanobacteriaceae; genus Methanocatella. Next base: position 17,185 of record NZ_CAMJCX010000026.1, read on the forward strand.
TACTACTCCATTGTCGGCCGTATCAAGGATATGATCATCAGGGGTGGGGAAAACATCTATCCTCGTGAAATCGAAGAGTTCCTATTTACCCATGAATGCGTACAGGACGTTCAGGTTGCCGGAATTCCTGATGAAAAATACGGTGAAATCGTTGGAGCTTTCATCATCAAGGAAGACGGATTCGATGAGATTACCGAAGCTGACATTCGTGACTTCTGTATAGGCTCCATTGCACGTTATAAAGTTCCTAAATACGTGTTCTTTGTGGATGAATTCCCTCTCACTACCAGTGGAAAAATCCAGAAATACAAGTTAGGGGATTTAGGTCTCAAGCTATTGGACGAAAGACGCGAAAGGGGAGAGTTGTAAACTCTCTTTATACTATTTTTTTAAAATTGCTTTCATTCTGTAAAATTGCTCTCATTTGAAACTGACTATTTTTTATACTATTTTTTACATAATCATTATTGTGCATTTTCACATTTCTAAATAAATATTGTTTTGGGCTTGAAATATTGTTTGGAGTTATTTGGAAAGCTATTTATATTGATAGGAATAAATACTATTTTGTTGAGTTCAAATGAGACTTGACAGGAGGTTTATATGGATGAAAGTTTGACTTTTGATGAAAAGTTTGATGCTCTAGGTGAGTATTATGAGATGAAATCTCCAAATGAGATAAAGGATTTCTTAAAAAACCACACGGGAATATTTGTTTTGTTGGATGAAGTTAAGCCTTACTTGAAACAGTCATTTTACAATAATCAATATTCGCTTGAAATGGTTTATGATCCGGAATGTGAGAGTTGCAATCATTTGGTTTTAAGGATTTATGTTTCCTCTAAAAGATTTCAGAATGGTGTAAGTGAAGAAATTGAATATGTCAGAAAAAATTTAAGGCCATTTAGGAGGAAATATGGTGTATTGTCGGAGTTTGCTATTCAGGCAGGTGTTAAAAATGTTTGATTTTTCACACTATTATGATGTTGGCGATTATCTTATTAATATTCCTTCTGAAGCTAATATTCGTTCAGGAATCAGTAGATATTATTATTCGGGTTTATGTTGTGTTCGCAGATATCTTGTTGAAACAATGAATGAAACAGAATTTATTAATGGATTTAACATCCATAAACGAATTTGTGATAGGTTAATCAATTCCTGTGATGACACTGAAGCATCCATAGGTGAAAAATTAATTCAGTTGAAAGAGCTTAGAAATAATGCCGATTATGACTGGATATTAGGTTTTGATTATTTCAATGAAAATCTTAATAATGTCCAAAGGGATTCAAAAATAATTCTCGAACAAATTGAAGCACTTAGAAATTCACCTCCATTGGAGCTATAGATATTTTTTTTAAATCATGAATATTTTACAAATTCATTGCAAAATAGACCTAAAAACCAAAACCTTTAAATACTACCTGAAGACTAATATAAAACTGCAACTAAAATTATAGATATAACTTAACCACACCATTATATCGAAGCAATCTGACTCTATACGAACTTTCATTGAAAGGAGTTGATAATAATGCCACAAGTAAAAATAACTACTGCATGGAGCGTAGTAATAATTTAAGCTCATATAGTTGCTTAGCTATCAAACTTAAAATCATTTTCACCTCTAAGCAACTATTGATATTCTCATAAGTAGCTGTTTTGTTTAAAAATACTAATCATATTAAACGCCTATCCCTAAAACAGCTGCTTACAATCATTGTCATTGAATTTATATAAGCTTTAAGTGCAGGCATTTAGCCAAACCAGGCACTGAATATTAAATCATCATCATTTAGAGGAAAAAGCATGGAAATAATAAGAAAAAACGATATCAATGTGAGAAGAACTGTCGAAAAGGCAATAAACAACCATCCTGAGTTTCATTTCTTTGTGGATGAGCTTTCAGCCAATAATTACATGCCGACATATGCCGGTGAGGCTGATGAGAAATACACATATGATGAAATGGACGACGGATTTTTCGAATTCATCGAAAGGAAAATCCATGAAAACGGAGTTTATTTGAGGATATGCTACCTGACAGGTGAACAAACTGCATCCCAGGCTAATTTTGAAATAGAAATGGCTGGCAGGACATTTTCATTTACAACAAATGAACTTGACAGCGTTCAGGTCGTCGAGATGGCCGATTATGGGATAAAGATAATTCCGGATAAGATAATCCTTGGAGCCACAATCGACGGAGGCTGCGGACAGACCCCGTACTTTGCGGAGTTCGGATCTACAAACTGCAACGAGACATTCATGTCACTAGAAAATCCGTTGAACATGTTCATAATCACATTGATAGGAGAGTTTCTTGATTCAATTTAATTATGCTCATTTGCATTCACAGGGAGGTGGTAAAATTCATTTTTGAATGCTGATTTTTATCGCTGTTAAATTTTATTGATATTGTGAGGTTTAAATGAGTTTTATTAAATATTCGGATGAGATATTGGAATTTCTTACAAGGGATACATTGGAAGCAATCGATTGGGGTGTCCTTGATTTGGGACATGTTAAGGATAAGGAACTAAAATGCGTTTTGATGCATTTCGAACGTACATTGACTGTCGAGCTGATGGACAATTACAAAAACAACAGCACAGGAATATTCAGGGTCAGTTACTGCAATGGCGTGTGGTGTTATGATGAATATGGCGTTATAATCAAGGCAGGAAGCCTGAAAAAACTTAAAGAAATTGTCCTAAGTCAAAACAGAATCTGGTATGTATTTGATGAGTATTCACTAAGGAGGTAAATGTGTTAAACTTAAAGGAAACCGTAAAATTTGTAGGTCTTATAGGATATTTGATGGTATGCGTACTGTTTGGAAACATGTTAATTTAAGGGAGTGATAGTTTGATTGAATGCACTAACTGTGGAAAAGAACTGAGGGACAACTTTAGATACTGCAGAATCTGCGGAACTGAACTGGACGGCGGAGAACCTGGGGATTACTCAACTGACATGCTGAACGTATTCAGACATGGTGACGAGTATCTCTACCTTTTCAGCGAGAAAGGAAATCAGGTTATCCTTAAAGCCGACACTCTCGAGGAACTTGCCGTCATGGCAGCCGATAAGAAATATCCATGGCAGTTCAGGCAGGAACATAACAATATGGGCTCTCAGAGTAGTGAAAATCACCAATATGAAGTTGAAAATGTATGGGAATAACCAGGTGATACCATGAATTTTACTAACATGTTTTCTAATGAAAGTGACAGTGCCATAAGGAGATACTTCCAATCTCCTTTTATCCATTCCGAATACAAGCAGGCTATTGAAAGCGTTTTAAATGCTGAAATTCTAGCCAGGATAGACAATAACACTTTTGACATTGCAGATGCCTTAAGGCACAGGAGCGATGATGAGATAGCTATCATTGAAAATCTGGTCAATAAAATGAGAGGCCAGCTGAGGTGGGTGAGAAGGAATAACAACACAGGCTATTTCGGTGTGATCAAAAACAGTAAGGGCGCATATAACTGGAGCTATTTGAACCTGATAGAAAACAGGTACAAATACTCCAATGTGATATATGCAAGGTCTCTCGAAGAGCTTGAAGCCAAGGTCCGCCAGAGCGGCCACATCTGGTATATATTTGATGAGGAAATGGCTGAAAAAACCTTAAGGGATGACACCGCTCAAAAACCTAGACGCATAGTTTCAAAAGTGGTCAGGACTTATAAGAAACCTGAGAAGGACTCCCGATTCAAGGGGTTGTCCGTCAGGGATGAGATCAAAAAGAAAAGGGAAATGCAGGACAAGGTGTTAAGGAGAAATACACGACCGACATCAATGATTGAGAAGATGTTCGTATAATCATGCTGACAGCCATTTAACCGTGAGTTTTTTTGTTCATTTTTTCAACTCCTATTTTCACTTAATTTTTTTCTTGCGGTTAAATGGTAATAATATAATACTGATACCATGAAAAAGGAAGGAATTTGGATATTTGAGGACCGTGATGAATTCATCAGGGCCTTAAGTGAACTTCAAAAGCAGTGTTCACACAAGGATGATGAAACATAATCTTTTTATTTTATCTTTTTTTAATATATTAACAATGACTTTACTTGACATTCCCGAAAGCCGCATATCCTCAAAAGAGGATGGCAAGATTTCATATGATTTTAACCTGACAGTTTTTATAAATGAAAATCAGCTGAAATTTGCAGTTGGAGACCTCGCCACATCATGGATAGGTCCTGATGACAATTTCATTAAAAGAATTAATTTTTCAAATCTGAATCCTTATTCATTGCAGGCACATCTTTTAAAGGAAATTGAGATAAAAAACACTTTGGATGATGCAAAGGATTTGTTAGGCAATGATAAGTACGGCAAGGCCATCTCCCTTTTGGATGATGTTCTCTACTATGATCCGGAATATGGCGAAGCGCTCTTTTTTAAGTCAAAAGCTATTTTTGGGCAGGGACATTTCGTTAAGTCATTAAGACATTATAAGAGGGCTGTGCGCTGTGACGGCAGTTTAAAGGATGTGGAATATCACAAGCTTCTTTTGAAAAAATCATCCGAGGAGAGGGACAGCTTTCCAAAAATCAAGCAAAACATCTATGCAGGCGATGAGTATTTTGCAAAGGGAGATTTCAAAAATGCTCTTGAAAGCTATGACAGGGCATTGGAAAACCCGACCAGATTCAAGACAAAGATACTCTCAAAACTTCTAAACAAGAAGGCCACTGCATTGGTTAAGCTTCAAATGACTGAAAAAGCCGTTGAAGTGTTCACCCAGTCAGTATCCGTCAAGCCGAATGACTATGCGTATTTCTATCTTGGAATATATTCCGATACGCAATACCTTAAAAAGGCATTGGATATCTCAAAAAGGCAGCTGCTCCTGAAAGCCTCTAAACTGCATGATGCAGGGGAAAATGACCTGGCCCTGGATTGTGTAGATGAGTTTTTAGCCAATCACTTTAAGGTGGATGACGATTACAGACGAGCCCTGGATTTGAAGCTTGAGGTATTGGGAAAGTTAAATCTGGACGCTTCCGAAATAGAATCCCTCATCGAAAAATTGTGAATTTCTTTTAAAAAGTTTGCTTGAAATGTAGATTAACATATTTCAATTCCTATCTTTTCTCACTAATTTTTATCATTTTAAAATGCTATTTGATTAAATTAGTAAAAAATATATTGTATGTAATTTTAATGAATCATTTCTTTGATTATATTGGTGGTTGATTTTGACCAGGAAATGTTAATGTGAAAAGCTTATATTTTTTCAAAACTATACTATACTCATGAAATTCTCAGGGTTCATGAACGTATATCTGTTGGATGACATGAGCTGGGAGTATCAGTTCGGCGAAAAGACTCTCAAGGCACCAACACTTAAGGGCTTGGAGCTTCTTGTAAATCTCTATGGTCTCAAGTGGAGCGTTCTTGATGAATCCCTTGCCAAAAAGTCCCTTGAAGCAGACAAAAACAATCTCACAGGATTTTTGAATGTCTATAAAAAGGATGGCATGTGGCATTATAGGGGATCCGATTTGAAATCCCACTCATTGGAAGTGCTTAGAAAAAAGGTTTTGGGGCAAAATCTTGAGTGGAGGGAAACAGACTCTGATTTGGCCTACAGGAACCTGAAGCTGGATTCAAGAAAATTCAAAAAGTGATATAATGGAAAAGTTAATTGATGATTTGATAGATTTTCAGTCAGAGCGTGACTGGAAGAAATTCCACACTCCCGAAAACCTTGCAAAATCAATATCCATTGAAGCTGCAGAACTTCTGGAACATTTTCAGTGGGGAAAGGAATATGATGACGGTGAAGTTGCAGACGAGCTTGCAGACGTATTGATATACTGCATCTACATGGCTGATGCAATGGACTTTGACATTAAGAAGATAATATATAATAAGATGGAGAAAAATGCAATCAAATATCCTGCAAAAATAAAGTGAATCATTTTTAATTCTTATAAAATAAGATGAACTTCTGTTTAAAAAAACAAAAAGAATTTTAGGTAAAATTTATTTTACTTTTTATTATATTATTTATTTTGATTTTCTTTTTAATTTCTTCTTTTTTCATTTTTCATAAATTTATCCGAATTTATACTTATTCCGGTCAAATGTATCACTGAAATGCCATGAGTGTAAATCAAAGTGATTCATTGCCAAGGCCTTGCAGGTTTCTCAAATTTGCAAGATGTTCAAAAGATTTTATATTATATGAAGTCTAATATTATATTGACAATATATAATTATTGTTATAAAATAGGATGATATTATGGATATGAAAAAAATATTAGCAATAAGCGTAGTGTTCATAGCACTTTGTACAATAGGTATGGTTTGTGCAGCTTCCATTAACAATCCTGAAGGATTCACAATTAATGATAGTTTAGCTAAATCAAACCAAACAGGCAGTTTCTTTGGTGTTGAAAGTGAATATGCAGTTGTAGTTATGGAAAACGGAACTGACAACATTACTGTAACTAACATTGTTCCATCTAAATCTATTGATTTAGCTCCTCAAGGAAACACTGTAATGAAAAACATTTCATCCAAACAAGGTCTCTTTGAACAAAAAGATACCGGAAGATG
>NZ_CAMJCX010000027.1 GCF_946404245.1 uncultured Methanobrevibacter sp.
CGGCATTTACTCTTATAGGGAGAATTAATTATGAGATGTGTTGGTACTGTTGTACGTGGTATAAGAACACCTATTATTAAAGAAAACGACGATTTGGCCACTATAGTTGTAGATTCATTAATGAATGCAAAAGAAAGCGAAGGATTTGAATTTAAAGACAAGGACGTTGTCGCAATCACTGAAGCAGTTGTCGGAATTTCAGAAGGAAATTATGTAACTGTTGACGATGTTGCAAAAGACTTACAGGATAAATTCCCATCAAAAAGCATTGGGGTAGTAAACCCTATTTTAAGCAGAAACAGATTTTCAATTGTTTTAAAAGGTATTGCAAGAGGAATGGACAAGATTGTTCTTCAAACCACTTTTCCTGCAGATGAAGTAGGAAACGGAATCTTGGATGAAGAATTATTAGCTGAAAGCGAATTCCACCTCGGAAGCGTAATTTCAGAAGATGATTACAAAAAGACATTCGGTTCATGGATTCACCCATTCACCGGAATAAACATGATTGACTTTTACCGTGAACTCATTGAAAGCGAAGACTGTGAAGTTGAGTTCGTATTCTCAAACGATGTAAAAACAATCCTTGACTATACTGAAGACGTTTTAACCTGTGACATTCACACAAGGGACAAGACCGTTGCTCTTTTAAAAGACCTTGGAGCTAACGTTTATGGATTACATCAAATCCTAACAGAACCTGTAGACGGTTCAGGATACAATCCGAAATATGGCCTTTTAGGTTCAAACAAGGCTACTGAAGAAAAACTGAAACTCTTCCCGAACACCGGTGACGAGCTGGTAAGGGAAGTTCAAAAAAGACTCATTGACCTAACCGGAAAACAGATTGAAGTTATGGTCTACGGTGACGGTGCATTCAAGGATCCTGTTGGAAAGATTTGGGAACTGGCTGACCCTGTCGTTTCACCGGCACACACCGATGGTCTTATCGGAACTCCTAATGAAATCAAGCTCAAATACGTTTCAGACAATGAGTTTGCAGATTTAAGAGGAGACGAATTAAAAGAGGCAATCAAGGAAGAAATCAGAAACAAGGACAAGGACCTTACCGGTCAAATGATTACCGAAGGAACCACTCCTAGGGTACTCACTGACCTCATCGGTTCACTTTGTGACTTAACAAGCGGTTCCGGAGATAAGGGAACCCCAGTAGTATTCATACAAGGATACTTCGATAATTTGGCAAACGACTAAATTATCATCTTTTTACTTTTTTTTGTTTTAAAACAACACTTTTATTTACTTTTTTTTATATATTAATATTCATAATTGTTTCAAAAAATTAGGAGAGATATTATGGATGACAAGAAATACTGGACCGAGTATTACTCAACACATTCAAAGCCAACAGGCGCATCCACTTTTGCTGAGTTTATCTTGCCTAAATTGGATGAAAACAAAAGGTTAATTGAGCTCGGTTGCGGTAACGGAAGAGACAGCATATTTTTTTCAAATAACAACATAAAAGTTGTTGCAGTTGACCAAATCGATGATGAAATCGATTTTTTAAATGAAAACTACAGGAATGACAACATCGATTTTGTCTGTGACGATTTCACAAACCTGGCCGAAAGCACAAATGACCTTGTCATAAACAATGATTTTGACTACGTGTACTCCAGATTCACTTTCCACTCCATTGAGGAAGCCAAGGAGGACAGAACCCTTGACTGGATTGCAGACAAATTAAACAAGGATGCCTGCTTTTTGCTTGAGGCAAGAAGCCTTAAAGACCCTATGTTTAAGCAGGGTGAGGCATTGAGTGAAACCGAAAACTTCACCACCCATTACAGAAGATACATGGATCTTGACAAAATCATTGAAAAACTTGAATCCAGAGGCTTTGAGATTCTATTCAAGATTGAAGACAATGATTTGGCCGTATACAAGGATGATAATCCTTATGTTATCCGTATCATTGCCAAAAAATTATAATTTTCAGGTTTGCCGTCAGGCAAACTTTCCGCTATTTTTTAACTATTGATGTACTATAAATATTTCAAAAAACAATGTATATTTAAGTATACTTTAGGATGTGTTAAGTTTGGATAAGAATGCAATTATTCTCGCTGCAGGCAAATCCACTCAATTTGCTCCTTTTACCTATGAAAAGCCTAAGGGACTATTCATTGTCAGGAATGAGGTTTTAATAGAAAGGCAGATTGAGCAGCTGCTTGAAGCGGGTGTCAGTGATGTGTATATTGTTGTCGGATACATGAAGGAGAAGTTCTTCTATCTTGAGCAGAAATACAGTCAGGTGCACCTGATTGTCAACAACACCTTCGGAACCGACGGAAACGTCTCATCTCTTTACTCCGCAAGCGAATACCTTGACAACACTTTTGTCTGCTGCGCCGACCATTACTTTTTGGAAAATCCCTTCCTTGACGGCAACGACGACAATATCGCATACAGGTACTGCGCATACTTTGAAGGAAACTTCCGCGAATTTTCAGTTGACTATTCAAACAGCAACGTCATTACCGGATGCTATGTGGGGGGCTCAGACAAGATGGCAATGACCGGTCCGGCATATTTCAACGAAAGCTTTTCTGAACGCTTCAGGGAACTTCTGGAAAATGAAATCAATGACTTTGGAATTTCCAACATGAGCTGGGAGGAGTTCTACGCATACCATATCAGGGACCTGACACTGAACATGAAATCAGGAGACAGTTCAAATCTCCTGGAATTTGAAAGCATTGAGGATTTAAGGCAGTTCGATTCAGATTTCCTTTTAAATGTCGACTCCAAAATCATAAGCAACATCTGCAACACTCTGGACGCACATCCAAATGAAATAAAGGACATCGAGATTGTACAAGCGGGTCTTACCAATGTCTCATTCAAGTTCACAATCAAGGATATCCCTTACATCTACAGACATCCCGGAGGGACTGCTGACAATCTCATTGACAGGCAGTCTGAACTTTACGTTCAAAGGAAAGCCAAGGAAGTGGGAATCGACAAGTCAGTAATATATATGGACCCTTCAGGCTGGAAACTGTCATACTTTGTCAGGGACATTGTCGAATGCGATTTTCTAAAAAATGAGGGCCAGCTGAGGATGGGAATGGAATACATCCACAGGACCCACAGCATACCTCTATCTGATGAGGTCAAGATTTTCGATGATGTCTGTGAAGGCAAAAAGCTCATGAAGATAGCTTCAGCCACAAAAGGGGATCTTTTCGATGAGTTTAAGGACATAATAGCAAAGGTTGAAAGGCTCAATACATTGGTTGAAATGGAAAGGGAGAAATACTCAATCGAGCTTGTAATCAGCCACAATGATGTCTATGAGCCTAACTATATTGCAACAGCAAATAATGAACTGTTTTTAATCGACTGGGAGTATGCCGGAATAGATGACCCTTTAAACGACATTTCATGCATCATAGCAAGATATGACTATTCGGAGGAAATCCGTGAAATGATACTTGGGGCATATTACGGACGCAAGCTCACAGACCTTGAACATCGCCACGCAAGGGCTCAGGCAGTGCTGTGCTCATTTTACTGGTTCTGCTGGGGATTATATAAGGGAAGCGTCGGAGACGATGACGGATTCTTCTTCCTGCCGTCCTACAGGTATCTGGTATCCCATATCGATGAGGCGCTTGAAAGCTACGATGAAATCTAATCAGTATTATATTGTGTCTAATAAGAATTAAACTGTGTGAATATTATTTTTCACACATCTTTTAAATAGCATGCACAACTAATATATGGTAAAGGAGGATGTGATTTTGCCGTTTAAGATTGCGGTTGTTATGGCTGTTTACAATAAGGAAGACTATATATCGGAAGCGATTGACTCAATAATCCATCAGACTCTCGGTTTCGGCAAAAACATCCAGCTCATTTTAGTAAACGATAAAAGTACAGACTCCACACTTGAAATTCTTGAAAGATATCGGGAGCTCTGGCCTGAAAACATCACCTTAATCACTAATGAAAAAAACATGGGATCGGCCTATTCCAGAAACCGTGGACTCGAATATGTCGATGCAAAATACGTCAACTTCTGCGACAGTGACGATGTCATGTCAAGAGACGCATTCAAGGCAGCATACAAATTTTTAGAGAAATATTGGGAAGTCAATGTGGTTTCAATCCCAATTCACTATTTTGGAGTCAAAAGGGGTCCACACAATCTGAATTTCAAATATGAAAAGAATCAGGTCGTTAATGTAATCACATCACCGTCATACATTCAGCTTTCAGGAGCATCAGCATTCTTCAGGTACGAAAAGCTCAAGAAATTCTCTTTCAATGAAAATCTTAGGGTTTCAGAAGATGCCCTTATGATAAACCAGCTTCTTTTGGAAAATCCGGTCATAGGATTTTTATCAAAGCCGAGATACCATTACAGAAAGGACGGAACCCAGAATTCTCTGATTACCTCATCCGCTTCCACAAAGTCATATTTCACATCAAGAATCGACGAATATTTCCTCAATCTTATAGAATATACAAACCAAAAGCTTGGCGAGATTCCAAAGTTCATCCAGCACGTGCTCATGTATGACCTTCAGTGGATTGTGGAGATTAGAAAAATCGACACCCTGCTGGGTCAGGATGAAATCAAAACATTGTATGACAAGATAATCGAAATCCTGCAAGTCATTGACGAGGACGTAATACTGCATCAAAGATCAATTCCGGCAGCGCTGAAAGCTCATGTGATTTTAATCAAAAGGCATGGCTGGGATTATCTAAACGACAAGACAAATGTCGATGACAATTTCAAATTGAACGCACTTTTCATTGACAATTTCACATTTTTAAATGACCATGAGGTCAAAATTGACGGAATCCTGACAAACTTCACTGAGGACACCAAAATAACCGCACTGGTTGACGGTGAGGAAATTCCAACCGAAAATGTCAGATATCCTCAAAGGGACAACTATTCCCTGGGCTTCAATTACGGCTTCAACCACTGTTTCAGGGCAACACTGCCTTTCAAAAACAACTCAAAAATCTCATTCAAGACAGAAAAGGTCCCATTGAAAATTGAGTATTCACAGACCTCAAGACTGAGCAGGACTTCCAGATTCAAGCTTTCAAAATCCCACCTTGCAATCGTCAACGGCAATGAAATTCTCATTGTCGAAAAGCATGTTCCGTTTGCTTTTAAACTTGAAATCAGAACAATAATCAGCATGCTTAAAGGTCGCTCACAGGGTTGGGTAACCGGGGTGGCTCTAAGATTAATGTATCTTATTTTATATCCATTTTACAGAAAAAGGCATATCTGGCTTTTCATGGACCTTCCGAACGCAGCAGGAGACAACGCACTTGAGCTTTTCAGGTATGTCAACTCAATTGACGAGAAGGTCGATGCATACTTTGTCCTTGACAAGGCTCATCAGAGCGAATATGATTATCTCACAGCTTCAAGATGGCAAAGATTCAAGCGCATTTTAGGTTTTACCAAATCCTCAAAACAGTTCGAGGATGTAAAAAAGATAGGCAAGGTCCTTGCATACAGGTCACTTAAGCACAGAATCTATGCCCTGTTCTGCGAGTTCATCATAACCTCCCATCCGGACAACTCCATAATCTATCCGTTCTGGGGAAATTACGCTCACCTGGCAGGCCTTTCAAGATCAAAGACTGTATTTCTCCAGCATGGGGTCACTAAGGACAATGTGGCGGAATGGCTCAACGAGTTTGACAAGCCTCTTGTGATGCTTTCATGCGTATCCGACAGGGAAAGGGAATCGTTTAAAAATCCTGACTACGGATACTCCTCAGATATAATAAAAACACTCGGATTTCCAAGGTTTGACCGTCTTGAAGATGACGCCAAAAAGCAGATTGTAATAATGCCGTCATGGAGGCGCCAGCTTGACCAGCTCTCACCGTCAGACTTTGTCAGGACAAATTTCTACAGGGTGTTCAATGACCTGATAACCGATGACGAACTTATGGACTTTGCACGTGAAAACGGCTATGATGTAATATTCAAGCCCCACAGAAACCTGCACAAGTTCATCGATGCATTCACCAGACATCCTGACGTCAAATTTGACCTGGATTTGGAAAACTACACAGAGACATTCAACAATGCATCCCTGATTGTAACCGACTACTCTTCAATAGCCTTTGACTTTGCATACATGAAAAAGCCTCTCGTTTACTATCAGTTTGACAAAAACTACCACTTCAATGTCGATGAGGCATATTTCCAGTATGAAGAGGATGGATTCGGACCGGTGGCCAGAACCCATGAGGATCTAAAAAAGGAAATCTTCAGGATAGTTGCCAAAGGCTGCGTGATGGATGATGTCTATCAGAAAAGGGTGGACATATTTTTTAAACATATCGACAGGAACAACTCAAAAAGGGTCTATGAGGAAATCTGCAGGCTTGACACCTATTACTAGCTTTCAACCGATTATGTTTTATGTCTTAAAAAACTAATTTTAACCATGGAATTCATGGACGTATTACTCAAAAGAAGGTCAACAAGAAAATTTACAGATGAAAAGGTCACCAAGGATGAGCTTGATAAAGTTCTCAAGGCAGGGCTTCTGGCTCCTTCCAGCATGAACAGAAAGCCTATAAATTTCATGGTAGTTGAAAGGCGTGAAACTCTTGACGCACTTGCGGAGGCAAAGGACCACGGTGCCGAACTTTTAAGGGGCGCTGACAAGGCTATCGTTGTCATTGCGGACACCATGATATCAGACACATGGTGTGAGGATTCATCAATTGCGCTCACATACCTTCATCTTGCCGCAACCGATTTGGGACTTGCAAGCTGCTGGGTTCAGATTCACATGAGAAAAAAGGATGGCGTATATGCGGAAAGCGTTGTTCGTGACATCTTAAAGATCGACGAGCATTACAGGATTGCAGGAATCATGGCACTTGGCCACTCAGATGACATTCCGGCTCCCCACAGCCCTGATGATATTGACAAAAGCAAGGTTCACTTCCTGGTATAACCCTCAACACCCGTGTAAAGTGACAAAATCTTTAAATAATGTTTGAAAGAGAATTTAATCTAGATGAAAAGGAGTTTTTAGAATGCATGTTAAAGATATTTTAGACGATTTAGGAATCAGAGTCAAATTGCCGCAGCACTGGTACTCAACAGATGTCGGAAACGAATTTGAAGAGCCAACACTGCTTGAAAACGATGAGATTATCAGGATTGAAGCTCCAAGCGGCGATAAAAGGAAAGTCATTGTAATCGATGTCAATGACGGAATGAGCGTCGTTACAGTATTCAGCGACGAAAAGGTCATCGGTGTAAAATACCTGGAAAACAAGGATGATTTCGAATACATCGGAAAGCCTTCCGAGCTATATTTCTAACCAAAAATTCAAACAACCACACCACCTGCCACACCAAATTTCACGCCCACAGCAACCCCAAAAAACAGTTAATTCGCAATATGTTCTTGAAAATCATATATGCACTGCTACAATCATAAGCAATGGATGATGAGGAGTTAAGAAATATATTTTGCGATTTGTTAGGTGATAAGATGAGTTTGATACATGAGTATGGGGAAAGGAAAGAACAGAAAGGAATTGCACAAGGTATTGAGCAAGGTAGGGAGCAAGGTATTGTGCAGGGCAGTGAAAATATAATTATCTCTTTTTTAAAGTCTGGTATGTCTGCTGAGGAGATTTCTGAAAGGATTAAAATGCCTCTTGATGAAATTTTGGAAATTAAAAATAAACATTTGTGATAATATGTCATTAATTGAGGAGTATGGTGAGAGAAGATTTCTGAAAGGTTATGAGGAAGGTGTCAAGATAGGTAAAATAATGATTATTCTTTCTCTTTTGGAATCCGGAATGTCAGCCGAGGAGATTTCACGATTTTAAGTATTCACAAGTGATGAAATTCTTGAGGCTGAAAAATGGCAAGTAGTCCCACCATTCACCCAAATAAAGTTACAAAATATTTAAATATTTTTAAGATATACTTTAAAATATCAAAATTAGGAGGATTATATCATGGCTGATAAAAAAGCTCCTGCAGACGGTTGGCCGGTAATCAGCGGAGATTACATCGTAGGGGACCCTGAAAGTCCGGTTGCAGTAACAACACTCGCTTCCCACATTGAAGCTGAACTTTCCGGAGCAGCTATTGCAGGACCATGCAAAACAGAAAACTTGGGTATTGAAAAGGTAGTTGCGAACATCATCTCAAATCCGAACATCAGATTTTTGATTTTGGCAGGCGCTGAAGTGCAGGGCCACATTACCGGTCAGAGCTTCAAGGCGCTTCATGAAAACGGCGCAGATCCAGACAAGAAGAAAATCATCGGAGCTACCGGTGCAATTCCATTCGTTGAAAACGTTCCTCTTGACGGTGTTGAAAGGTTCCAGCAGCAGCTTGAAATCGTTGATTTAATCGACACTGAAGACATCGGCGCAATCCAGTCCAAGATTAACGAATGCGTTGAAAAGGACCCTGGTGCCGTTGAAGGCGAACCTATTGTCATGGAAGTTGACGAGGAAAACGAAAGAATGGTCATCGTCAAAAAGGACAAGAAGGACAAGAAGGAAGCTGAAGTATAGCTTCGGCTTTTTAATTTTTTTTTTCATATATCAATCATTTCACCAAACTATTTTTTTCACATGTGCATCCCATCACTTTTGTGCATTTTTTTAAAATATGCAAATAAAACCGCAACCTTTATATACTACCTAAAAGATATAACTACTTGTGATTGTGAAAAGTTGTATTTTTTGAGAAAAATCAAAATTAAACCAAAAGTTTTATATACTATTACGTACAACTTATTATTGCACTCATGTAATTGTTTAGAAAAATGCATTCAACCAAGAATGTTTATTTCTAAAAAATGTAGTCGAACGCCACCACAGTAAGTGGAAAAAATAAAGTAGGTGATAACGTGAACCATAACCATTCAGTAAACTGGAGCGACAAAGTAAAAAGTCTCGACAAAACCATCCGAGATGAAATCGGAATCGAAGGTGAAAACGAGGCCAAGCACATATTGATTAAAGTTCAAACCAAGGCTGCCGAAGCAATCGAGCCTGCATTCATCGTAGGTGAGGACGAAACTTTCCTTGACCTTTTCGTGCTTTCGCCGCAAGGGTCTGGAATAACATCAACCGCAGTCCTCAAGGACAACATCCAAAGCGTTGGTGTTATCGGAGGAGTGTCAGCCGAAAAGGTCGACCCGTCAGAAGTGCCGGAAACCCCGCTTCTTGATGACGTGGACGGACTTTACCAGTAACGATCATGACGTATAATTCATTTAAACCGAATACGCATGCTTGTTTTAACCATCACAGGTGATGTCTAACCAGCATCACCACCATAACCAAAAAGAGGCGAAACATGAACAAAGCAAAACTAAAGGATATCGCAGAAGTCTCAACCGGACTTTCATTCAGGCGATATTTGGACGATGCCGGAGAGCAGTTCGACGTAATTGTTCAAAGGTCTATTAAAAAAGATGGAATATTGGACGATTTCGATTCATTGAGACTGAACCCTCAAAACCTTAAACCACACCATTTCACCAGAAAGGGGGATGTCTTGATGAAGATGCCATACCCGTATGATGTTGTTTGTGTCAGCCAGGAGGGTTTGGTGATAAGCGACAGGATAGCTATAATAAGACCACATGAGGGGATTGACCCTTCATTTATAGCACACCTGCTTACCAATGCACACATCAAAAAGCAACTGTATCAGCTCTCATCAACCGAAAGAATTCCTCATGCATCACTGAAACAGATCAAGGAACTGGAACTTGTAATTCCTGATTTGGAAACCCAAAAAAGATACGGCCATCTCCTTAACACCATAAATGAAAAGATAGCAGAGGACCTGAAGGTTGTTGAATATGACAGAAACCTTAAGGAAGGAATCCTGAACCAGCTATGGGGGGAATTTTAAATGAGACCATCAAGATCACGCAACTACAAGATACTGAGAAACATCCTCTCACAAACCAGGCAGATAGATTTCACACAGGACGTATCTTATTTAATCATCAACGCATTCCTTTACAAATATGCATCTGATCTTCTCAAGGACTATCTTATGACAGTTCTTGAGGACAAGGCCATTCCATTGGATGAGGCATATGAAAACGACAAATGCAGAAAGCATCTAAGAGATGATGCGCTCAAGACTTTCGGATACTTCATTGATGATTCCAATTTCTTCATTGAGGAAGTCATAAACCAATTATATTCCGAAAGATTCTTCATTCACCGCTTTTTCACATCATTCACAAATCATGTGGAATTCAGCAAGGATTCAAACTATGAAAAGTACTTCACTTTCCTTTTCGACACACTCAAAAGGGAAGTAAACATCAACAAATTTGAATTTGAAGGGGAAAATCACCTAATCGTTAAGGAAATCATAATTCTCATTTCAAGACTGGACGTTATGGAGGAGGCATATCCGTTTGAAGTGGTATTTGATCAAATCTGCCGTTCAAAACTTATCCACACAACCCACGACCCGGAATATGTCACCCAGGTCCTCTCTGCAATAGTCTCATCCGTAAAGATGGACGCAGCCGATGTCTATAATCCTTTTTTAAATGACGGGGCATCACTCATCACACTTAAAAACGACACCCGATGGATAAACACCTACGGCAAATGTGCCGATTCGCTCACTTACTGTGCAAGCATTGTAAAGATGCTTTTAAGCGACTTTGATTTGGACAGGGTATTTCTCGATTATTCATCTCCGTTCGAATCAGTTGACATCAACAATGCATCATTTGACGTAATCATTTCAAGAATTCCTCCAATCACTCCGAGAAACTATAAACGATTTAACCGACGCCAGAATATAGAACGGGTCAGAAACACCAAAAGAAAACAGCTGCTCAATGTTTTATCAGATGACTTTGCCATGGACGGTGAGGCACTGATGAATGATGAGGTAATCAACAGTGCAATAGATGATTTATTGAAGAAGATGGATCTTGAAAAGGAAGCAAGGCTCAATTTCCAGGGCGAATATGAATCACTTAAGGACAGCGAATATCTCTTCCTGATAAACCTCATAAATTCCCTGAATGACGATGGGGTAATGGCGGTCAGCCTGTCCCAAAGCTTCTTATCCAAAAACTCACTCCAGACACTTAGAAAATATCTGACAGTTGAGAAAAACTACATTGATGCAATCATAAGCCTTCCGGATGAGCTTTCAAAGCCAAGGCCTTCAGACATTATCGTTGTATTTCGCAAAAACAGGTCCAAGGACGATATCATATTCGTCGACATGTCCAAAAACTATGAAACATCAAGACTCAGCCATACAGTTCCAGGGATGTTTAGAAGAAACCTTGTATTCGACGGCAGAACAATGTATAAGTTGATTGATGTTTTAATCAAGAGGAAAACAGTTGAAAGGTTCTCCAATGTCGTGAATCTTGAATGCATTTCTGAAAACGAATTTAATCTGTCAATCTCAAGGTATGTCGACACCTTCGAAGGGGAATTCGTATCCCTGAGGGATCTCAAATATCAAAAAGAGGAAATCAGCGCAAATCTTGACAGGCTGAATAAAAAAATAGATATGATGTTGTCTGATTTGAATATCAAATTCTAACATCATTTTGATGAACTTTATGGCTTTCGGAGTCTAAATCAACGCTTCCTGTGAAGTATGACATATGAATGAGATTGTCCTGGAATGTGTAAAGGCTTCCAAGTCCATTATCATCTGAAAACTCAAATCTTTTTTCTTCACCATTATTTTTAAACTCTTCAAACTCACTGTTTAATGCATTTTCGATGACATTTTCAATGGTGTCGGTGTTTATGGTAAATACGCTGTCGCTTATCTCTGCATTGATGAGATAGCTTTTAAGAATCTTTTCATGATACTCCTTGTATATTTCGGAATTTAAGAAGATTTCAAAACCTTTCATCTCACCGTTAACCAGTACTGCAACACCGCTCTGGCCGTCAACCACTTTAAATGCATTCAAAAATTCGCCCAAATCAGCTTTTGCATTTTCATAGCTTTCAGACATTGCCTGTGTCGGTGATGAAAAGTCCCTTGACATTTCAAGTTCATTAATTGAATCCCAAACAGCCTGCTGGGCGCTGCCGTGGTTTCTGTGAGCATGTATTTTTGCAACACGGGTTTGTATATTTGCAATATTTTCTGACTGTTTGAAATTATGTTTGAACGCCCATCTGCCGTGTTCTGTACAGTTTACAGGTACTTTCATTTTGCTTTCTGGTGCAATGAGGATTGTTGCATCTATGATACGGTTCTGGTCGCCTCCAACTATTTCCTCGCCGTCTACCAGAAGGAGGGGCACCACTGACTTGTTTGCAACAATGATTGTGTTTACTGTTGAGTGTTCGCATTCCTGAACGATTACAAGGCCCAGCTCAAATCCTTTTTTAAGTGTAAGCAGGTCTATTTTGTGATTCACCGGTGTTTTTATAGGAACGATTGCCACGTTCTTGTGGACCTGCGCCTCGAGAAGTTCAAAGTCATCCAGGCTAGCTATCATCACCGTCACCCTTGATGTTTTTGGAGATGAAATCAACATCTATTTTTCCCAGATTGTCTGAAAGATAGTGTATGTCGCTTTCAGGGTTTTCCACTTCAGCTATGTATTCGTCTGATGTCATTACCTTTGCTATTGCAGCTGTACCTGTGACAAATTTAACTTTAGCAAAGTATTCATCATTTATCTTATCGTACAATCTTCCCCCGCTCATGCATCCTGTAATGACGGTGTTGGTGCTGTTTGCCACATATCCAATCTTTCCGAAGTATCTCATTTCGCATGCTATCGCTTCGGTGTCGTACTTGTTGTCAGGCTCCTTGACGAGCTTGATGATGCCGTCAATTTTCAATGGTTTAGTTCCGTGCAGGTTTTGCAAAGCTGTTATTGTTATATACATATATTATCACCTTGTGTATATCTTGTGTATCATACTATTTAAATGTTTTCAAAAAACTTGTTGATGTTTTCGCGATGTCCGATAAATAGTATCAAATCATCCTCCAGGAATTTGAAATCGTTATTCACTTCAATGAAGGTGTCCTCTCCACGGACGACGCCTGTAACTTTCAGACTGTGTTCCTCAAATGGAAACTCGTCTAGATGAGCATCCTCGCTGACCCTTATGGAATCGATTTCCAAATCTGTGTACTTGTAGTTGAGGTATGAGGAGATGTCCTCTGAGGTGACGTTTCTGAAAGCGTCATAGTTGTCTGACCTTAAGTCATTTACAGCATCGCTTATCTCATCGGCATCCTTGTTGTAGTAGTCCATGATGCGTGTAAACATCATGATACTTGTTTCGAACTCCTTAGGAATAACTTCATCCGCTCCGGCTTCAATGACCTCGTCAATGTTTCTCAGATATCTTGTACGCACGATGATGTGGATGTCCGGGTTCAGTCTGCGCGCCGCATCGATTGTCTTCAGTGTCTCCTCATATGTGGAGGCTGATATCACGATGCACTGTGCGGATGTGATGTTGAGCTCCTTTAAGACGCTTTCATTTGATGCCTTTCCGTAGATGATCGGTATTCCAAGGGCCTGCTGGTTTTCAACTATTGTAGGGTTCATGTCGACGATGCGGTATGGAATGTTGAACTCGCTGCATGCCTTTGCCATCTGCTTTCCGTTAAGGCCCATACCGACAAGAATGACATGGTCTTCAATCTCTCCTGCATCCTCCAGCTCTTCAGGCAGGCTCTTCAGTTCGCTGTCCACCTTGAAGTAGTCTATCTTTGAGAATGCCCTGACGATTTTTGGAGTCAGCTTTTCCAGAAACGGTGTGGAGGACATTGTAAGGATGCTCACTCCAAGAAATATTGAGAAAAACTCGCTTGTCATGAGGCCGTATTTCATGCCTTCCTTGGCAAGAACGAATGAGAATTCCCCGATTTGACTTAGAAGAATTGCAATGCTTATGGAAACCTTGGTAGGGAGCTTAAGCACCATTCCTGTAATCAGGGTGGCCAGGAAATTGATTGCCAATATTACCGCTGTCAGTGCGACAATGATGAAGATATTGTTCAAAAACAGGTGTAGATTCACCATTAAACCGATACTGATAAAGAACAGGCTCATGAACACGTCCTCGAAAGGCTGTATATAACCTAATGTCTGATGTGAGTATTCGGTATTTGAAATCAGAAGTCCTGCTATGAATGCTCCCAGTTCCGGACCGATTCCGATGAGGCTGGTTGCAAAGGTTGTTCCCATACATATGAAAAGTGTCAAAAGAAGGAACAAATCCCTGTTTTTGGTTCTGGCAGCATCCCTCAATGCCAGGGGAATGAACCATTTTGCCCCTACAAATATTATCGCGCCGAGTCCTATTGCCTTGGCGAGAAGTGTCGGCAGGGTATGCAGCTCAATTGACTGGCCCCCGAGAAGAGGTGTGATTAAAATCACGATGATTACGGCTATGTCCTGGAATATCAGAATACCCAATGTCACCCTTCCCTGAACTGAGTGTGTGATATGCTTTTGCTGCATTACCTTCATTACAATAGCTGTTGATGAGAATGCAACAAGGAATCCTAAAAATATCGCCGCATTTAAGTTAAGGCCTAAAATCAGGCCAAGAACAGATATCAGGATGGTTGTAAGAACCACCTGCAGGATACCTCCAACCAGCGCATAGCGCTTGATTGCCGAGAACTTTTCGGCTGAAAACTCAAGACCGATAATGAAAAGCAGGAAAATCACTCCAAGCTCGGACAGGCTGGATATTAATGTTGTGTCATTGATTGCATGGCCCAGAACGATTCCGGTAATGAACAGTCCGATCATTGTCGGCAGTTTCAGCTTGTTGAAAATCAGAAGCACAATCACCGCAGTGATTAAAATTATTGACATGTTTTGAAGTAGTAAAATATCCATGTTTTCCTCTATATGTTATATTTTTCAATGTTATTTTTGTTTTACATAATTTATTAAATTAATTGTTGCTTTGATTAAAATGATGATTTCATCATGTAATTGTTATTTGGTAATGGCATTTTGCGATTTAATCATTGATTTTTTTCGTGGTGTTTGTGAAATGGAAATTCACGGTCACGGTAAAAATTTTCAATCAGATGCATTCAAGCCTTTAACTGATGTGGTTGTTTGTGATTAAAAAAGAGAAAATGGTAGTAGATTATAATCTACTAACTTTAATTAAAGATTCGACAGGAATTCCTTCAATTTCTGAAAGGCCTGCTTTGTCAATCAATACTGTAACACAGGTTGGCTCTCCGCCTAAATCCTTTACAGTGTGGATAACTTCCTTAGCGGTTTTTCCGCTGGTAATGACGTCGTCGACAATGACAACCTTTTTGCCTTCAACAGTTCCGAAGTTGGTACTGATGGTACCTTCATCGTCAGCATTGTCCTTTCTGTGTTTGTTTGGGTGGTAAATGGCAAGTGATGTGTCCATTCCAGTCATGTCCTCTAAAAACTCAGTCATTACTGTTGCAAATGGGATACCGCTGACTGCAATACCGCAGACCACATCAGCTTCTCCATGTGCTAAAGCCATATCGCTTAAAGCACCTGAAACATAACTTAAGCGAGTTGAGTTTCCACCAATGCTTTTCCAGTTAATTGCAAAGTCGACAGGAGCGTCAGCTTTGGTCTCTTCAGCCTTTTGAAGGGTCAACCATCTTGCTGTGTCCATACTTACATTAAGTTCATCAGCAATTTCACCGGTGGTGAATCCGTGTTCTCTTAGTTCTTGAGCTTTTTGAATTAATTTTTGTTTCACATTATCACCTAATTATAATTCCTCAAAACTGATCGGTTTGTGTTCTTTGGATGATCTGTTAGCAGCAATAACCATCTTAAGAGCTTTAAGTCCGTCTTCACCAGTAATTTCTGGTTCGGTATTGTTTACAACTGCCTTCAAGAATGAGTATAATTCTCCTTTAAGCGGCTCTTCATGTTTGATTTGAATGTCTTGAGCAAACTTACCGTACACTTCAATGCTCTGTTTGATGTAGTCCACGGAAATGATTCCTGCGGTACCGGTAAGCTCTAATTCTCTACGTTTGTAAGGAGTTAACCAGTTTACTTCAATGATACCTGTTGATTCGTTGTCGAAGTTTACCATAATCTCAGCGTGGTCTTCAAATTCTGAATCATCGAAACTGCTGTTCATTGTACCGTAAACTTGAGTGACTTCCTCTTCAAATAAGTAATTCATAATGTCTAAATCGTGAATAGCTAAATCGATTGATACACCAACATCCTTAATCCTTGGTGGGAGTGGTCCTACTCTTTTTGCAAAAGCAGATACTACATCTCCAATTACCCCATCATCAATAAGTTCTTTAGCTTTTTGAACTGCAGGGTTAAACCTTTCAACATGTCCGGTTGCAAGAAGCACGCCTGCCTCTTTAGCAGCGGCAATCATTTCTTCCGCTTCATTTAGAGTAAATGCTATTGGTTTTTCAACGAGTACGTGTTTTCCACATTTGATTGCTTCCATTACGACTGCGTGGTGGAAAGTGGTTGGAACACATACGCTTACAGCTTCAATTTCTGGATTTTTGAGTAGTTCGCAATAGTCGGTGTATCCTTTAGCCCCGTATTTTTTCTCTATTTTCTTGAGAGCTCTTTCACTGACATCGGAAACTGCAACTAAATTTGCTTCCTCCATCTTGTGATAGACACGGACATGGTTTTCACCCATAGCTCCTACTCCGATAACTCCTACGTTAACAGTTTTCACTTAAATTCCTCCGTTTATATATAATCCGCAAAAAGTCTTCCAATGCGCCCGCCAAGTTCAAGTGCATCTTTAATAGAACCTTTTTCGTTTTGCTCTTTAAGGATTTCTCCTTCTTTAGTCAATAATATTGAATAAACATTAAATTCTTTGTCATTCATACGTGCAATGGAACCGATCGGCCACTGACAGCCAACTCCAAGCTCTTCAAGCACCTTTTTTTCCGCAAGTACTTCTTGCATGGAAATGTAATCATTTAACTTAGCTATAGTCTCTTTTTTCTCATAATCCTTACGGGTAATGATGGCCAGCGCCCCTTGACCTGCAGGAGGTGTGATGTAGTCTATTGGAAATACGGTCTTGATGTATTTTGTCAGATTCAATCTTTTCAATCCCGCTTCAGCCATTATTGTGGCATCCAAATCATCACCTAAAGCCTTTTGGATTCTGGTTTCAATATTTCCACGAATAGGTTTCAGTTCAAATTCCTTTTCGTAGTGATTGCAGAATGCTTCTCTCCTAAGGCTGCTGGTTCCAAGTCTGGAACCCGGACCTAGCTCGTCCCAGGTTTTATTTGAAATAAGGACTTCATTTGGAGATTCTCTTTTTGGAACAGCGATGATTTCCAAATCTTCGTCAAGTTCGGTAGGCAAATCCTTAAAACTGTGTACTGTAAAATCAACCTCCTCTTCCAAAAGTGCAATGTCCAGTTCCTTGGTGAAAAGACCTTTTGAATCCATATTGTACAGTTGAGAGGTTGTAATTTTATCTCCTTTAGTTTTAATAATTTCAACGTCAATTTTCTTGCCGGTTAATGCAGACAAGGTCGCACAGACCTGATTTGTCTGAGCAAGTGCCAATTGACTCCCACGGGTTCCAACAATCATTATTTAAATCTCCGAATTTTTCTTTTCTAGAAAAATTAATTTTTACTAGAAATAAGTCTATACTTATAACTAGTTCTACATTGTTAATTTTTATAGGTTTTAATAATTAAATGTTTCAATTTTTAGTTGAAAAATCAGTTTGAATCATCTTTGTGAAACTTTGCGGTAATCGGACCTGTAGATGAACAGAAGATTCTTATCATTTTTTAAAGCCAAATCATAAACTTCAGTGTAGTCTTTAATCAATGTTATTTCCTTAGTCATTCTGTCAGCTATTGAAGAGCCTACATCTCCTGTAAGTATGATTTCACACTCAAGGCTTTCCAGATACTCCGCAACCTTGTTTTCATCGATTTCTTCACAGGTGATTCCGTAATCTCCTCCGATTGCAACATACCAGCCGTCCAAATCGTCGATCATTTCAACGGATTGCCTTATGGCGTCGGTGTTGATTCCGGGATTTATCTCTTCAATTATTGTGAAATTCCCGTTACTTCTTTTTGTGGTCCTTCCAGTAATTCCATTAAAATTAGCCAATCCATTAATTATTTTATCCTCATCAATTTCAAGTGCAAGGCTTGTCAGGATGACTCCCAATACGTTCATTACATGATGGCGTCCCGGTGCAAATGTTTCAACGGTCATTGTGCCGTTTAAAATTTTGTCATTTACTGTCTTGACATCTTTGTATCTGACGGTTATTTCTGTCCTGTCAAGTGAGTATGAAACGCTTTCGCAGTACAGGTTTGCATCCTCATCGCTGATGGAAAATGTATTGATTTTAGGATGGGTCACGTCACTGTAGTACTCGTCAAGGCTTTCCTTGTTGCACACCACTGTAGGGCAGCTGAAGATTTGTTTTTTGGCCTCGCTTGCAGTCATCCTGTCCTTTGCAATAGGGTAGTTTTCAGAAATGTTTGTCAGAAGTCCGACATCTCCGATTCCGCTTGCCCCAAGTGAGGATTCAAAGATTGCTGAGTTGTACTTTCTCAGGTTTTCGCTTTCGACAATGCCGTCTGCAATTTTGCAGATCGGATTTGCAATCTTGTATGCAAGGTCAATTGTCTCCTTGATGTTTGCAGGTGTTATTGAAATGTCCCTTTTAAGGACAATCTCCTTTTCATCCTCATAAAGAAGAGCGCCTAAACTAGATAAGATTAAAGGATTTTCATCAATCAGAATCTCTTTAAGCATAAATACAGAACTTGTCTTTCCCTTGACTCCTGTGACTTCAACTTTCTTGATGTTGTCTCCCCAGTCCTCAAGAATTTCCTTCACTATTCCATGATGGGTTATGAATGAGTATTTCAACTCAGGATTGTTTTTGGTTATCTCTTCATGTGTAAGCGGGAGATGAACCGGATAAATTATTCTCATCTCGCCCCTGTATTTTGCAAGCTCACTTAAGTCATCCAGAAGCCAAACGTCATAGACCTCAAGCATTTTCCTGTCAATGACGTTCAGTGTGTTGTAGATGTCATATGCAAGGACATTCCTTCCTTTTTTTGCAAGGCTGATGGCTATTTTCACGCCGCCATGTGTCATGTCAATAACTAGATTATTCATTTATACACCTGTTCGGGTTGGTGACGCCGCCTTCGCCAAGTTTCTCCTTAACCTTCTTGTAGAAGTATTTGGTGGATGTTCTTATGAAATATGCGTCCTTGTCAGACTTATTGAATCTGATTTCCTCTTCGTAGTCAGCTTCCTCATTGCGCTGGCCGTCCATAACAAACACTGCACTCTTACCCTTTTTAAGTAATTTGACGGCAATTTCACTGTTGTCGGACACTACAAAAGGTCTTGCTCCAAGCTTGTACGGACATATAGGTATGATGAGGAATCCTCCCACTTTAGGGTCCATGATAGGTCCTCCCGCAGACATTGCATAAGCTGTTGAACCGCTCGGTGTTGAAACAATCAGTCCGTCAGCCCTTACCTCATCGATGATTTCTCCATCAACCTTGATTTGGAAATGAAGCATTTTAGCAGGCTTGCTTGTCATGATGACCACTTCGTTGATTGCGGAATAGTGATTGTTTTCGTGGGATACTACAATCCTTGAACGTTTTTCCTTATAGTAGTCTCCTCTCAGAACCTCATCAAGAGCTGTGAATGTGTCCTGTATTTCTGTGTCTGTTAAAAATCCGACTGTTCCCATGTTTATACCGAATACTGGTATTTCAGGATTCATATGTGATTCCGCTCTTAGAAGTGTTCCGTCACCTCCCAGAATCACAGCCATGTCGCAGTCAAAGTCATGAAGGAACTTGGACATTTTCTCAAAGTCAATGTTGAAGTTCAAATCGTCAAGCATATCCCCCATTTCAGGATAGTTTTCCTTTGTCTTTTCAATGATTTTTTCAAGGTCAGGATTCTGCTTGAGCTCCATTATCTTTTGCGCAAGTCTTTTTTCAATTTGCACTTCCCTTCCGTTGGTTAGAAGATAATCGATGATTTTGACTGAAAACAGTGCGCTTCTGTCCTGATCGATTCTTCCCATGACACCTATCTTGCCGATGAAATCGGTCTGGTTGTCGTTCAGGATATCGATCATCTGCTTGTGGAGCACTTCATTGTTTGCGGCTACTACAATTGACTTTTCATAAATGCTCAAGGTTGTGTTGAGCGCCTCGCCATATTTGTCGGTGATTATTCCTCCCGCCTCTTCAAGAATCAGCTTTGCGGCGGAAATGTCTATTATTCTGCTTCCCCTAAGGTCAAGAAATGCGTCATATCTTCCGCTTGCAACATATGAAAGCTCCAGAACAACGCTTCCAAGCACTCTCATTCTTCTTGCGTTGTCGACCAGTTCGGAAGCCTGTGAAGTGCCACTTTTTGTAAATCCTCCAAGTGTCATGTTGCTTATTTTAACTTCCTTGCTTGGTTTCACTCTCTTGTTGTTCAGCCAGCATCCTTTACCTTTTTCAGCTTCAAAAAAGTTACCGTTTGCAAGATTTGAAATGAATGCGAGTTCAACGTCGTTGAGTGTTGCAACTCTTCCGTCGGGAACGCTTGCAACAGCTATTGAGATTGCAAATGCTGGAATCTCCTTTATTGCATTGCTTGTTCCGTCAATCGGATCAACCAGGAATATGAATCTTGGTTTTTCATCTTCGCTTAAGTCGTCACGTCTAAGTTCCTGGGTAAGTGAAATGCTTCTTTTGGTTCCCTTACCAAGTCTTAATTCACCTATCTCTTCACTAACTAAATATGAGTATACTGGCGCTTCCTTTAGAACGTTAACGACTATCTCTTCTGAAATCACATCGATTAATGAGGTAGGAGTTCCATCAGCTCCCATCTTGACCTTTTCACCGGCTTCGGGGGTTCCTATGTATGGTCTTGTGGCCCTGCTCACTTCCTTGATGATTTCATATGCCAGGTCTGTTGCTAACTTCTTGTCTCGTGCATCCATTTTTTCACCTCATTTATGGTGGGTAATCTTTTAATTTATTCTTCTACGTAAACTACGCTTGCAATGACTGATGCAATGTTTTTTACTGTTGTTGTGGAAGGTTCTACTATCAGTTCTTTTATTTCCACGCCTCTTGTGTCCATCATGTATTTGACCATGAACTTTGCCTCATCGATTAGATCCTCAAGCTTTTGGTTTCGCCCGGTTGTCTCAACAACACATCCCAGTTCTTCACCGATGGCCAATGCTACGACTGCAGTGATTTCCTCTCCTGGGACATCTGAGGTAATTTCTGATAAGACGCAGTTTACCATTGAGCCAGGTTTTAGGGTCGGCAAGTCTACAATTTCTGCATTGCCTGCAAGCATGCTGGAAACTTTTATCAGGTTTACATCGCCTATTCCGGCATCGCTTAAGGCATTGTCGAATGCATTTAATTTTGTCGGACCTTCGTCCTTTCCACTAACAATAGCTATTTTCATTATATCACTACTAATCTATTTGGTAAAACATATTTAAATAATGAGTTATAATATTAATTTAGGTGTACCTAATGATTTTCAATAAGTATATTTCAATATTCATATCAGCATGTCTGTTCATGTTTCTGATGCTTTTAACATCAGTGATTGTCCTGACAGTGTTCCATGGAGGCTCAATTCCGTTTATAGGCGTTGTGTTTGTTGTAATCTATTATTTCATTGCAAGGGCATTCTATAACTATCTTAGAAATGACGATTTCTACAAGAACACAAGACAGCACAAGTCAGACATGAAAGGGGAAAAATACTGGATTAA
Source organism: uncultured Methanobrevibacter sp. (assembly GCF_946404245.1). GTDB lineage: Archaea > Methanobacteriota > Methanobacteria > Methanobacteriales > Methanobacteriaceae > Methanocatella. The sequence continues at coordinate 21,832 of NZ_CAMJCX010000027.1, forward strand.
AGGGGAACGTGACACCAAAAAGATTTTCATTATCGTCTGGATTTTCGTAATACTTATTTTGACAGCGGTTTCACTTCTTTTATATTATCATAATATGGGTGGAATTTAATTTTTTCATCTTATTTTTTTTTGATTTTTCCTAAAATAAACGAATACTTTATATAAAATAGAATATATAGTTAATACTAATCTAATAATAATGCTTATTATAAGATTAAAAACCGGTTTTTAAATTTATGGAGGAAAATTAATGTCAACAAAAGTTGTAGAAATCAAAACATTAAAAGTTGGAAAATA
>NZ_CAMJCX010000028.1 GCF_946404245.1 uncultured Methanobrevibacter sp.
CTTATTTAGGGGATGCGAACGGTGACGTGTTTAAAATCGTTCGTGAAATCGACCCGGACATAATTACTGTAGGAGCTGACCAAAACCACGATATCGGCAAACTGCAGGAGGCCATTGACAAAAGGGGCCTTAAGGCAAAAGCCGTACGTATAGAAAAATATCGTGACTGTGAGCTTGACAGCAGTTGTAAGATTATTAGAAAAATTCAGAATACTGATTTTAAAGGAAAAATTATGGATCATTGTGAAGATTAGGAGATTATAATATGTTTAAAGTAGCTATAATAGGAGCAAGTGGATATACTGGTGGAGAACTTTTAAGAATGCTTTTAAACCATCCGGAAGTTGAAGTGACCGATATCACTTCAAGACAGTATGATGGAATGCCTGCACATAAGATTCATCCACACATAAGAGATTCCGGACTTGAATTTACAAACAAGAGTCCATCCGATCTTGATGTAGACGTTGCATTTACCGCAACTCCGCACGGGGCATCAATGAAAATCGTTCCTGAACTTTTAGAAAGCGGAATGAAAGTAGTTGACTTAAGCGGAGACTACAGATACAGGGACACAGCAGTATACGAAAAATGGTATGGAATGGAACACACCGACAAGGAAAACAAAGGTGCATTCGGACTTCCTGAATTATACAGGGACGAAATCAAAAAGGCAAAACTCGTTGCAAACCCTGGATGTTTCCCAACAGGCGCAATCCTATCATCATACCCATTGGTTAAAAACAATTTAGTGGATAGGATAATTATAGATTCCAAAACAGGAGTCAGCGGTGCAGGAGTCAAAGCATCTGCAACTACACATTACCCGAACATTGCAGATAACGTCAATCCATATAAAATTTCATCACACAGACACATGTCTGAAATCCAACAGGAATTGCATGGATTTGAAGACGTTAAAGTATCATTCACACCACACCTGGTACCTGTCATTAGGGGAATCCAAACCACAAGCCATAGCTTTTTAAATGATGAAAATATAGATATTACCCCAGACGAAATTAGAGAACTTTACATAAAGGAATACGGTGAAGAATTCTTCATAAAACTTATGGATGAAGGTGAAATACCTCATTTAAGTGCTGTTAGAGGGTCTAACTTTGTACATATCGGCGGATTCGAAATAGATGAAACCGGAAGAGTAGTCATGCTTTCAGCAATTGATAATCTTGTTAAAGGCGCATCAGGTCAAGCCATACAGAACATGAACATTATCCTTGGCATTGATGAGACCGCAGGATTAACTCACTTTGGTCTTCACCCTTAGGAGAGTACAATGACAACTTTAATAATTTATTATTCACAGGGAGGAACAACCGATTTGGTAGCTAGGACACTAGCTAAAAAGTTAGGCGCATACCTGCTTAGAATTCAGGACTTAAAAAATCGTGAAGGATTTGCAAATAGATTATTATCTTCAATAAGTGCATTTAGAGAAAGTAAAACAGAAATTGCACCTGCAAGTGTTGATTTGACACCATACGATACAATTTACTTTGGAACACCTACATGGTCAGGAAATCCTACACCTGCAATATTGACAATGATTGACAGATGCAATTTAAGAGGAAAGGACGTTGTTTTATTTGCCACCATGGATTCAAACCGTGGGGATGCAAATATAAAAAGGCTTGAAGAAAAGGTTAAAATGCGCGGAGCACGTGTAATTGAAAGCTTTACCATAGCAACCAAAAACAAAAGTCCTGAAAAATTAATCTCCGACACTGAAGCGATTATTGAAATGAAAGATTTGATGATGTATAGAAGGTAGTTTGAATGACTAAAAAAGACAAATCCGAATTAAAAATCAAAGCTATTGAAAACGGTACAGTTATTGACCATATCACTGCAAACAAAGCAATATACATTTTAAAAGTTTTAGGCCTGCCTGACAGTGAAACACAAAACGTCACAATAGCTATGAACGTTTCCTCTGGTGAAATTGGAAGAAAAGACATTTTGAAAATTGAAAACAGGGAACTTGATTATCAGGAGTTAAACCAAATCGCTTTAATTGCTCCTAAAGCCACAATAAACATTATCAGGAACTTTGAGCCTGTTAAAAAATATAAAAGCGTACTTCCGGACAAGATCACTTCAATTTTGAAATGTACAAATCCGAAATGCATTACAAATTATGAAAATGAGCCTATAACACCAATTTTTAATGTCATTCAGGATTATCCTCCTGTCGTCAGGTGTCATTACTGTGAAAAATTAATAAAAACAGAAGATATCGAAAAACAATTCGAATAATCTTCTAATTTTTTAAATAATCTGCTAATCTTTTAGATAATGCAAGTATTGTTAATATTGGTGGTTTTCCAGGTGATATTGGCAATACGCTTGCATCACATACAAACAAATTATCTATTTCCGTTTCCAAATTACTGTTAACTATTTTTCCGATAGCTGCAGTTCCACCAGGATGCGCACCACGGTATACTGTTGAACCTATAGTTTTCGGGTCAACTCCGGCTTTTTCTAAAATGAAACCTGCAGTAGCTACCCCTTCTGCGAGATATCTTATATCAGTGATTGTATTTGTTTTTGTGACATTGCCTTTGCTGTCCACACTACCCACTGACTCATCAGGTGTTTTAACCATGATTGAAAGGATGTCAGTATCCTCAACATCATCATATGGAATGTTTGCCTTGATAAATGATGAGAAGTGAGGGGACAGTACGAAGTTTTTGCCAACAACCAAACCTGCCATCTGGACTTCAGTGTTGAAATTGATGTCTTTCAGGTATCCTCCTACACTGACGAAAGGATCGAAGAATAGCTCTTCACCTGCAGCATCGATTCCTGAATTTTTCAAAATCACAGAAGTGCTTATTGCACCGGCACACAAAACGACCTTGTCCGCTTCAAGAATATTTTCCTCACCGCCCTTGACATATTTAACGCCGCATGAGCCTGAATTGCTGATTACCTCGATTACTTCTGCATCGGTGATTAATTCTGCACCTGCTTCGACAGCCTCATCAACAAAATCCTTTCCTGTCCATTTTGCATCTACAGGACATCCGAATGCACACCTTCCGCACTGAATGCAGTCCTCTTCACGGATTGCTTTAGGCATTTTGCATACTTCAAGACCCAATTCGGAAGCGGCATCCAAAAACAGCTGGGTTCCTTTGCCTATGTGTGAATCATCAAGTTCATGAACACCCACAAGGTCTTCCACATATCCATATTCATTTGTCAAATCGATGCCGTATTCGTGGAGTTCCTCATCAAGTGCCCTTACCATATTTGCCATTGATACTGCTGTAGAACCTCCTACACAGGTTGTTGACAGCAAATCAACGCTTGAATCATATTTATCATAACAGTTAAATGCATCTTTAGTATCCACATAAGGGCCTTTTTCTATAATTATTACTTTTTGACCGTTTTTAGCCAGTTCACGAGCTAGAATCCCTCCGCCAGCACCGGTCCCAACAATACAAATCATATTCTCACCAAAATTATATCACTTGTTATATAACTTGCTTTTAATATAAAAAACTTGGCAACAATCGACAAATTTATTTAGGTATGCCAAAAATATATTATAATGGTGATGCGAACAATTTGTCATAGAAATTTCTACACAGGGCAATTTTACCGACTCCCAGCTTGACAAATTCTATAACGCACTGGAAGAAGTAAACAAGTTAAACAACCTAACTCCAGAAGACCCATCCACATTATAAAATAATGTTATATCCCAACATTATTTATTTTTCTTTTTTTAATTTTACCACACAAAATCATTGCTGAAAAAAACTTTTATTAAACATTAAAAACTATATATATTACATTAATAAAAGTTTGAGGGATTTAAATGGAAGAATATATTGATTTATTCGAAAAAATTATTGAAAAAACAACCCCCAAAGTAGATTACATAGATATTCGCTCCGGAATTGGTGAAAATACTTCCATAGTAATGAAAGATGGAGACGTAGATGAAATTAACACTGGAATGAGTTTAGGAGCAAGAATCAGAGTGTTAAATAACGGAGCATGGGGTTTTGCATATACAACAGACTTATCAAAAATTAATGAGATAACCGAAACCGCTATCAAACTATCCGAATCACTTAAGGGAGACGTCAAACTAAGTGAAAGCAATGTCGTTAAGGACAATATAGCAGTGGATGTGAAAATACCTTTCAAGGACATATCAATTGATGAGAAAAAAGAGATCATGAAAGATGCAAGCGATGCTGCTTCAATTGATAAGGTAAACAGTACCACAGCAGGATATTCAGACAGCGAAGTAAAAGAGCTGTTCATGAACAGCGAAGGCTCAGAAATCCAGGTTAAAACATCAAGGGTCAGAATGGCATTGAATGCATCTGCAACTGACGGCGAGATTATTCAATTTGGCCACGGCAGCCTTGGCGGAGTGAAAGGATTTGAAGTGATTGCCGATGCGGACATTGAAGAGTTTGGAAGAAAAATAGGTGAAAAGGCCGTAAGACTGCTCGAGGCAAAACCGGCACCTTCCGGACAGTTCACAGTAGTGGCAGACCCTGAACTAACAGGAGTTTTAATCCATGAAGCATTGGGACACGCTACAGAAGGAGACTTGATCCTACAGAATGATTCCATCCTTAAAGATAAAGTTGGCGAGCAAATAGCATCAGACATTGTCAATATCTTTGATGATGCGAGCCGCAAGGACGGATTCGGATATTTCCCATATGACGTTGAAGGAATTAAAACCAAACCTAATCAATTGGTAAAAGACGGAAAACTGATATCCCTTTTAAATTCAAGGGAAACCGCATCACAACTTGGCATGCAATCATCCGGAAATGCAAGATCACTTATTGCAGACAAGCCAATTGTCAGAATGAGTAACACTTACCTCCAGCCTGGAGACAACACCTTTGAAGAGTTGCTTGAAGACATTCCAAACGGAATATACCTCAAGGGCTCAAGAGGAGGACAAGTGGACACAGGTAAGGGAATTTTCCAATTCAATGCAGCCGAAGGATATCTTATTGAAAACGGCGAGCTGAAAACACCTGTAAGGGACGTTTCACTTTCAGGAAATATCCTTGAAACCTTAAAAAATATTGATGCAATCGGAAATGACTTTAAACTTAGCGTAGGATTCTGTGGAAAAGACGGCCAGACAGTTCCTGTAGGAGACGGAGGACCTCACACAAGAATATTGAATGCATTAGTCGGAGGAATGGGATGATGATTAGCGATAGAGCTGGAAATTATTTATTGGAACTTGCAAAGGAAGCCATTGCATACTATTTAGGAACAGGAAAGAAATTAGAAGTTCCAAGTGATTATCCAATCGAATTGGATGAAAAATTAGGAGTATTCGTTACATTAAATGAAAATAATATGTTGAGAGGCTGCATCGGATATGCAGAGCCAATCGAACCTGCGATAACTGCAACAATTGAAGTTGCATTAGCTGCAGCATTCAACGACCCAAGATTTAATGCAGTTACAGAAGACGAATTTGAAAAGCTTGACTTTGAAGTTACAGTCCTTACAAAACCTGAAATGATTGTTGTAGCCCATCCTGACCAATACTTTGAGGAAATTGAAATTGGCGTTGACGGCCTAATCATTCAGAAAGGCTATTCTAGAGGACTATTGCTTCCACAAGTGGCAACAGAAAATGCATTCGGCATTGAAGAATTTTTAGAACATACCTGCATGAAGGCAGGAATCAGTGCGGACAGCTGGATGGATGAAAGCTGTGACGTGTACAAATTCCAAGGACAAATATTTAAATAAGTGATTACGATGATGATTCCAACAATACCTACGCCTGAAGAAATATTGGACAAAGGATTCAGCCGTGGTAAAAAACAAGCAGACCTGATGAGGTCTCAAAAGATACCTAAACACCTGAAAGGTAAAAGGATTGAAGAGAGAAGAGTGGTGACCTCCTGTCAGGTCATTAAAGACAAACTAAAATCAATCATTGATGCAGTTCCTGAAATTGAAAGCATGCATCCGTTTTATCAGGATTACATAGACATTACAGTCGGAGTGGATGATTTAAAGCAATCCCTTGGAGCCTTGAACTGGGCTTATGGGATTATTACTCAGCTTGAAAAGGAATACGGTTCCAAAATTAGGAAAAATCCCTCTGAAAAGGCAACAGCAATTCAAAAACAGGCATACGGTAGGATTTCCTCTGTTGTAAACAAGATCAAAAAGGATTTGGACTTTTTGGATTTTGCAAAGCAGAACCTGAGAAACATGCCTACAATCGATTTTGATGCAAAAACCATTGTTATTGCAGGTTTTCCTAATGTAGGTAAATCCACCCTTCTAAAACAGATTACCGGAGCAGACCCTCAGGTTGCAAACTATCCGTTTACAACAAAAGGTATCCAGATCGGTCACACAGAAAGACACTGGCAGAACGTTCAGATTATCGACACACCTGGTCTTTTGGACAGGCCTGTTCTGGAAATGAACGACATTGAGATGAATGCAATTGTAGCGCTGGAACACCTGGCCGATGCAATCCTGTTTATTTTTGATGCTTCCGAAACCTGCGGATTCCACTTGGACAACCAGTACAATCTCCTAAAACAGATTGAAAAGATTTTTTCTGAAATTCCTATAGTTTATCTGTTCAACAAGATGGACCTTATTGAAGACAGGGAATATCTCAACCAGTATATCGATGATGAGGAAAATGCCATTTTCATCTCAGCGATTGAAGGAGAGGGCATTGACATAATCAACAAGAAAATCGACACCATCAAAAAAATTGACCGCAGCTTTGAGGCTGAAGATGAATACGACGATGATGACGAGTACTATTAAGCTAATATTGAATATTAATTAAAATAAAAAATGTATGAAAGGAGAAATTAAAAATGAAAATTACAGTTGCAGGTGTAGGATATGTGGGGCTTTCCCTTGCAGTTCTTCTCGCACAAAAACATGAAGTTACAGCAATTACAACAACCGAATCCAAAGCAGAAATGTTAAACAAGTTCATAAGTCCAATACAGGACGATGAAATAGAAAGATTCTTTGAAGAAGTGCGCAATGGAGAAAGGGAATTAAATCTTCACACAACTACAGACAAGGAAGCTGCCTACAAGAGCGCTGAACTTGTCATTATAGCTACACCAACAAATTACGATGACGTCAACCATTTCTTTGACACATCCGCTGTTGAAGATGCGATAGAATGGACACTTAAGGTCAATCCTGATGTGCTTATGGTCATCAAATCAACAATACCTGTCGGATACACAGAATCAGTGCGTGAAAAGTATGGAATAAAAAACATCATATTCTCTCCGGAATTCCTTCGTGAATCCAAAGCGCTTTACGACAATCTCCATCCAAGCAGAATAGTTGTCGGATGCGATGATGACCAAAAAGAGGAAGGACAGATGTTTGCAGACCTTCTTTTGGAAGGTGCAAGATTGGAGGAAAAAAGAGCAGGTTTGGCTGAACAGGACATTCCAATTCTCTTAGCTCACCTAACAGAAGCTGAAGCAATCAAGCTTTTCGCAAACACTTACCTTGCAGTGAGGGTCAGCTACTTCAATGAGCTTGACACCTACGCACAGACCAAAGGCCTTGACACACAGATGATTATTGACGGAGTGTGCATGGACCCACGTATCGGCGGACACTACAACAACCCGTCATTCGGATATGGAGGATACTGCCTGCCTAAAGATACAAAACAGTTACTTGCAAACTACAAGGACGTTCCTCAGACCATGATAAAGGCTGTTGTCAATTCCAATGATGTGCGTAAGGAGTTCATTGCAAGCCAAATAATTTCTAAAAATCCTAAAACCGTCGGCGTCTACAGATTGACCATGAAGAGTAACAGTGACAATTTCCGTGCATCCGCTATACAAGGCGTAATGAAACGCATAAAAGCGGAAGGAATTCCAATAATCATCTATGAACCGACATTGGATGACGGAAGCGAGTTCTTCAAATCCGAAGTGGTTAATGACATTGACCGCTTTAAGTCAGAAAGTGACGTGATTCTTGCAAACCGTTTTGATGCAGACATTCTAGGCGATGTTGCAGATAAGGTTTACACAAGAGACCTCTTTAGAAGAGATTAAACAATTTACTGGTGTTTAATTCAATTAAACACTAACTATTTTTTCCATTTTAACAAATATTTGAATGATGTAATGAAAATTATGCCAAATATTGAAGAATCTTTTAAATATAATTAAATTTATATAACATATTATAAAAATCATGGAGGAAAAAAATGGAAAACTGGAAATGGAGTCTGATTACAGGGATATTTTTCCTGATTATTGCAATCTTCCTTGTAGCATTTAATCAAAAAATCACAATTGGGGCAGTCATATCATTCATAATATTCATATTTGGCATATACCATGCAATGAGATCAAAGCCCTAACTGAACATTACCACATCAAAACGTGAAAAAATATCTTCCGAATCATGTTAGCGTTTTGCCAAAAAATAGGATTCCTTAAAGCGTTAACTAATGTTTATAATCCATGTTCAACAGAAAAATATTAAAACAATATTGAAAACCTGCGTAACTATAATTTTATTTAATTCTAAGCAATTTAAGACTTCAATTATCTCCATAAACGTAACATTTCATTGCTTAAATAAAATAAAGTTACATTAACATATAGAATAAAAGTTTATTGGTATTGATTTTTAATAACTTTTAGTAAATTTAATAGAAAAGTATATATACTAACAAAAAGTAAATAAAATACAATCATACAAAAATCCTTAAAAGGAGTGTGAAAAATATGGTAGATTCAGATACAATCGAAACCAAAATTTCTGATAAAAAAGAAGAATTTGATGAAAAAGTCGAAGACAAAAAAGATGACTTCGAAGAAATGAAAGAAGAAGCCAAAGAAAAAATCGAAGATAAAAAAGAAAAAAGCAAAAATCTTGCTGATAATGTTATCAACGATTTATACAAAAGCATTGACGACTTCAAAGAAAACATCAAAAACATGCAAAAAAATGCTGATCAAAGATATCAAGATTACAAAAAATCCACTGTTCAAACTTTAGACATCGATTTAGTAGAAACCAGTGATGTTTACTACATCAAAGCAGCAGTGCCTGGTGTCAGCAAAGAAGACATCTTAATCGAAGCTGGCGACAACGACATTACTATCGAAACCACTTTCACCCCATACATCGAAGAGTTCGATGAAGAGGATGAAGCTGAAGTAATCGTTTCCGCTATTAAATCCGGAAGATGTGTAAAAACAGTAAGATTTGAAAACAGCATTGACATTGAAAACATTACCGCTAAATTCAAAAACGGAACTGTTGTCATAACACTTCCAAAACTAATAATACCAAAACATAAAGTAAACGTGGAATAGATTTTTCCACACTTTTTCTCTTTTTTTTAAAAAATAAAAATAGTAATGTAGATGAACTACATTTTTTAATATCTAACTTTTCCGATGTGTCTTGTAGCACCAGGATCTTCATCATTGAAGTGTGCAAGGTAATATACAAACCATTCAAGAGGAATTACAAGCACAAATGGAGACAATAGCTTATCGACACTTGCATAGTCTTCAAGGTCATATATTATTGTTTTAGTCTCCAGATTTTCACAAAAATCAATGGTTTTTTGGGTAATTTCATCGGACTCCAAATCAGATTTCAATATTATTACAGGAACGTCCTTTTCTACCCTTTCAATTAAACCGTGTCTGAATTCGGCTGAGTATTCAGGACATGCGTGCTTGATTGCACCTTCCATAAGCATTGTCATTGCAAGCTTGTATGCAAGACCGAAGTTCGGACCGCTACCCATACAGTAGAATATGTCTTCACCAGCGTATTTTTCAGCCAATTCCTTGTTTTCATCTTCAGTGAGCAGCAACAGTTTTTCAATCATTTTAGGCATGTCTGCAAGTTCTGCCAACAGCTCGGTTTTGTTTTCATAATCTGATGCCTTGAAGAGAATTTGATACAGGCAAGCAAGTTGAGCAATATAGGTTTTTGTACCCAAAATGGCTGTTTCTGTTCCACCTCTGGTCACAATTGGAGTTTTAGCTTCTTTGGTCATTGAACTTTCAGGTTCATTTGAGATTGAAACAGTATGGATGCCAAATTCATTAGCTCTTCTAAGGGATGTTAATGTATCGGCAGTTTCACCAGATTGAGAAGTAAATATTGCTATAGAATTTTCATTTTCGATTAATTTCTTGTTATAGTAGAATTCATAACCGGTGTATACTTCAATATTGATATTGGTACTGGACATTCTGATTGCATCACGAACACTGTAACAAGTGGAAATGGAACTTCCACAACCTATTAAATAAACTTTATCAGCATTTGAAACCAAATCAGAAACTTCATCCATTTTTTTAAATTCTGATTCAAAAGTCTTTTGAAGCGCTTCCGGCTGTTCCATCATTTCATCATACATTTTATAAGTCATAGCTTAAACTCCTTAAAATTAAATAATATTAATTATATATTGTTAACCAATATATAAAAATGTTTTTTTAAAAAATCGGAAAGCGGTTATTATGGAAATCGACTTATCTTTAATTGGAATGGAAAGGGGCAGACAGTACGAAACAATAATTACCACAAAAAACGATGACGGCACCAACCATGCGGCTCCGATGGGGGTTTTGTGTTCCGGTCCGGACGTCATCATAAACAGAATATTTAAGGGAAGCCAAACCCTGGAAAATATTCTAAAACAAAAGGAGTTTTACGTTAACATCACCCAGTCCCCTCACCTGTTTACATATAGCCTGATTGATGATTTGGACAATGAATATTTTGCCGACAACAACACGCTCAAGGATGCCGATGCATATTTCAAATGTGAAGTTATAAACTTCAAGGAAGCCGTCAAGCAAAGCGATCCAATCAAGAAAAAGGGTGAAGCCATAGTATTTAAATCAAAGGTTGTTGAACTGGTAATTAAAAAAGAAACAGAAGCATTCAATCGTGGTTTCGGCTATGTCATCGAGTCTTTAATTAGCTTTTTGCGTTTTGACCTTGTTGACAGTGAAGAAAAGGAATTTTACACCAAGCGCTTCAAGGAAGCCTATCGTGTCGTGAATAAGGTGGGCACTCGCCAGGACATCGAAGCGATGCGTAAAATAAAAAAAGAATTGAAAAATAAAGGTTGTGACCTTTAGTTTCTTATAACGTCCATAAATTCAAAGGAATCTCCGTCAAACAGTCCTTTGTCTGATATTTTAATTGACGGAATTACAAGCAGCGCCATAAATGCCATTGTCATGAACGGAGCATCCTGCTTACATCCTAAAGCTGAGGCCATTTTCTGTAAAGTAACTAATTTTTCAGCTATATCAAATGCGTCCTCATTGCTCATCAGTCCCGCAATCGGAAGGGACAGTGATCCTGAGAAGTCCTCACTTACAACGGCAATTCCACCCCTGTTTTCTATTACTGTATTGACCGCTTCCGCCATCATTTCTGATGAGTATCCGACCACAATGATATTGTGTGAATCGTGGGCTATTGATGATGCTATTGCACCTTTCTTAAGTCCGAATCCTTTTATGAATGCATTTGTTATTGTGTTACCGCCATAACGTTCAACGACAGCAATTTTGAGCACATCCTCAATGATATCAGGCTGGATTATGCCGTCTTTTGTTTTAAGAGTTGCTGTTGTCTTTTTGGTCAGGAGCTCTCCATTGTAACATTTGATGACGTTTACTTCACATTCATCTCCGTCATAGAGAATGTCAAAGTCTTCTGGAGATTTCATGTTTACATCCATTGAGTCTGCAACATCCACATCCTCAACATCAAACAGCACATTTTCACCGTCAAAAACACATTCTCCTGAAATGTATGTCTTCAATACATTCAATTCACTCAGATTGTCAACAATGATGAAATCGGCTTTTGCACCTGTGACGATTGAACCTCCGTCAAGACCGTAATGGGCTGCAGGATTGATTGTTACCATTTCTATGGCTTTAATCAAATCTATTCCAAGGTCAACTGCCTTTTTGACTGATTCGTTCAGGTGACCCTTGATAAGGTCCTTCGGATTTTTGTCATCACTTACTATGAAGTCGAAAATTGGTGAGTGAAGCCTTCTTGAAAGAACCTCGTTAGGTATGATTCCGAAACTGTCCTGATTTTTGTAGTGTTCTATACGTTCAGAAAAATCAAAGAGAGCTTCCATATTTTTAGCAGATGATCCATCACGAACCATAATTTTCATACCTTTCTGCTTTTTCTCAATAGCTTCCTGGAAATTACTGCATTCATGGTCAGTGACTATACCTTGCTCAATATATTTATCCAATTCTTTACCGGAAACAAGAGGGGCATGACCGTCAATAGGCTTATTGTACTTTCTTGCAATTCTCAGCTTCCTTAAAACTTCATCATCAGCACCAATGACTCCCGGAAAATTCATCATCTCCGCAAGTGCAACCATTTCAGGCTTCTGAAGCAGATATTCGATATCCTCAGAATCCAATATTGCACCTGATGTTTCAAATGAAGTTGCAGGAACGCATGACGGTGCAGCAAAATAAAAATTGAAAGGAACTGTTGAAGCGTTTTCAATCATGAACTCAATACCCTTGATTCCACGGACATTGGCGATTTCATGAGGATCGCATACAACGGCAGTGGTACCGTGCCTGACTGCAATTTTTGCAAACTGTGCAGGTGTCATCATGCTGCTTTCAATATGGATGTGCGCATCAATGAAACCCGGAAGCATGACACCCTCAACATCGATTCTGGTTTCCTCGGTAACATGAATCGGAACAATCTCTTTAAAAATTCCATCTTCAATTGTTATCCTTGCAGGATAGACTGAATCTGTTAGAACATCTAAAATATAAGCTGTAAACGGCATCTAATCATCCTCATGTAAAGCATTGTAAAGAAGTGGCAGGAATGTACCTATATCTGTCACGATACCAACAACCTGTGCACTTCCCCTGTCAGACAGTTTGGTAACAGTGGAAGGGTTGATATCTACACAGATACTTTTAACCCTTGAAGGAAGAAGGTTACCAGTTGCAATTGAGTGAAGCATGGTTGCTATCATCAATACCATGTCAACTTCCTGAGCGTGCTGTCTCATTACCTTTTGTGCCTCAATTACATCTGTCATTACGTCTGGAAGAGGTCCGTCGTCACGAATGGAACCTGCAAGAACGTATGGAACATCATTTTTGATACATTCATACATGATTCCTCCTGTCAGTGTTCCGTCCTCAACGGCTTGCCTGATTGAACCTGACTGGTTGATTCTGTTGATGGCTCTCATATGGTGAGTGTGACCGTGAGCCACAATCTTTCCTGTTTCAACCTCAATACCGAGAGAAGTTCCGAAAAGATTGGATTCAATATCGTGGGTTGCAAGTGCGTTACCCGCCATGATTACGTCAATGTATCCTTCCCTGATTAGGGCAGCCAAATATTTTCCGGAACCTGTGTGAACAATAGCAGGCCCTCCAACGATTCCTATCTTTCCGCCTTTGGCCTTGATTTCCTTCATCTCTTTTGCAATACCGTTGATTAGATTCATCAATGGCTTTTCGGAAGACACTTCACTGTTCATGAACTCGAACACTTGCTGTTCGTCCCTTGAGCGGTGTGGTGGAGTTACCCTTACACCGTCAAGACCTACTACAACCTTGTCTCCCGCCTTAATATCGGAAATTGGTTTTACATAGGCTCTAGGAACTTCCTCATCGACAACTACCAGACAGTCCATCTCGATTTGTTCCACGAGCATCCAGTTTCCCTTGTAGAAAATGTGAGTTGTGTGATTGGATGATGAATAAAAACCTTCAGGAGCAACCTTATCCTTGGTTGATGCCACCAATTTCACTTCCTTGATTTCATCGATGGAAGCACCAAGAACAGACAGTTCATCCAAAATAGAATTCAATAGCTCGGGAGAATCTGCAGAAACTTCGATTTTAGCTCTGCTGACATCTGATTTTTTTCTTCCAATATTAATTTCCAATATATCAAATTCTCCACCGTTGTCCATAATTATGCCCATTGTTCTGGTTAAGGTCAATGAGTCGATAATATGGCCTTTGAGTTCTATTGTACGTTTATTCATAATATTTGCTCCATATTGTTAATATTATAATTATGTTTATGGTGATATTTAATGGTATTGTTAGGTTAAAAAAAAAGAGAAAAAAATAATGATTTCAGTTAAAAATCATCATCGTCAAAATCATCGAATGAATCAAAATCATCTACATTGTCATCGTAGAAATCTATATCTCCATCCTCATCTTCATCAACGCCATACATGTCAATGTCTCCATCTCCATCGGTGTCAACTCCATAAGTGTCGAACTCACCGTCGCCGTCCGTGTCTGCTGCAAATGTATCGGCATAACCGTCACCGTCAGTGTCAGCGGCAGCAAAATCAGAATACCCATCACCATCCGTATCCTGCTCAACGTAATCAACATATCCGTCACCGTCAACATCGACACCCACAGTATCAATATTGCCGTCACCGGTAGTATCAGCACCTACAGTTTCAAAGTATCCGTCACCATTAGTGTCAGCGGCAGCAAAATCAGAATACCCATCACCATCGCTATCCTGCTCAACGTAATCAACATATCCGTCATTATCACTATCCACACCAACAGTGTCCATATTTCCATCGCCATCAGCGTCTGCACCTATTGTTTCAAAGTATCCGTCGCCGTTGGTGTCGAATGCATATCCATCGAGATTGCCGTCACCATCACTGTCCACCCCTATGGAATCAACATAGCCGTCACCGTCACTATCAACGCCAACGGCATCTGCATAACCGTCACCGTCGGTATCGCTGATGACTGTATCATATTCACCGTCACCGTCACTATCTGATACAACACTTTCCTTGTATCCGTCACCGTTTAAATCCACATATTCCTCTTCTGCCATTATAACACGTCCCTCATAAGCATTTCATATCTTTCATCCAAATTATAGGGATCCTTATCAACCAAGGTAGAGACTTTCGGACGTCCTTCCTCATCATAGTTTATTGAATAATATTGCCTTGGCTTAGGTTGCTTTGAATTGGATTTTCCCTTTTTATTCATTTTTTCCAACATATAAGCTTGTTTTCCCTTGTTAGTTGTTAAATCGTCATCGGCAAGAATCCTTCCAACATTGGCCGCCATCAAAACTGGGACGCCAACTCCTGAAGCCATTCCCGCTACGGTCAAACCGTATAATCCCAAACGCTTAAGATTCTCATTTCTTTTTTTAATTCTTTTATACTCAATTTTCTCCTCATTGGATAAGCTTTCAAAATATTCCCTTTCTTTTTGGTCTCTTTCCTGTTCCTTTTCAGCCTGGTCATCAATAATATCAAAAACGCCCTGAAGCTGATCCATGCCTTGAACCGCTTCAAATTCCAATGTCTTGTCTTTGATATTTTTAATGTTGTTAAAAAAACCCATAGTGACACCTATTTCAATTTAGTACCGCAGGATTCGCAAAATGCATATCCATCTTCAATTTTTGCGCCGCATTTCGGACATCTTTTAACACTACCCGCTGGAGCTATAGTTGCTTTTGTCTTTATATCCTCAGAAGAAGGTTTTTTGAAAGAATCAACATAGGTGGGAATCTGATTTGTTTTTACGTTTTGGAGTTCCTGTGACAACTCATCATTTTCCTTTTTCAATTTATTGTTTTCATCTTGAAGCTTTTCAGTTTTTTCCTGTTCAGCTTCCAAATCATCAGTCAACTGCTTGATGATTTCACCGTAATCCTTGTGAAGATCTTGCTGAATCTTAAGCTGCTCTTCCAGTTCACCCTTTAGCTTTGCCACAACATTTTTATGCTGGGTGACTGTCTTGTTCATGTCCCTTAATAGATTCTTATGTTTTTGAACATCCTCCTTTAAAAGGTCATTGTGCTTTGAGAGATACTCGTTTAAAGTGTCCTGTTGGTTGAATTTGGCATCGAATTGGGATAGAAGATTATCCTGCTTGTCGATGATTTTTTCAAGCCTGTTAACATATTCCTCTTGATCAGTCATTGAGTCACTTCCAAATTTGTTGTAATGTTTAAAATTATATAATCACTGATATAAATAAAACGATGGTAAAATATGTTAAACATGAGTATTAGCTTTATTAATATAAAAAAAAGAGAAAAAAAGTTATAGCCAAGAGAGGAAATTTCCTGCAATCTCCTGGATATTCTTTTTTAAATAGATATTTGAGACATATGAGATTACTACTCCTAAAATGATTAGGAATATGATCTGTCCGCCATAAACCCATTCATAGACTCCGGCAGCAAATGATCCCCAGACCAATTCAATGATTGGATTTTCCAAAAGACCTAAAATCAGTCCTACGAAAAATCCTGACACTACGGCATTAGCTTCATTGTCAATGAAACCTGCAAAGAATCCTACACTTATCAAAATGGCTATTATGAATGAAACCCATGACAGTCCCAACCATACCCCGATTATTGAGAGAAGTATCGCCACAACCAATGCAACAATGGTCGGTTTTATGATTTTGCTAAGATTAATTTTGTCAACAAAACCCTGATTTTTATCGCTGGCCTGAATTTCGGGTTTTTCACCTGTAAATATGTTTACGCCACATTCAGGACAGAATGTGACCTCCTCTTCAATTTGAAATCCACAGTTGCGGCATATGTGAACCTGTTCGGTAGCTTTAGGTGGTTGAACCTGCTTGACTTTGGTTCCGCAAGTCGGACAAAACAGTACTCCTTCAGGAACTTCAGAACCACAGCCTTCACATCTGTTGGAGGTGTTCTGTTCGAATTTTGTTCCGCATTCGGAGCAGAAATCAGCATTATCCATTATAGGTGCACCACAATTGCTGCATGTCAAATCACCTGAGGTTTCATTGACAGCCCCCTGAGGACCTGCCAAAGAGTTTCCGCAATTGGGACACATGTCAAATGAGTCTGCAACTTCCACTCCACATCGACTACATTTAACCATTTAAACACCTAACCGAATAGGAGATCTTTTTTGAGCTGGTCGAATTCTTCCTGTGTGATTGCACCGCTTTCAAGCAATTCCTGGAATTCCTTTAGCTGCTGTGCCTTAGTAGGTTCTGCTGTTTGATTCTGAACAACAACAGTCTGTGGTTTTCCTCTTAAAGTTTCAAACAAATCAACAAGGTTTTGACCGAACTCGTAGCTTGGAAGCCTGATTTCATATGATGTATTGTCAACCAGTTTGATGAGCAGCCTGTCAAACATGTCTGCACTGTCATTGTTGGCAATCAAATCTTTAAATCTTGTAGCCTTAAGGGATTGAATATCATTTTTAATGGACCTTCTTATGTCATCAGGTGATGTCCATGCCCTTTTGGTAATGTCTGCGTATCTGCTGTCATCACCCAGACGTTTTGTTACTCTCATTGAAACAATTTTGTCAAAGTAGAAATTGTTTATTCCTGCATTTACTTTTTCCCAGTCCCTGTTATCGATTTCCATGAAAACAAATTTTTCTTCTTTGATTAAGAAAAATCCGTCAATGATGGTTTCATTACCATAGTAATTTTTACTCAAACGAGAGACAGGAGCGCCTACAAGGGCAGTTTCGACAATATCTCTTGTAAGGCTGTGTTTTGTTGTGCTCTGCTCAAGCTTGTTGAATCTTTTGACACTAGTCAGGAAATAGTCCTCATCCTTAATTCCGAATTCCTCTGCAAGCCTGTCATATCTTTCAATGACTTCATTACGTTTAAGTTCCCATTCTCTTTGATTTCTTGATGAAGGAAGTCCACCTGATAATTTGTTTCCACATTCTGCACAAAATGCAGTGTTTTTCCTATTTTTTGCTCCGCATTTTGGACATATGCTGGAATCGCTTTCAAACTGTTCGACTTTCTCACCGCATGAAAAGCAAAAGTTGGATCCGACAACCTCTGCCCCGCAATTTTGACATTTAACCATAATCTAACCCCAATTATTCTGATCGATTGATTTTTTAATCTTGTTTCCCCATTTGTTCTCTTCAATATTATCCACAGTGGATTGAAGGTTTGATGAAACATCAGAAATGGATGAATTCAATGCGTTAATCTTATTGTCCATAATATCAATTTCCAACTTCATGAAACCTTTTTCAATGTCTGTGTAGATTTTAGAGTTTTCTTCTGATATCATTTCAACGCCGTTGCCTTCATTCAACATGTCCATCAATCTTAAAAATACATGTTCCTGATGCTGTTTTTCATATTCCTTAATGTCACTAACGCTGTAAATTCTATCCAAAAGCATTTTGATGACATTTATAAAGTCTTCCCTGTCTGAATGACCATTTACGTTGCTTGGTATAATGTCTGTCTTAAGCAGGAACACTGAATTGATAACGTTTTCATCTTTTAATACCAATGAATAACCTTTGTTTTCAATATACACTAAAGCGATTGACTTTTTGTCATAAATTTCGATTTCAACTTTAGCAAATTCCTTCGGAATTGATAAAAAGTCCAAATTTCTAACTAACATATTTCAACCTCATTTAAATTCAATAGTATTTGCATACTGCTTTGCATCATCAAGGTTTCTACAGCCAACAAAAACAATTTCGCTTCCGTCATAACTCTCTTTGCCGACAAGATACGGCGGCACGTTTTTCATGTCGAGATCATTTGTCAATATCATCAAATCACCTTCAGCAGGCCAAACCTGATACATATAAGTTTTGTTTAAGGTATTGATAGTTTGCCTCAATAGACTTGTTTCATCATCGCATAGCAGAGACTCATTATAATAAAAGACAATCATCTCGCCGTCACTGAGTTCGCAGCCGGCATAATCTTCCCAGTATTCACATCTGCATCCCAGTCCGCCACCATCCCAGCACCATGCCACATTGGAGTAATGGCAGTTAAATGGAACGTCCATCGTGAAATGGCCATCAAAATCCTGTCTTGGGTGACCTACAACAAACTGAGCCATGAAAATGATAATGGCGAGAATTACTATGATTAGCAAAACCTTTTTGTTCATGGAAAAACCTCTCCTTATAATATTACTTACTTTTACACAACATATAAATATTGCTATTAGCATGCTAATATCATATAGATATCTACTATATAGCTAAAAACCAAATTAAAAATCATGAGCAAAAAAGATGATATGAGCATTGTATCCCTGCTTGCAAGGTCTAAAAAAAGAATTAGCGTGCTTAAATCACTTGAAAAGGAAGACAAGATACCTTCAAAAATCAGCAAGGATATCGATGACAACAGCAATCACGTTTCAAAATACCTAAAAACACTTAAGGATGCGGAGTTGGTGGAATGCCTGAACGAGGAAGACAAACGCTACAGGTTCTACAGCATCACTGACAAGGGCAAATACTATCTTGACAAGGTTGAAAATGAGTATAATGACTAATTAAAATTTTAAAGCATCCTTTTTACAGCCATGAACACACCTAAGGCATAAAATGCATTCAGTGCCATTTGTTCTTTTTCTTGAATTGTCCAGCATATCAACATCCATAGGACATTCTTTAATGCATTTACCACAGTCAATGCACTTATCATCATCAACTTTGACTCTCAGCAATGAAAAGTAGCTTGATATCTTTAAAAATACTGTTATAGGGCAGACATACTTGCAGAATGCACGATTGTCCTTGAGTTTGTATGCCAAAATAATCCCAACTGCATAATATATCAGGTTGCCGATGACAAATGCGTAGAACATTATTAAATCCAGGTTGTTGACCTTAAATATGAAAAGCGCTGCAACAAAACAGAAAATCAGTATGAATAATATGTATCTCACATATCCCCAGCTTTTTCTCTCGCCTTGAGGAGTTTTGTATGGAAGCAAGTCCAGAATCATTGCAGTCCAGCATGCATAACCGCACCATCCCCTTCCAAATAGCAACGGTCCAGCTATTTTTGCGATTAGAAAATGAATCACTGCCGCTTCAAAAACACCCAATCCAAGATAATACCAAAAGCCAGACATGGAAATGTTTTCATGACCCAAAATTCCAACATATATAAAAAGATAAGATCCGATAGCAAGCAGTATTATGTTTCTTGCATAATCCTTACCATTTTCCATTAAAAACAAGCCTATTGCAATGGCAGTTCCGATATATAGAAAATTGAATATGAAAAACGTGTTTGCGGTCACAAGATAGACCATGACTGAAATTATTATGAAGATTATCTCCATCACGATTGGTGCCCTCATATTCATGGTTAAATATTTTTACACCAATTATGTTAAATTTTACTTTTTAATGGAAAAATCGATAATTAAAAAAAAGTGAATAAACTAGTCAAATCTATTCTATCAAAGTTAAAAAGTCATAGATTATCTTGGCTGCAACAACTGCTGTGTTTTCACCCAGGCGGTCGGTTGCTGTTTCAACGACATCCAATCCCACTATATTTTTACGGCAGAGGGTTTCAAGAATGTTTTCTATTTCTGATACAAACAGCCCTCCAGGTGTAGGGTTTCCGACACTTGGCGCAATGGCCGGGTCGACAACGTCCATGTCTATTGAAACGTAAATCGGACCGTCAATGTTTGCTATGTAATATTCAATGGCGTCCATGTGCTTGTGGGTGTCCTTGTTCTTGAATGTCTGGATATCGTATGTGGACTTTACATATTCCTCCTCTTCGGCTGATGATGACCTGATTCCAATCTGGACGAGATTCACTCCCATCTCATGGGCTCTTCTCATTACTGTAGCGTGTGAGTATTTCTCGCCTATGAAGTCAAATGCAAGATCCCTGTGGGCATCCAGATGAATTACTGTCAGCTTTTCATATCTTTCGGATAAGGCCTTTATGGAACCTATTGAAGCTGAGTGTTCACCGCCGATTATAATAGGCTTGAGGTTCAAGTCCAAAATCTCATTGACTGTGTCCTCTACGATTGCGCATGTCTGCTCGCAGTTTCCCGGAATGACGTTGACGTCTCCGAAATCGTAGAAGGTGGTTGTTAATTCCTTGTTAAAAATAGTATTGTATTTTTCAAAACCAAATGAAGCTTCTCTTACTACAATTGGTCCTAAACGTGCACCGGAGTGATAAGAAGTAGTGCTGTCAAAGGGAACTCCGATTATCCCAAATGAATTTTCTTTAATGTTCTCAGTATCTTGTGAGAATGCAAATTTCCATGGTTCGTAAGTATTCAAAAGCATAATTGTCTAAAAAAGGAAAATAAAAAGAGAAAAAAGAATCTAGTTAGATCCTCTGGTTCTCATTATTTTCATGTTTCCTAAAGCGACAATGTATTCTACTTCAATACCTTCAACGATTGAGTCTTTTAAGTCTTCAGGCATTGGTAAGTCAATGGTATCGTAGTTTTCCATATCCATAATTTGAACCATGTCACCTTGGATTGAAATAACTTGTCCTAATCTTTTATCGATGATTGGAATATCAGTTTTACTGTCTACAGGTTTTACAAGACTTCTTTTTTGACCATCGAATACTCCGATAGCTTCGATTCTTGCTTTTGCTGCTCCGTGTTTACCAGGGGATGAAGTTGAGTAACTTACGATTTTACAAGCTTCTCCTCCTAAAACGATGTATTTTCCAACTTTTAATGTTTTGATTTCTACAACTTTTGTTGACATTAATTTTC
>NZ_CAMJCX010000029.1 GCF_946404245.1 uncultured Methanobrevibacter sp.
TTTCTAAACTGACTTTATTTTTACAAATTCACTTTCTAACTACTTTAAATATTATTATACTCAATAATTTGACTTAATAGATAAATTAAAACTTAATTGATAGATTGGATGTAACGGTTATGAAAATTCTATTATGTCCTCTATTAATGGGGGTGAAGAATAATGAGCAATATAATGTTATTGCTCAAAGTGGTATTAATTGTAGTCGAAATAATAGATTTATGCTTATCAATCTGTTGTTAAAGTTATAATTTCTTAGATAGTCGAATTTAGTAAGGTTGGTTCGTGATTTTTTCAAGGTCCGCAAGCTGGAAGTTTTGCGTAACTCTTCCCAGTCTTATTTTATATTTTCAATGGTTCAACATTGTTTTTTTTAAAATAAACATTAAATATGGTTTTAGTTAATTTTATATATTATGTAATTTAATAGTACAACAAGAATATGATTAGTTCATATTCACACTTTCATTAATAGAAAGCAATCTATTGATTAAACAGTTGTCTAATCTTGCGGTAGTTTATAGGTTTCGGCCTATAAACTTAGACAACACTAAATTAACTCTTTTTTCCTTGAATTTTTCATACATTGCTCTTTGAGTAGTTAAATTTATTTATCATTTTAATCTATATTATTTTGAATATGATTTGTTTCATATTCTATTACTTTCTTTACAAAAGAAAAAATTAGGTAATAAAACAGTTGTCTAATCTGGTGGTAGTTTATAGGTTTCGACCTATAAACTTAGACAACACTTATTTTAGAATTATTTTTCCCAACATTCAAAATTTCTTTTCAATTTTACATACGTTTATTAAACATTAAAACCAAACTAAAATCATAATGAAAATTTATCATTATCATTAATTTTTACAAACCTAGAGGTGAATAATTTGCAAGGTTTATTAAAAGACTGGAGAAGAACCAACTACGCTAACGAATGCAATCCTGAAATTGCAGGCAGTGACATTACCGTAATGGGTTGGGTACATGAAATCCGTGATTTCGGAGGAATCATGTTCGTCATCATCCGTGATGTTACCGGCAGGGTTCAAATAACAGCTCCAAGCAAAAAAGTAGACGAAAAAATAATGGAAGAATTAAGAGAATTCAGAAAGGAATCCGTTGTAGCTATTAAAGGTACCGTACAGGAAGCTCCTAAAGCTCCAAACGGCGTTGAAGTTTTACCAAAAGAAGTTAAAGTATTGAACTTGGCTAACCAACCTTTACCAATGGATCCAACAGAAAAAGTAAAAGCTGGAATCGACACAAGATTGGACTCAAGGTTCATCGACATGAGAAAGGAAAACGTTTCAGCAATATTCAAGATTAAAGGTCAGATGTTCCATACCATCAGAGACTTCTTCTATGATAATGGATTTTATGAAATCAACACTCCTAAGCTAGTGGCATCCGCTACAGAAGGAGGTACAGAACTGTTCCCTATCGCATACTTTGACAGGGAAGCTTTCCTCGGCCAATCCCCACAGCTTTACAAACAGATGATGATGGCTGGAGGAATGGACAAGGTATTTGAAATCGGCCAGATTTTCAGGGCTGAAGAGCACGATACCCTAAGACACTTGAACGAAGCTGTCTCCATCGATGCGGAAGCATCTTTTGCAGACGATGAGGACGTAATGCAAATTTTAAATGACATGCTCGTACGTGTAATCACAGACATCAACGACAAATGCGCTGACGAGCTTGAAGTCCTAGGTCACGAACTTGAAGTTCCTGAAGAGAAATTCCCACACGTAACCTATGATGAAGCGGTTGACATCGTAAATGCACACGGCGTTGAAATGCCATGGGGTGAAGACTTATCCCGTGAAGCAGAAAAAGCTTTAGGTGATGAAATGGGAGGATTCTACTTCCTTACAAGATGGCCTTCAGCAATCAAGCCGTTCTATGTAATGCCTGTTGACGGCGATGAAAAATACGCTCATGCATTCGACTTGATGTATAATAATTTAGAGTTGTCTTCCGGTGCTACCCGTGTACACCAGCATGACTTGCTCGTAAAACAAATCCAGGAAAGAGGATTAAACCCTGAAGGATTCGGAACATACCTCAAGGCATTCGAATACGGTATGCCTCCTCACGCAGGTTGGGGTGTAGGTGCCGAAAGGCTTACCATGGTCATGACCGGATCTGAAAACATCCGTGAATGTGCTCTCTTCCCAAGAGACAGACACAGATTAACACCTTAATCTCTTTTCTTTTTTTTTAAGATAATATGGAAGAATATGATATAGCTGTTGTTGGCGGCGGTCCGGCAGGAATCATGGCTGCAATTGCTGCAAGCCGGAATTCTGCAAGGGTGATACTGCTTGAGAAGAACTCCTCACTGGGTCGTAAACTGCTGATTACTGGTGGTGGCAGATGCAATATTACCAATCTGAAGCCAATTAAAAAGCTATTGAATATTTATCCTCAAAAAAACTTTTTAAAACACTCTTTTTTTACATTTACAAATGAGGATTTGCTCTCACTTTTTGATTTGGAATTTATCACAGAAGAAGACAATAGGGTTTTTCCAAAAAGCGGTAAATCCAGCGATATCCTGGAAGGCTTAACTGATAAGCTGGAAAATGTAAGTATATGTTATAATTTTGAAGTAAAAAGCATCACTGACGATTTTGTCATAAACGATAAGCTAAAGGCAGATAAGATTATCATTGCAACAGGTGGGGTGACATATCCCCAAACCGGCTGCAACATCAAAAACTATTCTTTGACCTCACAGCCTTTAACCGATATTAAATATGGTTTAAGTCCTTTAATTACCGAAAAAGACCTCTCCAGCATTGCCGGTGTAACGCTCTATGATGTTGTTATAAGTTATAAGAAAAGCAAAGTCAAGGGAAATGTATTGTTTTCACATGTTGGTCTCACCGGTCCTGGAATAATCAATTTGAGTAATGAAATCTCAGAAAGTTTAAGTTATGACTTATTAGAGGACGAACCGAAAATTGATTTGGAAATTGCCATTGACTTATGTCCTGAGTTGACTCGTGAAGATTTAATTGATAGATTCACAAAGGATTTTCAATCAAAAGGAAAAACAATGATAAAAAATTACTTAAAAGTATTTTTAACCAACGGTTTCATTGAATATTTCCTTGCTGAATGCGGTATCGATGCCGAAACTCAATTGTCCAGAATAAATAAGAAAGCCAAAAACAGGTTAGCTGAAAACTTAAAGAGATTCACTTTCAAAATCAATGGATTTAATGACAAATTGGCTAAGGTAACCATTGGCGGAGTCGACCTTAAGCAAGTAAATCCCAAAACCATGGAATCAAAATTAGTTCCCAACTTATACTTTGCAGGAGAAGTGCTTGATTTGCACGGACCTACCGGCGGCTATAATTTGAAGATTGCATTTTCAACAGGTTATCTTGCAGGACTTTCAGCTAGTGAGAAATAGTTATCAGATTTTTAATTTTAATCCACCATTAAAAACACCTACCTTTTTTTCAAAAACAAAATATTTAACATATATATAATTTAAAAATTATCTTATGACAGACAAAATGTTCATGGGTGCATCAACTAAGCAAGGCCTGGATATTGCCAACAAGAGTAGGGAAATAATCCGTGGCCTTATTGGAGATGATGTCAAAGATTTAAATCCTGCCGAAAGAGACATTGTTGAGAGGATTGTTCACTCCACAGCTGATCCTGAATATGCAAAACTGGTTAAAATAAGCCCTGATTTTGTAGATGCAGCTATGGATTCCCTGAAAAACAAGGAAACCATTTTAACCGACATCAACATGGTTAAATATGGGATTACAAGATATGAAGGGGAAGTTGAGTGCTATATCAGAAATGAGGAAGTAATTAGGATTGCTAAAGAAGAGCAAATCACAAGGGCTGCGGCTGCAATGAGATATGCTGCGGCAAACGACTTTGAAGGAATCGTTGTTTCTGGTAACGCTCCAACTGCTGTTTTTGAAGCTATGGATTTATACCAAAAAGGCGAAATGAACTTAAAGGCAATTGTAGGAGTTCCTGTTGGTTTTGTAGGAGCAGCCGATTCAAAAGAGGCGTTGCACAATTCCGATATTCCCAACATCATTGTTGAAGGGCCTAAAGGCGGAACACCGATTGCTGTTGCTTGCGTAAATTCATTAATCCAACATTTATAGTGTGATATAATGTATTCTGAAGAATTGTTCAATGAATCTAAAAATTATTTTCCAGGTGGAGTAAACTCTCCTGTACGTGCTTTCAAGCCTTATCCGTTTTTCGTTAAAAGCGCAGGAGGATCAAAACTTACAGATGTTGACGGAAAAACCTACATCGACCACTGTCTGGCTTACGGACCTTTAATTCTAGGTCATGCCGACCCTAAAGTCGTAAGGGAAGTTTCCAACCAGCTGACCATCGGTACTGCATACGGTACTCCTAGCGAAAACGAAATAAAACTTGCTAAGGAAGTTGTCGACAGAATCCCTTCCGCTGAGATGGTGAGATTTTGTAATAGTGGAACTGAAGCCACAATGAGTGCAATCAGGCTTGCAAGAGGATTTACCGGAAGGGACAAGATAGTCAAGTTTGAAGGCGCATACCACGGAGCTCACGATTATGTACTGGTTAAGGGCGGTTCCGGAGCTGCAACACTGCCTGACAGTGCTGGCATTCCGGTCGACACAACCAAAAATACATTGTCAGTGCCGTTCAACGATGAAGAAGCCCTGGCCGAATTGATAGAAAAAGAAGGCGAAAACATTGCATGTATCATCATGGAAGTTGTTATGGGCAATGTAGGCTGTATTGAACCTAAACCAGGATTTTTGGAATTTATAAGAAAGATAACTGAAGAAAATGATATAGTTTTAATTTTTGATGAAGTGATTACAGGTTTTAGAGCATCCAGAGGTGGAGCTCAGGAATATTATGGAGTAACTCCGGACCTCACAACCTTAGGTAAAATCGTTGGTGGAGGTCTTCCTATGGGTGCGTTCTGCGGAAAGAGAGAAATCATGGAAATGATTGCACCTCAAGGTCCTGTCTATCAGGCAGGTACATTTTCAGGAAACCCTGTATCTGTACAGGCTGGTATTTCAACATTGACACAGCTCGATGATGCATTTTACAAGGAGCTTGAAAGAAAAGGCAATTTCCTTAGAGGAAACATACAATCCATCATCGATGATGAGGAATACAACATCCAACCTGTCGGGCTTGCATCAATGTTTCAGATTTACTTCAACCCTGCACCGGTATACAATTACGCCGATGCTCAGGAGTCAGACAGAAGACAATTCTTAAGATACTTCAAGTCCCTGCTCAAACAGGGAATATTTATCCCTCCGTCTCAGTTTGAATGCAATTTCATTTCAAACGCACACACAATGGAGGACATACAAAAGACCTCAGATGCAATAGAGATTGCACTCGGTGAGGCATTCAAGAAAAGAAGAAGGTAATACAATGGAAATAGACTTTAAGGAAGTGGCATCATACATAGTCATTCTGGTGATAGTTCTGATAGCCGCTCAGCATTTAAATGTCGTCGTTTCAGGAAGTATGGAACCTGCATTCTACAGGGGAGACATTGTCCTTGTTGAAAAGGCGGATTTTTTAGGAATCCATGAATTCGACCCTAAGGATGTCAAGGTCGGTGATGTGGTCGTTTATGACGCCGCATGGTATAACCAGCCGGTAATTCACAGGGTCATCAATATTGTTGACATCAATGGAACCACGATGTATGTAATAAAAGGGGACAATAACGGTTCTCCTGATCCGTATTATGTTAAAGCAGACCAAATAACAGAAAAGGTCGTTACATTCGGCGATAATTTGGTCATTATTCCAAAAGTTGGTTATCTATCCCTCTGGTTAAGAGGATTATAATTATTAAGGTGAGTTAATGTATTTTGAAATTGAAAAACAGGCGATTGAAGCCATCAACAAGGCTTTAGATCAATATGATGTAGAAATTGACAGGGATTTCAAATTGGAATTCCCTCCAAATCCAGATTTGGGAGATTTGGCAAGTACCATTGCCTTTGCTCTTACAAAAAAATTGAGAACCTCCCCTCCGGAAGTTGCAAAGGATTTAGTTGAAAAGATTGAAGTTCCGGAAATTTTCACCAAAGTCCAAAACTTCGGACCTTACGTGAATTTCTTTATCGATTACAATAAGTTCTCAAAAATGCTTCTTGAAAAGGTGGATGAAAACTACGGTCAGCTTCCTGCATACGACGAAAAAATCGTATTGGAACACACTTCAGCTAACCCTAACGGTCCACTTCACATCGGACACATCAGAAACTCCATTTTTGGAGATTCCCTTTCAAGACTCCTGAAACTTGCAGGAAGAGACGTAATAACCCAATATTACGTAAACGATATGGGAAGACAGATTGCAATCATCGTGTGCGGAATAACCGAATGCGGCCTTAAGATTGAAGACTATGAAGGAGACAAGATTGACCACAAGATTGGTAAATTATACTTCGATGCAAACAAGGCTGTAGAGGAAGATGAAGCTTTAAACGCTAAAGTTGATGAATTAATCCAAAAATATGAGGAAGGATCTGACGAAGAGCTCAACAAGGTCTTTGAGGATGTTGTTTCAAAATGTATTTCAGGAATGAAGGAATCACTTTTAAGAATGAACATCAAGCATGACGATTTCGTATGGGAAGGACAATTTGTCAGAAACGGTGAAGTCGACGGTCTTGTAAACTACATCCAAAGAGAAGGATTTACAAGGGAAAACGATGTATTGTACATTGACTTGACCGATTTCAACATTGAAAAGGAATTCGTGCTCAGAAGGTCCAACGGAACATCACTTTACTCCACCCGTGACCTCGCATACCACAAGTACAAAGCTACCTTAGGTGACACTGTACTCGATATCTTAGGTTCAGACCACAAATTAGCTGCAAAACAGATTAAGGTTATCTTTGAAGAAATATTCAGACAGGAAGCTCCTGAAGTAATATTCTATGAATTCATCACACTTCCTGAAGGTTCAATGTCCACCCGTAAAGGAAAATTCGTATCTGTCGATGAGTTAATCGATGAAGCTGTCCTCAGAGCTCATGATGAAATCAAATCAAGAAACCCTGATCTGTCCGAAGAGGAAATTGCACCTATGGCTGAAGAGATTGGTGTTGGAGCTATCAGATTCTTCATTGCAAAACTCTCCCCTGAAAAACACCTGACATTCAAATGGGATGAGGCATTAAGCTTTGAAAGAGGTTGCGCATCCATCCAATACGCTCATGCAAGGGCAAACAAATTGCTTCAAAAATCAGGTAAAGACATCAGCTCTTTGGAAGTTGCTGACGACTGGACTCCTGATGAAGCCGAACAGGACTTAATCAGGCAAATAGCTAAATTCCCACAGGTTGTTGAAGACTGTGCCAACAAGAAAAGGGTTCACAACATCACACAATACTGTCAAGATTTAGCAGGTTCATTCAACAAGTTCTACAAATCAGAACAGGTTATTGGTTCCGATGTTGAAGATACCAGATTGATTTTAGTTGACAGAGCTAAAACTACAATTAAAAACGCTTTAGATATTTTAGGTGTTTCAGCACCTGAAAAAATGTAGATGAGTTGTTAACTCATCTTTAAATTCTTTTTTTTAAAATTTTTAATCCACATAGTGAATGTAATCTTCTTTTCTAGGCAATGGTTCTGGTGTTTCCATATCAGGATATCCTAATACTACATGGCCGATTCCCTCATAGCTTTCAGGAATTCCCCATTCTTTCAATAGTTCTTTTCCTTTTTCGGATGAAAATTCCTCACGTGCCCTGTGAATCCAGCATGATCCAACACCGACTGCATGAGCGGCATTTACAAGCACTGAAAGCACGCTTGCACCATCTTCAACATAAGTTGGCACTTCACTGTCTGCCAAAACGATTAAAAGAGTTTTTCCGCCGTAAAACGGATCCATATCTTCAGACATTTCAACAGGGAAATATCCTCTGTTCCAGTCTGAAAATTCCTTGATTGTTTCAGGGTTTTGAATAACAACTATTTTTGGGGATTGCAGACCTCTGCCTGTAGGGGCGTATGTTCCCGCTTCCAAAATTGTTTTCAGCTCTTCGTCAGTTATCTGTTCGTCCTTGAATTTTCTGATGCTTCTTCTTGTTTTTAAGTCTTCTATAGTTTGGTTCATATCAATTCCTCGCTGATTTTTCTAAGCGTTTTTATGAAATTATCGTATTCCTCATCGGTTATGTTTTCTTTAAGTATTTCGTCCCATTTTTCATCGTAGTCCATTACTTTCCGGGCGCTTTTTTTGCCTTTCTCAGTTACTCTGATTATCTTTTTCCGTTTGTCCTTTATTCTTTCGATGAATCCCTTGTCTTCAAGCTTTTTAAGGTTTCTTGTTATTGTGCTTTCATTCAGATGGAACGCTTCTGCCAGCTGCTCCTGGCTAATTCCCTCGTTTTTGTATATCTTTATGAGGAGTGGATGAAGGCCAAAGCTCAAGTCTTCCTCCTTTACGATGTCGTTTATGAATTTTGCATGTTCCCTGTAGATTATGGAGATGAACGGTGCTGTCGGAACATCCTCATCAAACGGCATGGTCTCTACCTCTAATGAGTCTGCTGATGTACAGTTCGATACATGCATAACATATCAGTGATCCGATTCCTCCGCCCAGAAGCATTCCGTAGTATATTCCGGTTTCGCCCATGTGGAAGACAAATCCGAGTACATATGCAAAGATCAGCACAAGCACAAACTCTCTGAATGCTGTAAGCATGAAAGAGATTGACCCTTTTCCAACTCCCTGAAAGACATTACCTGCACTTGCACCGAACGGCACATACAGGATAAACAGGCACATAATCTGGATGAAGCTTGCAATCAGTGGCTCCAAATGTGCGCTGCTTTCTGAATAGGAGAAGACAAATGCGATTTGATTTGCAAATACATTTAAGATAATGCACACTATTATTGAAGCAATAAGAGCTATTTTCACCGCATATCTTGCTGTAACCCTCAGGTTTTCATATTTTCTTGCTCCGAATGCAACTCCCGCAACGGAAATTGATGCGGTACCGACTCCTATTGCCGGAAGCATTCCTAAATTAATTATTCTCCATCCTGCGGTATATACTGCAACTGCTACAGGCCCTGAAACGAGTGTGAGCATGAAATTGACGACAATGGTCAAGGCTGACAATATTAACTGCTCTAAACTTGCAGGGATACCTACAACAAGGATGTCCTTGTACATGCTAAGGTTGTTGTGGAAGTATTCCCTTCCGTATTTGAGGTATGTGTCCCTCTTAATCAGCATCCAGTAAAGCATTGCAATGATTGAAAGGATGTGAGCCAGCACTGTTGCCCATGCCGCACCTGCAACTCCAAGTCCGAATGTGTAGATGAAAATAGGGTCTATGCACATGTTTATTACAGCGGTGATTGCAATTGGCACTGTTGCCCTTTTGACGTCTCCTTCAGCCCTGAATGCTCCTCCGAATATTGGTGGAAGCAACATTGCAAATGAAAATGAAAAGATGATTACTCCATATTCCATGGCATAGCTTAAGACACTGGTTGCACCCATCACCTTAAGCAAAGGCTCCAGAAATACCAACAATATTATTGACACAGCTATTGAGAGAATTATTCCCAAAATAAGGTTGTGTATTGCCGCATTGTTTGCTGATGAGGTGTCTTCCGCCCCGATGTATCGTGAAATCAATGAGTTACCACCTGCTCCAATACCGTTTCCGATTCCTATCAGAACCATGAATAGCGGTGTAATATATCCCAGCGCTGCCAGTGGCTCCGCACCTAGTCCTGCAACCCAAATACTGTCTATGATGTTGTTTGCAAAAATCAGAAACATACTTGCTATAATTGGGATTGACAATTTGTTGATGGCCTTTTTAGGGTCTCCTGTTATCATTTCAATGTTTGAATTTTTCTCCATAATTTACCTCTCTTGCATATGCAATTATACACTTGTATATGCAAGTGTTAATATATAAAGATTTGGTTGAAATTAAATTTAAAAAAAAGAAAAAAAGTTGATTAATCAGTAATCTGATTAATCTATTCTAAATTACCGTTTTCATCAATTTGTGGCGGATTGTTTCTAATTTCGTAGATGCTAGCACCGTCATTTTGTCCGCCGATAATTTTACCGTTAGAATCGTAGTAGACATTCAATTCAGCATCATAATATGATTGTGATGATGTTGATTGTTGTGCTTGTCCGGTTGAGGTAGCATTATTGTATGCAGCGGTACTTGCTGTAGAATTAGCTGTTGAATTTGCTGCAGCGTCTGAAGTACCTTCTTCAACAGTCACAGTTGTTTTAGCGGTACATCCATTATATTTGTCATTTCCTTTGTAGTCAACAGTCACATCGTATTGGCCTGCTGATTCACCTGCAATTGTAAGGAACGCTTTACCTGAATTGTCGGTAACTACGGAATATTTTTCGTTGTTGTAGGTAATGTTCACGATTTGACCTGCAACTGCATTTCCTTGTGCATCTTTAAGTTCAAATTGAATTTGATCTCCATTCTTTAAGTTGTTTTGACTTAAAAAATTGATTTGGGTATTTAGTTTTCCATCAGTTGTAGCCGGTTGGCCTAATGCGAAAGCAGCAACTGCAGCTATGATGATAACAACTAAAATTGCAATAATAATATTTTTGTTCATTATCTTTTCCTCCTTTATTTCATTTTTAAAATTAGTCGGTTATATATTTTATCAATTATTAATAAAAAAGGAATGTATATTGTATATTTTTTAGTATAAAAAAAGAAAAAATTGTGATTAACCAGCGTCCTGATTAATCATAAATGGTTATTCTAGTCCGCCGTCCTCACCGATTTGAGGATGGTTGTTCTTAATGTCTTCGTAACTTGCACCGTCATTCTGTCCGCCGACAACTCTTCCGTTTGAATCATAGTTTACATTCAGTTCACTGTCATAAGTCAATTCTGAACCGGATGATGATGAGGAAGATGAACTGGTACTTGTGGAGTAGCTGGAGCTGTCGTAACTGCTTGCGCTGTAATCGCTTGCTGTCTGGCTTTCTTCACCAAGAGTTATCTTTTGAGTTGCAGAACATCCGTTGTATTTTTCATTTTCTGCAAAGCTGACTGTTATGGTGTAGTTGCCTGAATCCTCATCATTTAAAACCAGACTTCCCCTTCCCTGGTTGTCTGTAATGACTGAGTATCTTTCAACATCTCCATTTCCTTCAAATAAGATAGTCACGTTTTGGTTTGCAATTGCATTTCCCTGTGCATCTGTTAGAACAAAATCTACTGAATCTCCATTCTTTAGGCTGGTATTACTTGAAAAAGTAATTTGTGTATCTGCTTTTGCGGTATTTAGAGAAAATGCCACAAGTCCTCCAAGAATTATTAAAACTATAACTATAAGGACTATTATAATGTTTCTATTCATAAAAATCACCAATGATTGTAATATGTATTTAATAGTATATAGGTTTTTAAAATGTTCAAACATTTTTTTCTATTAAGGTAATTTATAAATATTTTTAACAATATAGTTTTATTAATAAGGAGAATTTATTATGAAGGTTTTAGTTGTTGGAACTGGTGCTCGTGAAAATGCAATAGCCGATGCTTTAAAAGATGATGTTGAGTTATACGTTTACATGAGTAAAATTAACCCTGGTATGAGCAAAATTGCTGAATTTAAACAGGGCGATGAAGGCGAAGTTGAAAAAGTAGCTGAATATGCTGTTGAAAAGGACATTGACATTGCATTTATCGGTCCTGAAGCACCCCTTGGAAAAGGAATAGTTGATGAGCTTCAAAAGAACGGAATCAAATGTGTAGGACCGACCCAAAGTGCAGCAAGAATTGAAACTGACAAATCATTCATGAGGAAACTCTTTGAAGACTATGAAATTGAAGGATCACTGGTCTACAAAGTATTTGACAATTCCGATGATGTTTCCGCATTTTTAGATGAATTCGACAGGGACGTTGTAGTAAAACCTGTTGGATTGACAGGCGGTAAAGGAGTAAAAATTGTCGGAGACCACTTGAAAGACAATGAGGAAGCAAAAGAATACTCATGTGAAGTAATTGACAATGTAATGGGTGGATTTGCTCAAGTAATCATTGAAGAAAGGCTTATTGGTGAAGAATTTACCATCCAGGCATTCTGTGACGGTGAACACATTGCACCAATGCCTGCAGCACAGGACCATCCTCACGCATTTGAAGGGGATGTTGGAGCAATCACCGGCGGTATGGGATCATACTCTGATGTCGGTGGATTACTGCCTTTCCTGACTCAGGACGATTATGATGCTGCAGTGGAAATCATGAAAGCCACCGTTAAGGCTATTGCTGAAGAGGCAGAACCATACAAAGGAATCCTATATGGTCAGTTCATGCTCACCGCTGACGGACCAAAACTCATTGAATACAATGCAAGATTCGGTGACCCTGAAGCCATGAACGTATTGCCGCTTTTAAAAACTCCATTGGCTGACGTATGTCAGGACATTGTTGATGGAACCTTAGGTGAAGTGGAATTTGAAGACAAGGCTAGTGTCTGCAAATACATCGTGCCTGACGGTTATCCTGAAACCGAACATGCCGGTGAACTCATTGAAGTTGATGAGGAAGCTATTGAGGATATGGGCGCTAAAGTATTCTATGCTGCTGTATCTGCAGAAGAAGATGGAATTCACCTGTCCGGTTCAAGGGCATTGGGTATTGTAGCCAGCGGAGAATCCATTGAAGAGGCTGAAAAAATAGCTGAAAAGGCATGTGAGTTTGTCAAGGGTAATGTTTACCACAGAAGTGATGTTGGTACCAAAGACCTTGTTAACAAGCGTGTTGAACACATGAAAGAAATTTTAAACTAAATTTCTTTTTCTTTTTTTGATATTATGAATGATGATGAGATTGAAGAGAAATATGCAAAACTTCTAAAAATCAAGGAGCATGTTGACGCTATCAAAGAGGACTGGGATGAGGAAACCTTAGCGGAACTGAAAGAGTTTTTGTATGAAAAATACGGTAATGAGGACATTCAGGCTAATGCTCCTCTTCTAATTAATTCTAATTCTGAAACGATTTCTTCACCTGATTCGGACGGTTTTTTAGGCCGCATCAGAGAGGCATTTGAAAGAGATGTGGGCATTGATCCCGGAAGGCTGATGGGTCTCAGTGACGGTATTTTCGGTATGGTAATGACCCTTTTGGTGTTTGGGATTGCCATTCCTGAGCTGGTTGAACATTCCTATGGCAGTTTTTTATCAGCATTCATGTCCATGCTTCCAACAATAGGGGTTACAATAGTAGGTTTTGTCATCATAAGTTCATTTTGGATTTATCACCATGAGTATATGAGGATTAAAAATCTGAATATACCTTATTTATGGCTGAATATTCTGTTCCTGATTTGTTTATCATTCATTCCGTTTTCAACTTCATTGATAGGGGAATATTCTGAATTTTTCGCATCAGAGGTAGTATTTGGAATCAATATCCTGCTTACGATAATATCATTCCTGCTGATGTATGTCTATGCAACTAAAAGGGGCTTTATGGAAGTTCAACCTACAAAAGAAGAAAATAGGCATGTTTTGATTACAATGGGAAGCATCATGGGGCTGACAGTCATCGTAAATCTATTGGATTTCACTGTTTCAAGCAAGTTCATTTATCTGTTCCTATTGACTCCAGTAATATCTACCATAATGGATATATGGTATAACTATGGGAATTCATAGAAACCTTTAATAAATATCTTTTACAAATATCTTTTTTTATACTAAATTAAGGGGATTATAATGGGTAGTTTATTGTCAGTAACAGATATTAAAGATGATGTTAAATATATTCTAGATTTAGCTAGTAAAATCAAAGCGGGTGAAGTTGAAGACAAACCTCTCAAAGGCAAGACATTAGCAATGATTTTCCAAAAGTCATCAACCAGAACCAGAGTTTCTTTTGATGTTGGAATGTATCAGTTGGGCGGAAGAGCAATATTTTTATCCTCCAATGATTTGCAGATGGGCAGAGGGGAGCCGATTTCAGACACCGCAAAAGTTTTAAGCCGTTTCGTTGACGGAATAATGATTCGTGCAATCAAGCATTCAGATGTGGAAGAGCTGGCTGAATACTCTGACGTACCTGTTATCAATGGTCTGACCGATTTGGAACACCCTTGTCAAGCCCTTGCCGACATGTTGACAATCAAGGAACATTTAGGCGATTGGGAAGGCAAAAAAATCTGTTTTGTCGGTGATGGAAATAATGTATCCAATTCCCTTTTATTGATCGCTCCATTGCTTGGCATGGACATGTCTCTGGCTTGTCCTAAAGGATACGAGCCTGATGAAAACATCCTAAAAACCGCAGAAGAATATGCAAAAGAAAACGGTACTGAAATAACAATTACCGATGATATCGGAGTAGCACTGGAAAATGTTGATGCAGTATTTACCGATGTCTGGGTAAGTATGGGTGATGAGGCTGAAAAGGCTAAAAGAGAACATGATTTTGCACCATTCCAAGTAAACAAAGATTTAATGAGTTTAGCTAATGATGGAGCAATATTCATGCATTGTTTACCTGCAATCAGAGGTCAGGAAGTAACAAGCGAAGTCATTGATGGACCTCAATCCGTAATCTATGACGAGGCTGAAAACAGAATGCATGCCCAAAAGGCTGTTTTATATTATTACCTGAAAGATTAGAGTTTTACTCCAATCTCTTTTTTTTAAATTCCGCTGAACAGTGCGGATAATATAAACACAACAATCAAACCCACGCAGCAGCATCCGATCCATGCGGAGCTGTCGCTACTTTTAGATGATGTGCTGCCTGTTGTAGTGGTGGTTGTGGTTCTTTGCTGCTGATTGTTGTTTTGATGATTATTTCGAGTTTCAAGAACTTCCACTTTTTTGGCTGTTTCCTCTTTTTTTAGAAGTGCTCCACAATTTCTGCAGTATTTAGCTTCATCCGGATTTTCTTCTCCACACTTATAACAGAACATTTAAAATCCCTCTAATTATTATTTTTAAAAATATTATTAAACCGATTCCTCCAATAAAGCCTGTGATGAATCTTAATGTATTTGTGCTTTCTCTTGGACCGAAATATTGTGTAAAACCATCGATTGCGACTGGAATCATCAATATCATTGAAATCAACAGTGTTACAATGTCATGGTTAAGCCTAAAGAAGCGGTTCCAAACCAGAAACACAAACAGTCCTGTATAAAATCCGGTGCATCTGGCACAAACAGGGAACTGATGGCCCTTTATGAAAAAGCTTCTCTCGGGAATTCTGTGACAAATGTATTTTGTTAATTCCATAATATCCTCACATGTTTAGTACATTAATATTTTTTCAATAATTATATATATTTTTGTATTCATAAGTAATCTTATAATATATGAAAAGGTTATTACAATGAGAGGCGGAGAAGCGATAATAGAATCCCTCAAAAATATGGGGGTCAAGACAATATTTGGTTATCCTGGCGGACAGACCATACCATTCTATGACATGTTATATGATGCAGACATTGATCATATACTTGTAAGGCACGAACAGTGCGCAGCTCATGCAGCTGACGGTTATGCAAGGGCATCTGGTCGTGTGGGTGTGTGTTTGGCTACTTCAGGTCCTGGAGCAACCAATCTTGTAACTGGTATAGGAACAGCTTTTATGGATTCTTCTCCAATTGTGGCAATTACTGGTCAAGTTCCTACTCATTTAATTGGAAACGATGCATTTCAGGAAGCTGACATTATTGGAATTACAATGCCTATTGTAAAACACAGTTTCCAACCTAAAGACCCTGACTTAATACCTTCAATGATTAAAACCAGTTTTGAAATAGCTTCAACAGGAAGGCCTGGGCCTGTTTTAATCGATGTTCCAAAGGAAGTTCAGGAAGGGGAACTAACCAAATTCGATGATACTCTAATAGAAACACCGGGTTACAATCCGACAATTAAAGGAAACATAAGACAAGTAAAAAAGGCTCGCGATTTAATAAAAGAAGCCAAAAGACCTTTAATTTTAGCTGGAGCCGGTGTAATTATATCAAATGCATGCTGTGAGCTAAAAAAATTAGCAAAAACCATTAATGCTCCTGTAATGACTTCACTTTTAGGAAAAGGTGCAATTGATGAAACCGACGATTTGGCATTGGGCATGCTTGGTATGCACGGAAGAAAAGTTTCCAACGATTACATTAACGAATCTGATTTATTAATTGCAATTGGTGTAAGATTCTCTGACAGGACAACAGGAAGACTTGACAGCTTTGTTCCTGAAACAAAAGTAATTCACATTGATATAGATCCTGCGGAAATAGGCAAAAACGTTGATGTTGACCTGCCTATTGTAGGGGATGCCCGCAATATCTTATCTTCATTAAATAAAGTTTTAGATGGTTATAATCCATCAGCGGAAGTTAACGATTGGGCTGACATGATTAAAGCAAAAAAAATTGAGTTACGTCCTCGCGTTAGCTATGATGATGTTCCTTTAAAACCGCAGACTGTTATAAAAGAAATTTCAGAGGCTTTAAGTCCTGAATCAATATTGACAACTGATGTAGGTCAAAACCAAATGTGGGCGGCACATTTCTTTGACACCCAAAAACCGCGCAAATTCATATCCTCCGGAGGACTTGGAACAATGGGATTCGGATTCCCGGCAGCTATCGGTGCAAAAATAGCATGTCCTGACGATCCGGTTGTTTCAATAAATGGTGACGGCGGATTTTTAATGGTTTGTCAGGAATTGGCTACCGTTCGTGAATATGACTTGCCTGTCATTGCAGTTGTTTTGGAAAACAGGACCTTGGGTATGGTATATCAATGGCAAAGTCTGTTGTATAATGAAAGACATTCCCAAACATTACTTGGAAACAGTCCTGACTTTGTAAAGCTTGCAGAAAGTTTTGGTGTTAGTGCAGAAAGAATCACCAAACCTGGAGAGACCAAGGATGCTTTAGCAAAAGCAATTAAAGATAATGAACCAGTCCTATTGGATGTCGTTATCGACTCCGAAGAGGCACTGCCTATGCTTCCTCCTGGAGCTGGAATAAATGAGATGATTGGTGAGTACAAACTCGAAAAGGACGTGATCTAATGACATTAAAGTATCATATCATTTCCACATTGGTAGAAGATAAGCCGGGGGTCTTGCAGAAGGTTGCCGGAATGTTTAACAGAAGAGGATTCAACATTGACAGTATCACAGTGGGAAATTCCGAAGTTGAAGGTTTGTCACGTATGGTTATTACAGTTCATGCGGATGAGAAAGGTTTGGAACAAGT
This sequence comes from uncultured Methanobrevibacter sp., assembly GCF_946404245.1. Classification (GTDB taxonomy): domain Archaea; phylum Methanobacteriota; class Methanobacteria; order Methanobacteriales; family Methanobacteriaceae; genus Methanocatella. Next base: position 17,309 of record NZ_CAMJCX010000029.1, read on the forward strand.
AATGAAGCAATTAAATAAATTAATTGATGTTATCAAGATTAAAGATATTACTAAAAAAGCTGTTAAAAGGGAATTGTGCCTTGTTAAGGTAAATATTCCTAATGCGAAAGCAAGAGCAGAAATAATGCAATATTCTAATATTTTCAGAGCACACATATTGGATGTTACTGAAGAAACACTGATGGTGGAGCTTACTGGGGATAAGGAGAAAATCAATGCATTCATATCTTTATTGGAGGGCTATGGCATTAAAAGAATAGCCCGTACTGGCCTTACAGCTATGTCAAGGGGAGTATAAGTATGACTATATTGGAAAATGTATTAAAAGACAACAAGGAATTCGTGGAAAACTTTGAAGGCGAAGAAATGTCTCACCATGCAGCTAAAAAATTAGCTATTTTAACCTGTATGGACTGCAGACTAATTGACTTTTTTGAACCGGCACTCGGTCTTAAAAGAGGAGATGCAAAAATCGTTAGAAACGCAGGAAACTCCATTGTAGGTGAAGATGCAATCAGATCAATCGGTGCAGCTTTATACAACCTTGGTGCTGAAGAAGTAATGGTTGTAGGTCACACTGAATGTGGTATGGCTGGTGCTGATGCAGAAGCATTAAAAGAAAAAATGCTTGCAAGAGGCATCAAGGAAGAGGATATTGCAAAATACGACCTTGAAGAATGGATTGGCGGATTTGAATCAGAAGAAGAAAACGTCAAAGACGTTGTTGAAAAAATCAAAAACCATCCATTGATTCCTGATGTACCTGTACATGGTCTCATCATCGATATCGTAACAGGTGAGTTAAAAGTTTTAGTTGATGGTTATTAAACCATCTTTATCTTATTTTTTTATAGTGATCAAGCTTTTCGCTGAAATTTTATAGTTGTTGTTTGCTGATGAAATCACAACTTTATGCGGGCCTGTTTTTAGAGTTTTAGTGTTTATTTTAGCTAGTCCTTTCTTGTTTGTCTTAACAGTATATGTTTTGAATTTTTTTCCGGTAAACACTTTTATTTTAACTTTAACGTTGGATAATAATTTCTTGGTCTCTTTATTTTTGATAGTTACCTTGAAATATTTTGATTTTTTGAATTTGCCTGTTACTTTCGGGGCTTTAACGATAGTGTCTGCTTTTTGAATGGTGATTGAAGTTGTTTTCATGATTTTACCATCAGCAACCACCACAATCTTATGTTTTCCCACTTCAAGCTTTTGAGGAATTTTTAAAACTGCTTTCCAGTTTGAATCTGTCTTTTTAGTGTAGGTTTTGAAGTTTTTACCTGTAAATACTTTAAAGACAATGGTTAGGCCGGATAAATCTCCAGTATAGTTGCTAATTGTTTTCACTTCTAAAAAACCGTTGATTTTTGAATATTTATTGGATTTAATCTCTTTAATCAGTTTAATGTCAGATATCTTTGGATTAACAGTTAAATTAACCTGCATGGATATTGCATTGTGCTTGAAATTAAACTCCATAGGTTCGCAGTATAGTTCAAGATTTAATTTTCCAGCATTTTCAAGTGTATAATTCGCATTTCCGTTTTCATCTGTAAAGAGTAAAACTGTAAAATTATCATTTGGATTTTTAATTGATATTCTGAAATTTGAAATAGGGTTTCCTTTATTGTCCTTCACGTTAAATGTAATGTTGTCATTTACGTAGTATCGTTTTGTGTCGTTGAATGTTATATGAATGTTGTCCACATTGATGTCCTGGCTTTTGATTTCATATTTTCCGCTATTGTTGATGAAATATGTGTTTTCTGCATTGTAGGTTGTATTCACGAAGCATGGATAGGATATTTCTATTTGTTTGTTATTTTCCCAAGCAATATGTGATTCTTCTGTAACTGTTTTGATTGTATCGGCAATGCTTCCGTCATTGTAAAATACTGAATTTTTCATGTTTAAATTTGAGAAGTATAATTCCATGGCTGTTTTATTGAAAGTGGAGTTATCAAATTCAATGTTAGTATCATCTGTTTTTATTTCACATCCGTAAACGGAGGAATTTTGAACCATAAAATTGGATTGTGCAGATCCGATGTTTTCATTAAATACGAAAGTGGTGTTGTTGAAGTTGCTTTCATTTAAAACCACTTTACATCCTTTGGCATAATATCCTGCCTGAAACTTAAGCTCAGCGTTATTTAAGTTTGTTTGTTCAAAGGCAATGTCACTGTAATCAAAGTCAATTTTAGGATTGCTGAGAGAGGTGTTGGAAATGTTTACAATGTCGGACCATCCTTTAAGATTTGAATTTCTGAATTTTGAAGAGCTTATGTTAATGTTGTAATGGGATAGTGTAACGTCTGAACTTATAAGACTTGTATTGACCAAATCAATTCCGTTTTGCATAAATACCCTTGAACTTCCGACAAGTTCAATAAGGAAATGGGCATTTGAAGTGATTTTTGAGTTGTAGAAAGTGGAATTGATTATTTTTGCATAGTAACGGTATCCGAATGCATCATATACGTTTAATTCAATCTTGGATTCATTGAAAACACAATTGTCAAAGCTATTGTCCAATTCCTTGCTTGTGAAATTTGTATTAATGAATTTGCAGTCTAAAAAGTCCATCTTGTGACGGCTAATCAACTTCAAATCCTTGAAAGTGATATTTTTAAAAACTATGTGGCTGCCGGTATTGCGGACATCAAGAGCGTCCTTTCCAATGACTACGACTTCACCCGGTTCAGGTTCAGGTTCCTTTTCGACATCCAGATATAATGTTGAATGTTTCCCATCGATAATTGTCCTGTCTCCTGTTCCCTCAATGGAAACGGATTTGTTCAGATATAGGTGTGTTTCATTATCAGGATTCAGCTCATATGTTTTTTCCTCAAGTTTCACGATTCCCTGGTCTTCACATTCATCAATCAAATCTTCAATGTCTTCATTATCTGTAGTATTTTCTGATGCGGCAACCATTCCGACGCACAGGAATAATATTAATGAAAACACTAGGATTGAGCATAATTTCTTAATAACATCACCTCATTGATGTATATTATATATTACAATCAATGTATTTAACAGTTCATGTTTTAAGTTACTTTTATAAGCATAGAAAATCATATTTATATAATGATATTTTAGTAATATCTTAACTTTGATTAATTTATTTAAAGAGATGATTTTAAATGAAAATGTATTACGATGCAGATGTAAATACAGATGCTCTTGAAGGTAAAACCATTGCAGTTATCGGATATGGTTCCCAAGGAAGAGCACAATCTAGAAACATGGCTGACAGTGGAGCTAATGTTATTGTTGGTGTAAGAGAAAACGGCAGTTCTTGGAACTTAGTTCAAGAAGATGGAATGACTGTAAAAACCATTGAGGATGCAGCTAAAGAAGCTGACATCATTCACATCTTATTACCTGATGAAATCCAGGAAAAAGTATACAACGAACAGATTGCACCATATGTTGAAGCTGGAAACACAATTTCATTCTCTCACGGTTACAACATTCACTTTGAATTAATCAAACCTGGCGAAGATGTAAACGTCGTAATGTTTGCACCAAAAGGACCAGGATCCATGGTAAGAAGAACTTACGAAGAAGGATTCGGTATTCCTGGTTTAGTAGCAGTACAACAAGACGCTACCGGTGACGCTTTACAACTTGCATTAGGTATGGCAAAAGCTTGCGGATTAACCAAAGCTGGTGTATTGGAAACCACTTTCAAAGAAGAAACTGAAACTGACTTGTTCGGTGAAC
>NZ_CAMJCX010000030.1 GCF_946404245.1 uncultured Methanobrevibacter sp.
GGCATATAGTACAGTATGTCATCACTGCCCCCTCGTGCAGTAATTCCAAGGTATTCTCCGTCAAATTGCACCTTTTCACCGATTGTCGGATTCAACATGTCTGCGGAATCAATGTGCTTGTATGGTGAAATGAATATGCAGGCTAGCAAAATGATTACTAAAATAAGGACTATAAAGATTAAACTAACTGGAAATTCTCTTTTCAGTTTGCTTTTGCAGTTTGGGCAAGTTTTCCCATCTGTTTTCTCGCCGCATTTCGGACAAGTCGGCATGGTATCACTAATTCAATTTTGAATATTTCTCGATTCTGTAAATTAATTCACGAACAATTGCGTCATTATTGGTTTTCTTGACTTTAGCAAGCCTTTTTTTATATACTGGAAGTCTTTTCAAAAAGCCTGAGACTCTTTTGGCATCCATTGTTTCATGGTACTCTCCATAACCTAGCTTCTGAACATAAAATGCATTCAGTGTCTGTTCAAAGTTTCCAATGGCCGGAACCGAATAGATAGGTTTTTTAAGATGAATTGATTCGGATATGAATGTGAATCCGCCGTTGCAGATTACCGCTTTTGCAGATGCCAGATCGTCATAGAATTCATCTTCATTGAATTCCTTGTAGGTTAGATTTTGGTCAATTTTATTCTTATTGAATCCATAAACAATGAATTTTTCATTTTTAAGTGCTTTAAGTTTTTTAACCAGTCTTCCGCTTTCACGGCTTGTCTGATAAACGATAATATGATTTCCTTCTTTAGGTTCCAGTTTCAGGATGTCCTCACGTATGATTGGAGGGAAGAGCAAGGCATTTTTGCGAGGCCTGATTTTAGGGTAGAAGAAACTTGTGATGAGGCATATTTTCGGCTTTACAACATAGGTTCTGATGACTCCTGCGGCCTTGAGCATTTCTGCCATTTGGGTTTTTGGGAAGTCGATTTTGGCTTTGGTAATTATGTGCATGTTGTCAAGGCTGATTAATGGAATGCCCCTTAATTTTGAAACCACTGTGGAGTATATCTCAAAATCGGTTATGATGACATCGGGCTTTAGCTGTGCCGCCTTTTTATACAGGTTGTCATATCCGACCTTCATGTTTGCCGGATTTTTCTTGAGCGCATCGGAAAGGGTTTTCAAGTTTTTCACCTTGTTGTTGATGTAAACAGTATTGAATCCTCCGATTTCATAAACATTATCAAATTTTGAACTCAAATACTTGTATGCCCTGTCGCTTGAAAATATGTAGATGTCATACTTGTCCTTGATTCTGTCCACGATAACTCCGGTTCTTATTGCATGCCCCATGCCTTCGCCGCAAACGCAATAGAATACTACCTTTTTACTTCTGTTGCGGCGCATGGATTTGATTTGTGATCTTGCGGAGGTAATTTTATGCATGGATTCGTCATATGTCTCTTTAAGTTCATTGATTCTTTCGGCACCTTTTTCAAATCTTGACAGTCTTGATGGTGTGACCTTTTCCTTTCCATGGTCAAAGTTATAATTCAGTTCGGCAGCATCTGTTCTTTTGCCTAAAAAATCATTTACGGTACTTTTTCCGTACTGCTGAATAAGTGTTGTGATTCCTTCCTCTTCAAGCCTTCTTGTTGAAACGCCGATTTTTGCATTTCTAAGTACTCTGAAGGGTTCCTTTTTTGCAAGTCTTTCAATGTAGTCGGTGTCCTCACCGAAGGTCAGTGATTCGTCAAAGCCTCCGCATTCGTCATGCAGAGATTTTTTGGCTATGATTCCGTAACATCCGGCACCATGGGGCTTTATGTTTTCAACGCCAATCATGAAATAGTTTGCAAAGTCATGGAAAAGCCTGTCCTCCACCTTGTTTGACATAGGGAGCATCTGAGTGATTGCTATTCCGAGCCTTTCCATTCTGAATTCATATAACACCTTTCCAAGGTAATCTTCTGTAAGCTGCAAATCCGAATCCAAAAATAGTAAAATTTCACCTTTTGCAACTTTAGCACCATTGTTCCTACCTACTGCCGGAAGCCCGCCGTCAACTACTGTGCAGCCGTATTCACGGGCAATTTCACGGGTTCTATCTTCAGAATTTGCATCTGCCACAATGACTTCGTAATCGGTGAAATCCTGCTCTTTGATGCTGTCCAACAGAACCGGAAGGTATTCCTCCTCGTTATAGGTAGGTATGATAATGCTGAAAATCATATGATTAATTATATACTAAAGAATTAATAAGTTTTTTTAATTGACATTTTCCTTTCTGCTTAAAAATGTCATGGCAACTATTGTAAGCAGGAATCCGCAAAACATCATCAGTGTAGGTGCCTCTGAATATATTATGAATCCGAATATCAATGCTGCAAACGGTTCCGCTCCGGACATGAAAATGGAGGACACTCCTGAATCGATGTATTTCAGGCTTAATGTTGACAGGATGTATGGAAGAGCAAATGAAAATGTGGAGTGCACGATTAAAAACAGCACTGTCAATGTCGGATTGATTGATATGAAGCTGTTGATTTGGCTGAAACTTGTAAATGGAATCAGTGCGATTGAAATGAAAATCACTGAATAGAAAAGTATTGTGTAGGTGTGATTTCCTCTTTCAATTGATTTTTTGGAGCTCATCAGATAAACCGCCCAGAACACTCCTGCCCCTATTCCTGAAATGATTCCAAAAAGAGGGATGTTTTCCATACTGGTTTCCAGGACTCCGGTCATCAGTATGCATCCGAAAATGGCCAGCGCCATGCAGACAAGTTTTTTTGATGTGATCTTTTCCCCAAAGAATATGTAGGCTAATACCAGCACGTAAATTGGTGCCAGTGACAACAGCACTGCCGCCAGGGAAAGGGGAACTGTATTCATTGACTCGTTGTAGCAGATGTTAAGTCCGACAATACACATTGCGCAAACTAAAAACAATGGAATATCATTTAAGTCAATTTTAAACAAATCTTTATCTGTTAGGAAAATGGCTATTAGAATAGGCAGTATCGCTATTGAAAACCTCAAAAACAGAAGGGTTGTTGAATCGATTCCGTTCTGTGTCAATGTTCTCACAAAGACTCCGCTGGAGCCAAACATAAATCCTGCAAGGATTGGTAAAATCAAATAAAGCTTCTTCATCGTATCGCCTACAAATAAGAATAAATGTTCCATGAAACGGTATAATACTCGCACGAGTTGTTCAGAGGAATCTTCAAATCGTTTAATAGTTTCATTTCGTTGTAGTCATTGTCGATGTAGTATGTGGTTTTGTTTGCGGTTGTGTGGTTGCTGATGACTTCTGAAGTTATGTTTCCAAGGTCAATTTCATCGGTTGTATTTGCGATATCCACAGTGTAATAGTCGGGTTCGGCACCTGCAAATGCAATTGTGAATCTTAAAAGTATAATTAATCCAATTGCAAGCAATATTAAACCTCTGTTAAACAGGTATCTCAATTCGTTAAACCCACGGTTCCTGTAAACCGGCTGAATCTCTTCGTTTTTTTCAAGGGACTTTTCATCTTTGAAAAGGGAATATACGTGGAGATTTATATAGAAACCGTTTCTGTAAATCAGATATAGTCCTAAAATCCCTGCCATTGCAGGTGTTCCAAACATTCCTCCGTCTATTGCGCCGATTATCAGGCAGCTTGAGAAAAATGCAAGCAGGAAACTTGTAACTGCCGGACGATTTCTGATGGCCAGTATCAATGTTGCAAAAAGTATTGGAATCAGTAAAATCACTAAAAATCCAAAACTTGGAAGGTAAGCATATAGGCCGACTCCTGTGTTAATGTCACTTTGAATAAATGGTCCAATAATTTGGGTTAGAAGTGCTCCCAAAATGGACTTTAACAAGTGAGTATGCAAAATGCTTGTAGAACTCATCGTGTTAGACATGGCACAAAAAATAGTGTTAAGTTTGATTCCCATCTGCAACCTAAAGATAACTTCCAGGACAATTCCTAAAATCAGTAAGGCACTGCCGATTACAATTGAAATCTTTAAATATTTTGTAGGATCAAATTCCCTTTTGACAAGTTGGGGCAATATCATGAATACTCCCAAAAGGCCAAAAAACATGATGTCTTTTCCTTTTGATGATCCCATTAGAAATGTATATGTAATCGGTCTGATAACCGGATTAAAAATGTCAGTGATGAATATCAATCCTGCAAATAATATGAATATCAATCCGATTATGAAAGTTTTATTTAGTTTCATTAACAATAATTTAAGTAATAATAGTTTATATAAATGATGTTTATGTTTCCAATAGAATATTTCATAGGATTAATCTTAATTGGTTTATGTGCAGGATTTGCATCCGGACTTTTGGGTGTTGGTGGAGGATTTTTAATTGTGCCTCTGCAGTACTTTTTGCTGAAATACATTGGTGTTAATCCTGACCTGGCAATGCTCATTTCTCTTGGAACCAGTTTGGCCATTATTATTCCGACATCCATGAGCGGTGCTTACAGGCACACCCGTACAATGGATGGAATTATACAGCCTGGGATACGGTTGGGTATTTTTGGAATAATCGGTGGAGCCATTGGGGGATTTGTGGCATCCGGATTGCCTTCAAGAATATTGGAAATAATATTCGGATGTTTGCTTTTATTCATTACAGTTAACAACATTGTAAACATTAACAAAGAGCGAGAGGAAGCCAAAATACCGTTTAACTTATTGTCCACAGGAATCATTGGGCTGTTGGTTGGATTTTCATCCGGACTTTTGGGTGTTGGTGGAGGAGTATTCCTAATAGCTATTTTGACAGCACTTATGGGATTTTCAATGATAGAGGCTATTGGAACTTCTTCTATTTTCATTAGTCTGACTGCAATTGGTGGATTTTTATCATATATAGTTTCAGGATGGGGAGTGTCAACATTCCCTTATTCAATAGGTTATGTCAGCATCATTAACTTTTTGTTAATTGCATGTTTCTCAGTTCCTCTAGCTTCAATAGGTGCAAAATATGCTCATAAAGTTCCTCAAAAGAAATTAAAAATCATATTCTCAATATTAGTGTTATACATGGCATTAAAAATGCTTGGAGTTTTACCATAAGGTGATAATATGTCTGAAGAAAGAAAAGTTGGAGAAAATTTCGATGAAAAAACTGCCGGTGACATTTTTGACAAATTGAAAAATGTCGAGGGAAAAATAAAACCTAAAAAAGGGGATAGCAAATTAAAAAAGATTGCAGATTTGATGAATGAGGCAAAGTATTTGGAAGGCAAGGGCAAATTGGCTGAAGCCGCTGATTTATATAAGCAGGTCATATTTACATTGCCGGATTCTCAAAAAGCATATGATGCATTGGCTAAAATTTATCAAAAGCAAGGAGACGTAGCCAGTGAAAAAGATATTTTAATGAAAGCTATCGGCAGTTGCCGTGACAATGCAGAGTTTAAAAAGAGATTAAACGAAATTAATTGATAATTTAATTGCGGTTGATAATATATCTAAAAAATAAAAAGTTAATTTATTTTTTTTACAAAATATGTCTTACAATTGTTGTTATTACAAACAGCAATATTGAAAAGTATATTATCAATCTGCCATGTTTTTTGTAAAGTGCTACATCGTTTTTAAGGTAAAATAGTCCTGCTCCATATAATAAACCAATTATTGGAGAAATCAGTGCTATAATATATCCTAAAATGGCCCAAATAATATTTCCATCATTTTCCATCTTATCACCATTTAAGTTTATATTTAAAGATATATTTAAAAAGGTATTATTTTTTTTTAAAATAGTGATTTAATTGAGTAAAAAAAGAAAAAAAGAAGTTAATTAGAATGCAATACTTGAATAATAACCGTTAAGATTATAGTTGTTATTGTTCCAATTAACTACGTTTCCAAATGAATTTCTGGAACTTGTTGGATCACCTACAATCCATGTATCGCCAATCAATACTTGAGTCCAAACGTGTCCGTATGTGCTTCCACTTAATGTGAAATAACATGTACCGTGAACATATCTTGCTGCAAGGCCTGCAGTTCTATACATAGCAATCAATAAATGAGATTGGTCAACACAATTACCTGTTTTTGCATTTAAAGTGCCGACAGCACCATATTTTGTGTTATAATAGAAACTGTAAGATATTTTATCACGCACATAATTGTAAATTGCAGTAGCTTTAGCTTTATCTGATGTCAATCCTTCTGTAAGTGAATCTACAATGGATTTGATTTTACTATTGCCCACTTGACAGTTAGTGGAAGATTTTAAATACGGCGCTAAGTTTGTTATAGTATTCTTAGAATTCAATGAGGAACTTGAACTTGATGTTTCATAAGTTTTAATGGTTACATAGTTTGGCATAATTGAATAATCATCATAAAATGCTACAACACGTGCGGTAGCATAAACCAAACCGTTATATCCAATGGTTCCAACTTTTGAACTCACAGAATCTGGCATAGTTCCTTTTGAGTTACAGGTATTCACAATACTTTTTGCAACTGCAAGGTAATCATATAAGTTACCTAAGTTAGATGCTGATTTCGGACTGGCTGGGTCTTTAACTTCTTTAACGGCAATATCCTTTTTGTTATTGCTGTTCAAGTTAATGATTGCCTGTGATGCCAAATATACATATTCCGCAAGGGAGTATGTTACTGAACCAATTTTAACTGTTTTAGGTAATTCACCATTGCCCTCAATGTATTTTTTAACATTTTGAGATGCTGCAATGATTTCTTTTAATGTCACCTTGTCCACAACAGTTATTACTGATGAGCCGGAAATTGTTCCGTCAGTATAGGTAACAGTATATTTGCCTTCACTTAATCCTGAAATTGAAAGTTTTGCAATACCGTTTGCATCCGTTTGTACAGATTCTTCTTTATTGTTTAATGTAAATTTAACAGTAGTGCTTACCGGCTTGTCCTGACCATCAAGTACTTTTACTTGGAATGTGTATGCAGTGCTTGTAGGTATGGTCACGTCGCTTGCGGTAAATTTGGTACCGTTAACTAATATATGTTTTGTTACTTTTGATGAAGTGTAGTATGTAGTGTCCACTTGGACATTTACCGGATAATATCCGATGCCTTCAGTTACTGCCAGTTTAGCAACTCCATTTTCGTCAGTATTTACTTTTGTTGCTTTTCCGTTTAATGTAAATTGAACTGGCACACCATTAAGATTAGATCCTGTTTTATTTTTCACTGTTACTTCATAAACAGATCCATCATTATGTTTCATTACTAAATCGTTTGCAGTAATACTTACTGTCTGTTTGGAAATAACTACATTGCTTGTTTTTACATTGTAATCTTTCAAGCCTTCTGTTGAATAGGAATATTTAACAGTGTAATTGTTAGGCTTTAAGTTGCCAATTGCAAGTTTCGCTACACCATTTGCATCGGTGGTAACAGATGTTGTTTTACCATTTAATGTAAATTTAATAGCTTTGTTTGATAATGCTTTTCCAGCGGAGTTAGTAGCTTTTACAGAGAATGAAGATCCATCATTGTACTGCATTTTCAAGTCGCTTGCTTTTAATGTAGTAGTTGAATCTTTTACATACAGTTTGCTTGATCCTGAAACTGGATTGTTCTTGTTACTTCCTTTAAATTGATATGTAATAGTATAAGTACCCTTTGAAAGAGCGGAGATAGTTATTTTAGCTTCACCGTTCGCATTAGTCACAGCAGTTACTTCTTTATTATTATATCTAAAGTAGATTTTACCGCTTTTCAGTGGTTTTTTCTCACTACTTTTTAAAACAGCAGTAAAAGTACTTTTAGTTTTAGGAAGTATGTATTTATTTGATCCTGTAATGCTAGGGCTGTCTTTTTTAACAGTTAATGTCTTTGTAACTGTTTCTTTTGAATACGGGTTATAAATTTTAATTTTATATGTTCCCGGTTTAAGAACTGGAAGAGATAATTGGGCTTTACCGTTAGCGTCAGTTTTAATGGTGTATGTTTTTCCATTAAGAGTGATTTTCACGTTGCTTTCTTTCAGGTTACCGTTATCTCTTAAAAACTTCGCTGTGTAAGTTTTATCAGTGCCGTATGACATTTTCATGTTTGAGGCTGATATTGATGAAATAACTTTAATTTTTTTAGAAACAGAACTTTTTATATACTGTGAATCTCCGTTATATGTTGCAGTTACAGAATAAGTTCCCTTATTTAAAGCAGGTGTGTTAAAGTATGCAATTCCACTGTCAGAAGTTGTGGATTTGTAAGTTTTACCATTGACCTTATAAGAAACACTTTGATTAGCTACCGCATTTCCATTTTCATCTTTCAATGCGATTTTGAATACTGTGCCTGCCTGTGAATAACGTGGAGTGTATGTTGTTATTGTAGTCTTTACAGGAGTAATGTTGGCTGAATCGTCGCTTCCAGAGGACTGATTGCCGCTATCACTTTGCAAAGCATTGGTTTCTAAATTTGTTTGTAAAGTTGGTTCCAAGTCTGATTCGTTTAAATCAGCCATGGATAATTTTTCATCGTCAACTATTAAATTTGAAGTTTCTGTACTTGTAACATTACTTAATTCAGCTGCACTGGCTGCTCCTAATAAAATAAAGAACATCAAAACAACTGAAATCAATAATGTTGTTTTTTTAATCGAAATATTTACACCTTCTTGGTTCTCATTATGATATTTTTTCTTGAGAATTTTACGAAAATTTATAATATTTCATAATGAGTGGATAAATATTTGTTTAAATGTTTATATAAATGTTATTATTACTTTAATGTACAAAATAATTCATAAAAACAAGTTATTTGCCTCAAAAGAGCATTAATAAAATTAGTAGTTTTTAATTTACAGTTTTCACTGGTATTAAGTTTTATTTTTCAATTGTTGGGATTATTTATGTTGAATTTATTAACAGATGATTTTTAATTATCTAATTCAGATATATGCCCATTCCCATTGCGTTTACTTGAAAATGGTCTCCACCAAGTCCGATTAATCCATATTGTATTTCCAAATCAACAACACAATTTCCACCGGCTGCTTTAATGCATTCTGTAAGTTCAATCAGACAGTCATCTTTTGCCTGTTTCAGCTTATTCAAAACTGTTCTTTCAGCCATGTCTGGATTGGTATGTATTAACCGTTTATCCTTTTCAACAATGACAGTTGCATGGAATTGTCCCAAATTTGTATGGTGTCTGTCTAAAATATCAGTGCTTGTGATGAAATAGAAATCCAAATTGTTGATTCTGATGTTGCTTGCATTTTCATCAAAGATGGGGACAGTCTCAATCTCCACTTCATATGGCTTTTTTAAGACATACTTGTAATAAATGTATTCCAGATTATTTTTAATGTATGTATGAATTCGTTTGAATATCCCTAAAAAGTAGGATAGTGTCCCCAATCCTCCCACTACTAAAATGTAGTTTATCAATGTAGGAAATGCAGCCTGCAAAATCACGGCTATTGATCCGAATGTCAGGACATTAACTCCCAATGTGGGATTTTTCAAAATAAAACTGTAAAAAGTGGTGTCAATGAAAAGGATAAATGCACTGATTGCACCTATATTTTCACCGATGATTCTATTTGCCAATGCGGTTTCGGCATATCCCGCTCCAAGCGGCGCAAAAATCAAACCTAGATTCCAGCCAAAAATCGCAATGTTGAAGTGCAGGAAAAATCCATATACTGCAAGGCCGACTGCAGTACCTACCGCAATGCATAAGATTGCCTCTCGCAAATAGGTTATTTTTACTTCCCGTTCTCTAAAATTCATAGCTATTCACTTTTAACAGCAGTACCATAGACAGTTACAAGAATTGTGTTTCCCATAGTTCCGCCAAGGTTGTCGTATGAAATTTTAAGTCCTATGATTGCATTGGCACCTAAGCTTTCAGCCTTTTGTTCCATACTCTGTAAAGCAACTTCCCGTGCTTTTCGAAGTTCATCTTCATATTGGGATGTTCTTCCGCCTACAACATCGCGCACTCCGGAAAACAAATCTTTATAAATGTTGGATCCGATTAGGGATTCGCCTGTTACGAGTCCTTTATATTCGATTATTTCCTTATTTTCCAGAGTATTTGCTGAAGTCAGTATCATAATATCTTTATTTTACAAATGTTAATATTGCCCAGATAATTAAAAAGATTGCAATAACTACATATAAAATTATTTGTGATCTTTTTCTTCTGTTTAATCTTGCGTCCCAGACTTTTTGACAGTCCGGTGAGCATACAAGTTCGTTTAATGGAATTGGGGTTCCGCATATTGGACAATGTTTGTGTGGTTCTACTGCCATTTTTTCATCTCCTTATATTTTAAAAAATTCTTTGGTATTTTTAGTAACCTGAATTGCCAGCTCTTCACTGTCAATACCCATGCATAATGCAATTGTTTCGAGGATGTGAGGTAAATATTTCGGTTCGTTTCTATTTTTTTTAGGCTTCTTATCAAAGTTTTTCGGTATTAAAAAGGGCGCATCTGTTTCAATCATCAGTTTTTCGGGAGGAATTACACTTACTGCTTCCTGCAAGTCCCTTCCACGTTTCATGTCACAAATCCATCCGGTAACACCAATGTAACAGCCTAAATCAACATAATTCTGTGCTTCTTGTTTGGTTCCTGTAAAACAGTGAACGACTGATTTTTCAACAACGCTGTCATGCCTTTCCAGGATAGCGTATAAATCTTCATGCGCTTCCCTTTCATGTAAAAACAATGGTAAATTTGTTCTTTCTGCAACTTCAATCTGTGCTTCAAACCATTTTCTCTGCAAGTCCTGCGGTGAAAAATTTCTGTTGTAGTCAAGACCGCATTCTCCAATGGCCACTACGCTGTCGCTTTTGGAAATTTTTTCCAGTTCAAACATTGTATGTCCATTGCAGGTCTTTGCATCATGAGGATGGACGCCTGATGTTGAAAATAAAGTGCCAGGATACTTTGATGCATAGTCTGCTGCAAGCTGACTTGAATTCACATTTGTCCCGGTGATTATAAATTGTTTAACGCCGGCATTTTTTGCATCTTCAATGATTTCAACCCTGTCTTTTTTAAATGAAGAATGCATCAGATTTAATCCGATATCGATTAGGTTATCCAATTTTTTCACCTATTCACTAATGACTTTGGTTCCTATGTTTTCACCGTTGACAGCCTTAATCAGATTTTCAGGTTCAAATCCGTTTGTGATTACGGTTTCCAGATTTGACCTTTTAATCATCTGAACTGCAGTGGTGTCAAAGAATTCGTAGGTTCCGGCCTTAACGTCTTTCCCGCTTAAAAATTCAAGCAAGTCAGTTGCTGTGATTTCAGGAACAAGTTCAGCATCATCGAATTTGTTAGGGTCTTTTGTATACATTCCGTCTACGGATGTTAAATTGATTAGTTTGTCAGCATTAATGTATTCTGCTAAAATTGCAGATACCGCATCGGTACTGTGCGCAGGTTCGGTTCCGCCCATAACGATTATTTTGCCGCTGGCTGAGAACTCAAGTGCTTCCTGGAAATTATGAGGCACTCTTTGGTATGCCGCATCTCCAAGTGCGGATAACATTAGTTTTGCATTAATTCTGGTAACTTCAATTCCAATATCGTCACATTGTGCTTCACCAGCACCTAAATCACGAACTACGCTTATGTATTCTCTGGCAGGTTTTCCTCCGCCTACAACAATAAACAGTTCATGTTCTTTTGCTAAATCCTTTAAAATAGCACTGTATTCTTGGAATTTCTTACAATCATATTCTTTTAATAAAATAGATCCTCCAATTGCAATAACAATTTTCATATATTCACCTTATATATAATATATCCGATAGATATTATTTAAATTTTAATTATCATGATAAAAATATAATTAGTTAAAGGTGGTTTTCAATGGATTTGGCCAGTCAGATATATGTTCGTAAATCTTGTCGCAATTACTTGGATGATGAAATAGATATGGCTCCGATTCAGGAGTTCATTTCAAATGTCAAACACTTGGATGATTCAATAGGATGTCATTATAAGATTTTTAAAAAGGATGAAGTGAATATCAGGACCCGTTGGAAAGCTCCATATTATTTGGGTTTGTTTTCAGACAACAAACCATTGTCTGGAGTGAATTTGGGTTTCATTTATCAGCAGGTTTCCCTTTTCATGCAAAGTATTGGAATCGGCAGTTGCTGGGTTGGAATGGCTTCCATAAAAGAAAAAGACCCTGAATTTGTTATTTTAATTGCATTCGGAAAGTCAGACAAAATGACCAGGGACAGATCTTCATTTAAAAGAAAATCCCTATCTGAAATCAGCGATAATGCAGATGAGAGACTGATTCCCGCACAGCTCGCCCCTTCAGCTATAAACTCACAGCCTTGGTATTTCAAACACACAGATGACGGCTTTGATGTTTACCAGAAAAAACAGAACATATTGAAAAGGCAGGTCCTTAAAAATTGGAATCCGCTAGACATGGGAATCGCATTGGCGCATCTATACGTTGAAAATGAAGAAACATTTAACTTTGAAGTAAAAACTAGTTTTGAGAAACTTAAAGGCTATGCCTATATCGGCAGCATTGAAATTTAAAAAAAATAAAGTTTAGAGGATTTAAGCATCCTCTGAATTTAATCCTTTGTATAATAAACCTGCAAGGACTGCACCAACAATTGGGGCTAATATGAATACCCAAACTTGTTGCAATGCTTGTCCGCCAAGGAATAATGCAGGAGCTAAACTTCTAGCAGGGTTAACTGAAGTACCTGTTAATGGAATGCCCATTATGTGTACGAATGCAAGGGTTAAACCGATAACGATACCTGCAACAGCACCATTTTCTGCTTTTTTAGTAACTCCGAGAACGGTAAATACGAATACAAAGGTTAAAATAATTTCCACGATTATTGCTCCAACAGCATCAATGCCTACGCTTGATGCGGAACCGAATCCGTTTGCACCTAATCCGGTAGCGGTGTATCCTCCGAGACTTGGAGCGCAGTTAATAATAACTGCCAAGATTGCAATACCGATTATAGCTCCAATACATTGGAATACAATATACATGATTAGGTCTTTTGCGTCCATTCTTCCATCAATCCACATACCGATTGAAACGGCAGGGTTGATGTGACATCCTGAGATGTCTCCTATTACATATGCCATAGCCATGATGGATAAACCGAATGCTAATGCAATTCCTAGGTTACCCAATACTGATCCGGCTATAGCTGCACTTCCGCAACCGAATAGTACAAGAACCATTGTTCCTATTAATTCTGAAATATATCTTTTCATAATTTTCCTCTATTAATTTTACATGTATAATTTATATTACTTTTTCATATTAATATCTTCTAAACCTTTTATATGCTAAGTATGCAAGGAACAGTACGAACAATATTAAAACAAATGGGAAAATGTG
The DNA here is from genome assembly GCF_946404245.1 of uncultured Methanobrevibacter sp. GTDB lineage: Archaea > Methanobacteriota > Methanobacteria > Methanobacteriales > Methanobacteriaceae > Methanocatella. The sequence continues at coordinate 13,340 of NZ_CAMJCX010000030.1, forward strand.
TAGTAATATTGAATCGTTGACTTTTTCAAACTCATATTCCTGATTGAATCCCATGTGTTTGGCATCAGTATGATTTTGAGTTATTTTTGCAAAGTTGTATAATAAGTCATAATAACCTATATGTGCTCCATTGTACTCAATTGAATCTGGGGCCTGTCCATTTTCATCCATATAGTTTCTTACGATTCCTGCCATTGCCATATAATCATAAATTGAATATTTGTCTTTTACCAAAAATGAAATTCCCATAGGATTTTCAGGTCCCTTATATGATTGTGGGATGTCCAATCCGTTCCCATTCAAGTATGAACTTGTCTGATAAAGCAATTGGGCAGCGGTATAGTTTCCGTAAGTTCCGTTCATTTCTGTATCATTGCTGTTGACCAATTCCCTACTTGCATTTGCCATTGCAGCAGGGGATATTTTATTGGTTACAAGCAAATTATCGCTCACTATCTTTGTATCGTTTGCATGGCCGTTGACAATATCTACGACTTCCTGTGCAATTTTTTTGTTCATTTCCTCATCATATCTGTCGATATATCCGTTTTTTCCATTGTCCGGGAACTCTTTGATTGGTTGGATATAGTAGATTCCGGCATTTTTGATAAATGTTCCTGGATCATGCATTCCCATAAAAGTTTCATTGGAATAGTTGTCGTCCCAGGCTCTTCTGAGGTAGTTACTGTGATTGTCCAAGTCATAATCTCCAGTATTCACCAGAATTATCTGTTTGCTGGAATTGGAAGTTGATTGCACCAGCTGTAAATAATTTCCGCCATCGCAAGCCGCAAGACATATGCTTATATCACTTGTCACCTGTATGGCCCGATACCCCTCACCTGGAGCTGGGGCCTGATTGTCTACAATTACCTGAAGTTCTCCTCCGCTTATTTCTTCTATGTAACTCTTAATTGAGTTAAGCATTTTTATATCATTATCGTGGTCAATAATGTTGTCCGAAGTTATAAAAACGGTTTTTGATGCAGTTACGTCTTGAACTAATGGGGCAACAATTAAAATGGCCAGTAGTAGTATTGCAATTTGTTTTTTCATATCTCTTTTCCTTAACTTTTAATTGTATATAGTTATAATTTTCATAACTAAAATATTTTATTACTTTTTTAATATAATAATTCTTTTAAAACAGCATATTTTTTTAATTTAAAGATTTAAATTTAGTTTAAAGCATAAATTTAAATAGTTTTATCTCCAATAACTTTTTTGAGGATTTAAAAAGATTATCTTTTATTTTAACTACAATATAATCGAGTTTTATAAAAATTTAATTCAATGTAGTAAATTGGAATAATTGCATAATTTTTGTCAGGATATTTGCCTAAAATATTCTTGTGTTGGGTGGCTATTGAATGTCGTTCCATTAAATTGTCAGTTATTGTCAAATTTGGTATTGGAATTAAAGTTTGTCAAAATTTAAGCTAAAATAAAAAGTTTAATTGCTGATTAATAGTTTTTACTAATTAATAGTTGTCATAATCGTCCTCAACAGGTGATTAAATGTTTAAAAATGGTAAAAAAATACTTGTTGGCAAGCACTTTTTAATTTCACTGCTATTCATTGTCCTGATTTTTACCACTGTAGGGGTGAGCATGGATGATGTAAGCGCCTCAGACTTAAATCAAAGCGAGGTTGGAATTGGAAGTGAATTAAATCTTGAAGATAAGCTAGAAAATTCTCAAAATGTAATGTTGGAAAGTAATGGTGTATTGGGCGTAGCTCAGGACAGCGAACTTCTTGGTAAAAGTACTGTGGTGTCTGGAAATACATTTGATGATATTAGAAATGCGATTAAAAATGCTAAAAATGGAGATACTCTGATTTTGAGGGGTACGTATAAGGCGGAAAAGAAATATGACCGTATCGTTGTAGATAAAAAGATTATATTCAGCTCTGATTCAGGAGCGACACTTGACGGAAATAAGATGTCCCGGATAATGTTTTTCAATACGTCATCTGCCGGATCTTCACTTAAAAACATCAAGTTTATCAACGGATATACCGATTCCGTTACGGCGGGCGTGAGAATCGAAGCGAAAAATATAGAGGTTACAGACTGTATCTTTGAAAATAATGTTGCTCTGAGGTCAGCGGCATTGTCTACAATCGGAAACAATTACACATCTGAAAATCTGAAAATAACAAACTGTCAATTTAGGAATAATCATGCATTAATCAGTGCCGGCGCTATGAGTGTTCATGGGGACAATACTGAAATTAAAAACTGTCTTTTTGATTCAAACAGCGCATATGGCGACCCCAAGGGCAATGTGCCTTATGGAGGTGCAATTCAGGTTGGTTTGGATGAGGTCATTTCAAGGGCATCAGTATTCAACTGCACCTTTTTGAATAATCATGTTTATTCCAATAGTTCAGGAGCTCATGGAGGTGCCGGCTGTGTGCGTAACGGTACAGTATATCAAAACTGTATCTTTATCAATAATTCCGCATCCCAGGGCGGCGCATTGACATACCATGCATCCGGACTGATAAAGAACTGTACTTTTATTGATAATTCAGCTAAATATTTCGGAGGGGCATTATCAACAGGATATCTGGTATACTCCACTATGGATTTGGATGTTGTTGACTGCATTTTTAAAGGAAATAATGCTCCAATTGGAGGTGCTATACAGTTAAACGGAATGAATATTAATGTGGATTACTGTGAATTTGACGACAACAACGCTTCAGAATATGGCGGTGCCGTTTGCATTAATGCACAGACAGTCAATATTTCTGATTCCTCTTTTAAAGGCAATGTTGCAAACATTGACGGTGGTGCCGTTTTCGTAAATGGGACAAACACTTTTGTTGAAAGTTCTTCATTCATATCAAATCATGCTATTCCAGACGTCAATAAGTTAAATGACGGTTTGGGCGGAGCGATTTACATTAACAGTACTCATGCATTATTGAAAAACAGTGAATTTTACTACAACACCGCCAGAAACGGCAGTGCAATATATTACGACAAATCAGGAATTGATTTGAAATTGGTTAACAATACTCTGCATGAAAATCAGGCATGGGTTTATGCATTGCCGATTTATGCAAAGGATATCTATTACGGTGAAAGCGAAAAATTCGGATCCATCATTCATGGAGGAAACAATATCGGAAAATATGGGGACTTGGCAGTTTCAAATGCAATATACAATGCCGCAGGCAACAGCTGCATCAATGTTGACGGTGAAACTCCAGTTTTAGGAGCTAATGAACAGGGTCGTTTATATCAGGATGACCGTGAATATAACATGGACATTTTACTGACTGTTGAACATGAGGACGGCAGTGTTGTCTACAATAAGACATTGAACTCAAACTGCTTTGGTGAGGTAAGCGATACCTTAAACAATCTGAAAGTCGGAAAATATTACGTCACTGCAAAGCACTTCGAGGACACATATTATAAATCCATAACCAATGCCACCTCATTTACGGTCACAGCCCAGGCGGATGGCAAGGTCAGAAAGTCAGTTGCTCCTGAAGTGATAAATTATGACGATATAGTGATTTGGACATTGAATATTACAAATAACGGGCCAAGCAATGCAACCAATGTCGTTGTAATGGACATATTGCCTGAAGGGTTAATATGGCTTGAGGACAATACTGATGGGGATTATAACCCTCAAACAGGTACTCTGACAATTGACTTTTTAGAGGTCGGCGAAATTTACATAGTAACAATAAAAACTCAGGTAAACAAGACTGGTGAAATTGTCAATGATGTCGATGTCAAAGCCGATGAGCATGACTATAATTTAACAAATAATCATGACAAGTCTAAAATTGATGTTGCATCCGCAGCGGATCTTGCCGTTGAAAAAACAGTCAACGCTTCAGTTGCAAATATGGGTGATTTGATTAAATGGACAGTTTCTGTAACTAACAATGGTCCTGATATGGCAACTGGCGTTAAGGTTATGGATGTTCTTCCTGAATCTTTGATTTGGGTAAATGATGATTCAAACGGCAGATATGATGTCAATACTGGTGTTTGGGGCATCGGCACTTTAGCTAATGGTGCAAATACCAGACTCAATATCGTTTGTAGAGTTAATGCAACTGGTGTTATTGAGAATGTTGTTTCTGTGAGAGGAAATGAGTTTGATTGGAACAAATCCAACAATGGCGACAGCAGTTTTGTTAATGTAAGTCCTGCAGCTGATTTGTCTGTTGTTAAACTCGTCAGTGAAAGTGTTGTTAACTATGCTGATGTTGTTAAATGGACAATATTCGTATCCAATAACGGTCCGGATGATGCTACTGGCGTCAAGATTTATGATGCTTTGCCGGTGGGTTTTGTTTATTTGAACTCCACAAGACCTTATGTCAATGGAGTAATTGATATTGGTGATTTGCCTGTTGGTGAAAGTGTAAGTGTTGATATTTACACAATGGCAAATATCACTGGAAACTTTGTCAATGTTGCCAGTGTCAAAGGAAATGAGTATGATCATAATTTGGACAATAACGAAGCTAATGCTTCAATATTCGTTAAGCCGGCAGCTGATTTAATTGTAAATAAGAATGTTAATGAAACTAAACCTAACTATTTGGATTTGGTTAAATGGACAATAACTGTTTACAATAATGGAATTGACACTGCAACAGGTGTTAATGTCAAAGAAATTCTTCCACAATCTTTAGTTTGGGTGAGTGATGACTCTAACGGGGATTATGATGTGGTCACAGGTAACTGGAATGTCGGAACAGTTGGCGTTGGCGAATCCAGAACATTAACTATTGTTTCCAGAGTTAATGGCACTGGGGAATTTGTCAATGTTGTTTCAGTTTCAGGCAATGAATTTGACTGGAACAAGTCCAATAATGTCGATAACGAATCAATAACTGTTGCAAATGCAACCGATCTGGAAATTCTCAAGCTGGTCAATCAGTCCGTTGTAGATTATCGTCAGTCTGTTAAATGGACAATAGTTGCAATTAATCACGGTCCGGATAAGGCAACAGGAGTATATGTTGAGGATGTTTTGCCTGAAGGATTCAGACTCATAAATTATACTGCTTCCAAAGGATTCTACGATAATGGAATGTGGTCAGTTTGCTGCATTGAATCCGGTGAAAATCAGACTCTTGAACTGATTTGCGAAGCTGTAAAAACCGGTGAGTTCACCAATGTTGCAATAATTAACGGCAGTGAATACGACCCGAACAAAACCAACAATAAAGATAATGTAACAGTAACAGTTCCAAAATCATCCGATTTGGAAATAATCAAGACTGTAGACAATCATTATCCTGATTATGGGGACGTTGTCGAGTGGACAATCACCCTTGTCAATAACGGTCCTGATGACAGTGATGATATTCATGTAATTGAATCCTTGCCTGTGGGTTTGGAGCTAATAAGCTATCGCTGCAGTGCGGGCAGTTATTTTGAAGATGTATGGGAAATTAATCATTTGGCTAACGGCGCCAGCGAATGTTTGGTACTTCGCTGTCGTGTAAATGCACTGGATGATATTGAAAATATCGTAAAGGTCATTCCGTCACAGTATGACTGGAATGAATCAAACAACAATGACAGTGAGATTATATCTTCCAATCCTGTTGCAGACCTGTCCATTGTCAAATTTGCAAATGTTTCCCAAGCTAACTATTTGGATTTGGTTAAATGGACATTGATTGTAACCAATAATGGATTTAATGATGCAACAGGAGTATTTGTCAGTGATGTGATTCCTCAAGGTTTGGATGTCGTTGAAGTGATTGGGGGCAACTACGAAAATGCAATATGGGACATTGGCGATTTAAAAAGTGGCCAATCCAGAGAGCTGGAAATAATATGTAAAATCAAAGCTACAGGTAAGTTCAGCAATGTTGCATTTGTATGGGCCGAGGAAACAGATCCCGATTTAAGCAACAATGAGGATGAGGATTCATTTTACGTGCCACCTGCAAGTGACATCTCAATTACAAAAACAGTCTCCAAATATAAGTACAATGTAGGCGACCTGGTAAGATATGCCATTAAGATTACAAACAATGGGCCTGACAAGGCTAGCGGAATAAAAGTTCAGGAAATCATGGATGATTCTTTACTGTTAAAATCATTCCGTGCCAGTGCAGGGGATTTTGACAAAATCAATGATGTCTGGTCATTGGATGAGCTGGATGTCGGTGAATCCGAATTGCTGAAAATCAGTGCAATAGCTAAAAAAGCAGGAATTGCTGAAAATAAAGTTGTTGCAGCCAGCGATAATTTTGACCCTGATTTGGATAACAATGAGGATAACGTATCAATCAATGTATCTGAAAAAGACAAACCTGTTAATGTTGTTAATGAATTCAAAAAACATTCTGATGGTTATCATAAGCAGTATTCTGCCTCCATTCTTCAAAAATATCCTTCCGGAAATCCTTTTATGGTGCTGGTCCTTCTGTTTGTGTTTAGTTTGGGTGCAATATATGGTAAGAATATCTTGAAGAAAAGATAATTTTAAGTAGCTTTCATGCTACTATTTTTTATTTTTTTAAAACGATTTTTCAAAATTTTG
>NZ_CAMJCX010000031.1 GCF_946404245.1 uncultured Methanobrevibacter sp.
AACTGTCATACCGATTGATATGCCTGCAAAACCAGGTTCTGCCTTTTTGTCAACTGCTACACCCATTACTACCATCATGAGGAAGAATGTTCCCAAGAATTCTGCAAACATTGCCTGCATATAGCTTACACCTAGTCCAGGAGCGGTTGCACCCAATCCGCCTATTGTTACTGCCGGAGCGCCAAGGCATAAGAATAAGCAGAGGCTTCCTAAACATGCTCCAATTGCTTGTGCTACAATATAATAGATACTGTCAACTAAAGCGATGTTTTTGGTCACAAGCAGTCCAATGGTTACAGCCGGATTTAAGTGTGCGCCTGATATCTTACCAAATACATAGATACATATCATTACAGTCAGACCAAATGCCAATCCAATAGCAATCCAGTCACCAAGACCTCCCAAAGGTCCAATTCCAGCAGCTCCAGGAGTGATGCTGTCAGATATTAATAGAGTCACAACTGCTGAACCTGTACCGAAAAATACCAGGAAAAATGTTCCAAGTAGTTCTGCAAAGAATTTTTTTCTAATATTACAAGTCATTTTTATCGCCTATACCGCTTCTCTCCATTGACAATATTCGTGTTTGTTGTCTGCAAGGCATGCGGATGCACATTGTTTACATCCTCTTACTGGAGAACCTGGAGTTTCTTTGTCAAGTGCGATAATATTTGTCATCATTGTTGCAGTAATAGGTTCTGAAGTTAAAAGACATGGGTAATCAGCTAATCTCATGAGAGATGAGAATCTTACTGTAATTGCACATGCTGGATATGTGTATCTTTGTGGGTTCATTAAGACTTCGTTTTCTAAGATAGATGTGAAGTCAACTTCCATACCTTTGATTCTAGGAATGATTTCATATCCACTGGATGATCTCATTTTTCTTGCATTGCTCATTGCGTTGAATCCTCTGTAAATCATGTCCATGAAGTCACAGTTGTGCAATTCAGCAGCAGCTCCTCTTTTTGGATATTGCTGTACGTAGTTGTGGAACCTTTTGTTCAACATGTCAACAACCATAGGAGCAGTGAAACCGTCTAATTCTAAGAGGAATTCAGTTGCACAAGCAGATGCACCGGTTGAGAGTTTTAATACATCAAATGGTGTTTTGAATACATCTAAATTGTTTCTGAGTGAGTTTTCAATAACACCTGCAGTAGCTTGGATAATAGCCATGGTTACGTCATCCTTACACATGTTGTAAGTGGATTGACCGATGTGGTGTCCGATATCTCCAACACAGTATGCAGGAACTGTTACGATGTTACCGTAGTGTACTCCATCATCCATTGCAGCTTTGACAACAGGAGTCATTGCTTTTTTATACTTGTTCATGTAGTCTCTTACATCAAATGAAGAGTGGTCTGCATCATCCATTAAAGTGCCTTGACCTTCAATAGGAGTTCTGTAAATCATTTGCAAGGTTTCAATTTCTTTTTCTGTAGCTTGAGCTGCAGTAAGACCGTCTTCAATAGCGTTGGCAAATGCGTCACCAATACCATAGGAAGTGTTCATACCCCAGGATTTTGCAGATAAAATACCTTGTTTGTGAGCTACTGGAATGTCCATTTTTTGCAATATTTGATTTACGACATTACTTGTACTACCCGGCATTAATGCAAAGTCAACTACACAGGTAGGTCCATAAAATCCACCATATCTTCTAATTGATTCTTTAGCGATTAATGCTTCGGAATCTGCGATAGCTTGAATGAATTTATCGACACTGTCTGCAAATTCGCCGTCTTCTTCGCATAAAATTTCCAATACAGGAGGTGTTTGGAAGTGTTCAATGAACGGATCATCTTCACATTTTAAAGTGTCTGTAATGGAAGATAAAATTTCATAATGGTTTTTTACAGATTCCTTGTGTAAGTTAATTACTGATTCTGCTTGGTTGTCTAATGCTTTCATACCAGAAACTGCATCTGCATATGGTTTAGCATCGGTTATCTTGAAATCGTTGTACCTATTTTCAGTGATGACAGAAACATCTGCCTTTTGAGCAGCCATTGCTTCGTCAATCATCTTTTCATATAACTCTCTCATTTAAATCACCTTTAAAGTATATTTAAAAAAGTATAAACTTCTTACATTTATACTTTTAGTTACTTTCCAGTAAGTATTAATATATACTCAATGATATTTAAATTTGTTTAAATGATTCCTAGCAAAATAGAAAAACTAATAATAGATTTTTAGCAAAAATAAGAAAAAATTGAATAAATAAATAAAATTAAAAATAAAAAAATAGTAAAAACATATAAGAAAAATCTATTTTCCTATATCTTCTACCAATTCTTTTGCATAAGGAGTAATATTCTCATTAAGCATTTTTTCTAAAAATTGACCTGTATATGTTCCAGCCTCTGCTATTTCTTCAGGTGTTCCGGTAGCAATTACCTCTCCACCACCGTCACCGCCTTCAGGACCTAAATCAATAATATGGTCAGCGGTTTTGATGACATCCAAGTTATGCTCAATGACAACTACAGAATTGCCGGCATCAGTCAATCTGGCTAAAACCTCTAAGAGCCTTTTAATATCTGCAAAGTGAAGACCAGTGGTCGGTTCATCCAAGATATATAATGTCTTACCAGTACTGGTTCTTGAAAGCTCTTTAGCCAACTTGATTCTTTGAGCTTCACCACCGGACAATGTTGTTGCAGGCTGGCCAATCTTCATGTAGCCAAGTCCAACATCATATAATGTCTGGAGCTTTTTGGTGATTTTAGGAATGTGTTCAAAGAATTCCAATGCCTCTTCAACAGTCATTTCCAAGACCTCATAGATATTTTTACCTTTATATCTTATATCCAGTGTCTCTTCATTGTATCTCTTACCGCCGCAAACTTCACATGGAACGAATACATCCGCCAAGAAGTGCATTTCAATTTGAACGATACCGTCACCGGAACATGCCTCACATCTTCCGCCTTTTACATTGAAACTGAATCTTCCAGGCTTGTATCCTCTCGCTTTGGATTCAGGAGTGTTTGCAAACAAGTCACGAATGTCAGTGAATACTCCAGTGTATGTTGCAGGGTTGGATCTTGGAGTTCTTCCAATCGGCTTTTGGTCAATTGCAATTACCTTATCGATGTTTTCGAGACCTTCAATCTTATCGTATTTTCCAGCAAACATGAATTTCTTAGCCAGTTTTCCATGAGCTCCCTTGTATAGGATTTCATTGATAAGACTACTTTTACCTGAACCGCTAACACCGGTAACGCAGGTGAATTTGCCTAATGGAATGTCCACATCAATGTTTTTAAGGTTGTTTTGGGCAGCTCCCTTGATTGTTATGAACTTGCCGTTACCTTCCCTTCTTTCTTTTGGAATGTCAATCTTTTTAACCCTTGAGATGTACTGGCCTGTAATTGAATCAGGATTGTTCATGATGTCCAACGGTGTTCCCTGAGCTACAACTTTTCCACCGTGTTCACCTGCACCAGGACCGATATCCACGACATGGTCCGCTGATAAAATAGTTTCCTCGTCGTGTTCAACGACAACCAATGTATTTCCCAGATCTTTAAGCCTTTTTAAAGCCTCAATAAGTTTAATATTGTCTCTTTGGTGAAGACCGATACTTGGTTCGTCCAGAATGTACAACACTCCGACAAGACCTGAACCGATTTGGGTAGCCAATCTGATTCTTTGAGCTTCTCCACCTGAAAGTGTACCTGAAGCCCTTGACATTGACAAGTAATCAAGACCAACTTCCACTAAAAAGCTTAAACGTTCCTTGATTTCTTTCAGAACCTCTTTTGCAATGAAGTTTTCACGTTCTGTAAGTTCTAATTCCTGGAAGAACTGATATGAATCCTTGATAGCCATGTCACAAACATCAATGATTGATTTTCCGCCGACAGTAACGGCCAATACTTCAGGTTTTAGACGTTTTCCTCCACATACATAACAAACCCTATCGGACATGAATTTTGAAAGGTATTTTCTTGAATAGCTTGACTTGGTTTCAAAGTATAACCTTTGCATTCTTGGAACAACACCCTCAAACTTACGATTTACCATGTATGACTTGTTTCTTCTCTTGAATGTGAATGGGATTTTCTCATCACAACCGAAAAGGATTGTATCCTGATATTCCTTTGGAAGCTCTTCAAATGGAGTGTCCATGCTGAAACCGAAGTGTTTTGAGACTGCATCAAGCATTTGGAAATAATAGTTTTCCCTTTTTGCTGAACTTGCCCATGGAACAATGGCTCCTTCATTCAATGTCATTGATTTATCCGGAACGACCAAATCAGGATCTATTTCCATTTTTGAACCGATACCGTTACATTCAGGACATGCCCCCTGAGGAGCATTGAATGAAAACATCCTTGGAGTCAGTTCCTCGAAGTTAATCCCACAGTCAACGCAAGCAAAGTGCTCAGAGTATTTTTTCTCATATTCCTTATCTCCATCATCGAATAGGACTGTAATTAACCCTTCAGAAAACTCTGCTGCAGTTTCAAGGGAATCAACCAGCCTTCTTTTGAAGTCCACGTCCCGTCTGATTTTGAGCCTGTCGACTACAACATCAATGCTGTGACGGTAGGTTTTTGCAAGTGAAATGTCCTCTTCCAACTCCCTTATTTCTCCGTCAACACGGACCCTTACGAATCCCTTGTTTCTCAGGTCTTCTAAAACGTCCTTGTGCTGACCTTTCTTATCTCTTACAATTGGAGACAAGATTTGAATTTTAAGGCCTTCACCTTCCTCAATGATAGCATCACCGATTTGTCCTATGGTCTGGTGTGATATTTCACGACCACAGTTAGGACAGTGTGGAATTCCAATTCTTGCATATAATAATCTTAGATAATCATAAATTTCTGTAATTGTACCTACTGTTGACCTTGGGTTTTCCCTGGTTGTCTTTTGGTCAATTGAAATAGCTGGAGACAAACCTTCAATTGATTCCATCTCAGGTTTTTTCATCTGACCCAAAAATTGCCTTGCATAAGCGGATAATGATTCAACATATCTACGCTGTCCTTCAGCATATATTGTATCAAAAGCTAGAGAAGACTTTCCAGAACCACTGAGACCAGTAATTACAATAAATTCATCACGAGGGACACTTACATCAATATCTTGCAGATTGTGCTCACGTGCACCCTTAATGATAATCTGTTTTTTAGAATCTTCTGCCATAATAATCTCCTAAATTAGTTATATTATATTAGAACAAACTACCTTATAAAGTATTTCAAAGAGCATTTGATGAGTAATTAAAATTACATTTCATCAAAAAAAATAGAAAATTGTGAGATGATACGTAAATAAGAGGTCAACTATACCGCATCAGAACCTCTCTCGCCTGTTCTGATTCTTATTACCTCTCCCACATCGGAAACGAATATTTTACCGTCACCAACTTCACCAGTTCTGGCATTTTCAATAATTATGTCAATAATGTCATCCAAGTCATCTTCATTAACTATCAGTTCCACTCTTGTTTTCGGAATCAGGTCTATGCAGTGGCTGGAACCTCGGTATGATTCCTTTACTCCCATTTGTCTGCCTCTTCCCTTAACCGTGGAGACATTCATTCCTTCACAGCCTGCCGCCACAAGAGCATTTTTAACATTCTCAAACATTTCCTCACGAATTACTGCAATGATTCTCTTCATATTACCGCCCAAATAAGTATTGATGTTTAAAAAAAAATAGAAAAAAGTGAAATTATTTGTCAAAGCCCTTAAGAGCATAAAGCTTGTTTCTCAACTCAGCAGCACGCTCAAAGTCAAGTCTGGCAGCCGCTTCCTTCATGTCCTTTTCAAGGTCCTTGATTAATAAACGAAGCTCATCTTTAGGCATTTTATCAACTTCAGCACCGGTGAGCCCTTTATATTTCTCCTCTTCTTCAGCGATTTTTTCTTTCAAGGTTCTTTGAGTTGATTTTGGAGTGATGCCATGAACTTCATTATATTTCATCTGCAGTTTACGCCTTTTGAGTGTAATGTCATATGCATTCTGAACGGAATCAGTCATTTCATCAACATACATTATCACACGTCCGTTGACATTTCTTGCAGCACGTCCGATGGTCTGTATCAATGAAGTCTCGTTTCTTAAGAATCCTTCCTTATCCGCATCAAGAATAGCTACCAAAGACACTTCAGGCAAGTCCAAACCTTCCCTTAAAAGGTTTACACCAACCAGCACATCAAATTTACCACGCCTGAGGTCATCGACAATGTCAATTCTTTCCAATGTATCTATTTCGGAGTGCATATATCTTACCTTGACACCGATTCTTGCATAGTAGTCAGTCAAATCTTCAGCCATTCTCTTTGTAAGTGTGGTAACCAATACCCTCTCATCTTTTTCGGCTGTCTTTCTGACCTCCTCAAGAAGATCCTCGACCTGACCTGTTACAGGCCTTATTATCACTTCAGGGTCAACCAGACCAGTTGGCCTGATAATCTGCTCAACCACATTTCGTGATTTTGAAAGCTCATACTGGGCAGGGGTAGCTGATACGTATATCACCTGATTGACTGATGATTCAAACTCATCAAATCTCAGAGGCCTGTTTTCCTTAGCTGACGGCAACCTGAAACCATACTCAACCAGTGTCTCCTTACGTGCACGGTCCCCATTATACATTCCCCTGATTTGAGGTACTGTAACGTGAGACTCATCAATAATTGTCAAAAAGTCATCCGGGAAATATTTTAAAAGAGAATAAGGCTTATCTCCCCATTTACGGCCTGACAGGTGCATTGAATAGTTTTCTACACCCGGACAGTATCCCATCTCCTGAAGCATTTCTATATCAAAACGGGTCCTCTGCTCCAACCTTTGCGCTTCAAGGAGTTTTCCGGTCAATTTCAACTCTTCAAGCCTTTCATCAAGCTCTGTTGAAATCTTTGATAGAGCAACATCCATCTTGTCCTGACCGACAACGAAGTGCTTTGCGGGGAAAATCATGTATCTTGGAAGAGATTCAAGTTTTTTTCCGGTAACCTTATCAATTAAACTGATTGCATCAATTTCATCGCCAAACAGCTCAATTCTTATTGGCGGTGTTCCATGAACAGGGTTGACTTCTATAACATCACCGCGAACTCTGAATTGACCCCTGTCAAATTCAATGTCATTTCTTTCATATTGCATGAACACCAATCTGCGCAATATTTCAGATCTGTCATAAATGTCTCCGACTGCAATTCCAAAAGCGAATTCACCATAGTCCTCAGGAGAACCGATACCATAGATACAGCTCACACTGCTTACAACAATAACATCATCCCTTGAAAGGAGAGACTGTGTTGCTGAGTGCCTCATCATATCTATATCGTCATTGATTGATGCTTCCTTGTCAATGAATGTGTCTGTACGAGGAACGTAAGCTTCAGGCTGATAATAATCATAATAGCTGACAAAATACTCCACTGCATTGTCCGGGAAAAATTCCTTAAATTCCTCATACAATTGTGCAGCCAATGTTTTGTTATGTGAAATGACAAGGGTGGGCTTTTGAACCTTTTCAATGACATTTGCCATTGTAAATGTCTTACCTGAACCTGTCACTCCCAATAGAGTCTGCTCTTTTAGACCATTTTTTATGCCTTCGGCTAACGAGTTAATTGCTTTTGGTTGGTCACCCAGTGGTTTATACGGTGACTTTAACTTGAATTCTTTCATAATATCTAGTTTTGAATGGTAATATTGAAGCTAATGTGAGTGTAACTTGGAGAACAGCATGGAGTGACCTTTTGGTCTCTTACGACAAGCTGTCCGTATCCTTTTAAATCCTTTTCCAAATCTCTTATGACGTTTGGAATCACTTCATAATTGAAAACTTTTAAAGATCCCAAAAATACGGTCTTAGATGCCATATTCATTACTGAAATGGTCTCCACTACATCCATTTCTTCATATTTTTGTAAAATTTTATTAGAAATGTCAACTAATTCCTTTTTGATTGTTTCCTTATCCATTTTAATCCCTCAACGAAAATTAAAATATCGTCTTTTTACAATCTACAATACTAATTATTATAGCATATTATATTAATTAAGTTTTTTCACAATCAAACAAAAAAAGCAAAATCAATGAATTTAAATCTCTCAGGGTTGTGGATTCTGGAGAATTGTTGGTAAAATGTTAAAAAAAATAGTGTTGAAGGATTTAAATCCTTCAAAGTCTAGAACGGAAGCTCAAGATACTTGTTTATAAGAGTATAACTATCTACATTCCAGGAAGCTATGCTTCCAAATCTATTGACCAGCTCAGATGTGTCTGCACAAATCCAAGTATTGTCAACAAGGACCTGCACCCATACGTGACCAATAGTTTTTTTATCGATATTCATTGTACAATATCCATGAACATATCTGGCCTTTAAACCTGCTGCCCTATACAATGCAACGAGGAGATGTGCCTGGTCAGCACCGTTTCCCTTTTTGTCTTCCAATGTTTTAACAGCACCTTTTTCGGTGTCGTAATAATAGTCATAGACAATGTTCAGCTGCACATATTCAAATATGACTTTTGCCTTATCGATGTCATTGGTCAGACCTTTTGTTAAGGAATTAAATCTCTTCCTATCTAAAAAAGATAATATTAATGGAAAAATATGCCAAATTAAAAAAAAGAAAAGTTATAAAAAAAGTAGGTATGCAATAATCCCAAACCTGATAGAAGTTGGGATCTTCTTGCACATTTTAAAAGAAAAGTTATTCATTCCCTCAGTGCGTCTGCAATAGCTTTTGCAATGGACACACGGGAAGTATCTGAAGATAAACTGTTTGTTCCAATAATCTTATCAGCGCCAGCAGCATAAATTCTTGTAGCGCCGTTATTGGTCAAAATCGGGTGTACGCAACATACATCAACAGAGGATGCACCGTATTGTTTTAGGATATTTATTGCATTAACGATTGTACCTCCTGTTGCAATGATATCATCAATGATAATTGCATGCATTCCTTTAACTGAATCAACATTAACGGTGTTGTCACTTTCACTGTCGCATCTCACATCCACGATTTTAGTTTCTACCTTATCCGGTCCTAAACGCACTTTGGTTAAGTAAGTGCAGTCGCATCCGATGATTTCTGAAATTTCCTGTGCAAATCCGTAAGCACCTTTATCAGGAGCGATAATCAATGGTTTATCTCCACCTTTCCTAAAGAACTTCTTATCCAGGTATTCCGCAATTGCAGGCATTGCTGAAATGTTGCGGGCAGGAATGTCAAAAAAGTTTAAAACACATTCTTCATGGATGTTGAATGTAATGAACTCATCTGCACCTGCAGATTGAATCAGGTCACAGACAATTTTAGCGGAGATTGTCTCTCCAGGATTGAATCTTTTTTCTTGTCTTGCATATCCCATGTATGGAACCACAACTTTTACCTTTTTAGCCCCCAAATCTTTTAAATTGGAAATCATAAAGAGCAATTCCATCAGATTTTCATCTTGAGGATATCCGGTAGATTGGATGATTGTAACTTCATCGTCTATTTCACCGTCAATTCTTATATACCTTTCACCATCAGGAAACTTCTTGGTTTCCACATAACGTAATTCTTCGCCAAGTTCACGTGCAACATGAGCTGCTAAATCTTGAGATGCTGAACCACCTATAATCACAATTATCACCAAAATTATTATATGCAAATATATTTGTCAGTGATAATTAAAAAAGTTAAGTATTAATATGGGAAATGTACAATAAAAAAAATTATGAGTAAAGGAAAAACAATATTTGGAATAATAGCGATAGTTATTATTGCATTTTTATTATTTACTTTAACAAGTCCAATATTAATTATCGCTGAAGATACAACTGAAGGAAGCCCGGGAATTGATATGGCTGCAAAATTTAGTGTTTTAGGCGGTTTTGATTGGATTTATCCTGGAAGTTCCGTTAATGAAAACGGACAAACACTGCATAATGTCCACCAAGACTCCCCAGACGACCCTTATGGAGCAGCACGTGACATTATGACATACACATACCAATTCACACCACATATAATTGTCAGCGTCAATCCTGAAGCTGCTGAAGGAATTTTTGGAGAGGGTTTAATTGATAACATCAGGGCAAACGATGCATACAACGGTTATGCCGGAAGCGCTAATGTTCAAGGAACCATGTCCAGAGGTGATGCAGTAAGCACTGCAATGACCAGCGGCACATTCAACCCACTGGAAATTCCACTACATATCTTAATGGGAAACATTAGATTCATACCAGTCTAATTTCCCTTTT
This sequence comes from uncultured Methanobrevibacter sp., assembly GCF_946404245.1. Taxonomy (GTDB): domain Archaea; phylum Methanobacteriota; class Methanobacteria; order Methanobacteriales; family Methanobacteriaceae; genus Methanocatella. The sequence continues at coordinate 10,241 of NZ_CAMJCX010000031.1, forward strand.
TTAATTTTTTAGTGTAACAAAAGATAAAAAGAAAGAGCCACACCAAGCATTGAAATAACCAACTGAATTATTCCATGTTTTCTAATTTGCGGGTGTTTTGACTGAATCAGATAAAACGGCAAGAAAAATCCGAAAAATGTAAACATGGTAAAACCTGATGATTTTGAAATAAGCCAAAGCAGGACTCCACCCCATGATAAAAATATGGTTGCAATATAAGTAATCAACAAATTTCTTTTGTTGATTTTAGGTGCTTGTGACTTATAAACATAGAACTGTCTTGGTTGAGCGCCTTCAACCAGAGGAATACCGCATTTTGCACAGTAGTCATAATCATCCTGATTTTCAAATCCACAGTTATTACATTTTCTTGTCATTAGTTAAAATTAATAGTTCCTAATATAAATTATTTTTCAAGTTTCATGGCCACTTCCTTGAAAAATTCATGCAGATAATTTTCATTTGTCATATCAGTGTAATATTCAAAACCCAATTTTTCCAAAACCCTTTTAGATTGGGTGTTTTCAATCCTGTATGTGGCATATATCACAGACACATTCAAATCATTGAATGCATGATCAATCAGGACTTTTGATGCTTCAACAGCGTAAGAATTGCCCCAGTACTCTTCAGCTATCCAGTATCCTAGCTCGCATGAGCCTTCACCCCACCAGTGATTTGTATCAGGATGGAAAAGCAATCCTGCACAACCTATAGGGATGTCATCCTTTACAATAGCATAAGTTTCTTTTTTTGAAAAAACAGTTTTGATAATATTTAAACTATCTTCAATGCTTTCATGAGGAGGCCATCCTGCAATCGGACCAACATTTGGATTTTTAGCAAAATGATATAAACATTTGGCATCACTTTCTGCCCATGGCCTTAAAGTAAGATTTTGAGTTTTGAAAATCATTGCTTAAAGTTTGTTTTTTGAATATTTAAAAATAATGTAAACTATTTCATACTCAAAATTAATTAATTTAAACAGACAGATATTTAATCATGAAAGTTAAAGACGGAATTACTGGATTTATAGTTGGTGATGCATTAGGAGTTCCTGTTGAGTTTTCATCAAGATATGAACTTGAAGAGGATCCTGTAGTGGACATGAGGGAATACGGAACTTACAACCAACCAAGAGGAACCTGGTCTGACGATTCATCAATGACAATAGCTACAATGCGCAGTATTGTTAACAGGAAAGGAATTGACTACGAGGATATAATGACCGAGTTTTGCAGATGGGCATTTGAAGAAGAATACTCACAACACCATGAAACCTTTGACATCGGAAATACAACTGTTCGTGGCTTAAGGAGATTTAAACAAGGTGCAAAGGCGCTGGAATCCGGAGGAACATCAACTCATGACAACGGTAACGGGTCACTCATGAGAATCTTGCCTTTGGCATTTATTCCAGATATTGACTACGAAACCATCGAGAATGTTTCAGGATTAACACATGGTCACGAAAGGTCTAAAATTGCATGCGTTTTATATGTTGAAATAGCAAAATCAATGCTTAAAAATGATTTAACAATTGACGAACATATCAGCAATGCATGTGAATTAATTAAAGAGCATTATTCAGGCAATGAAGAGCTAAATGAATTCAATAGAATATTTGAAGATGATTTTTCCGAAGGCATCAGAAGCGGAGGATATGTTATCGACACTATCGAAACAGTAGTTTATTGCCTTAAGACCACTGACAACTATAAGGATGCAGTCCTGAAGGCTGTCAATTTGGGCGGGGATACAGACACTAACGCCGCAATTTGTGGAGGCCTTGCTGGAATTTATTACGGTTATGATGAAATACCTATAGATTGGATAGAATCAATTCCTCATCTTGATAAGGTGCATTCATTATGTGAAGAATACGAGGCGTTTTGTGATGAATGTCAGTGAAACTATCAAAAATATTAGGTCTTCCTGCAATAATTATGTAGACCCAGATTTAGTGGCAACAGTGATTCATGACAATTACTACATGGGCTCAAACAATATCGAAGAACTTGACAAATTTGACATCAAAAAAGATGATAGTTTCGAAGAAAAAATTTTAAAGATTCTAAAACATGAGAATGTATTCTTAAACCTTGGAATGTATGCATTCATACCAGTAATCAACGAATGTGACATCTATTCAACCGAAGATTACAATCTAAAGCTGTCTGAAGATGAATTTGAAAAATATGCAAATGAAAAAGAGCGTGTTTTTGGAATTCTAATAAAAAAAGATTCAACTGATTATGTTATAGGCAGCTGTGATTTGTGCGGATGCAGTATTGATGCCGCATTTAAGGAAATAGAACCGTCTGAACTTGACTTTTATAAAAAAATAGAAGAGATAATAGATACAAAAGTTATCTATTAGTCATTTTCTTTTTGATTTCTTCCCACATCGCCTGCTCTTCACCACAACCAGTCATGATGACATACTTATATTCTGAATTTCTTGCAAGCTCATTTAACTTTTCAATTCTCACAGCCATTTCATCATAGCTTAACGGGTAGAATTCCGCATCAGGATATTCCTCTTTGATTATATTGTAATATTCCTCAGCCTTTTTGATTGACTGCCTTCCAGGAACAACAATGACATGGTCAGGATTCATGCTTTTTATAACTTCAAAGTGATCATTGAATATTTCCTCTTCGTTTTCATCAGGAGTGGTGTAAATGAATTCCAATGGAGCATCAACAAACTGTTTCATGAACATTGCATTGATTTTGAGTGCATCACCATTGTCTCCCTGTCCCAATCCAACGAATTTTCCACCGATGTCAACCACTTCAAACCTTCCAGGCGGAATGAAAGACATGTCCAAATTGTTAAAGACATCTTTAACAGTGGTTTCAATGTTTTCTGTCTTTGGAGTGAATGTTGCATAAGAGGTAATTGAAGCTAATGTGTTGTAAATGTTATGGAAACCGAACGGAGGGACATTTAGTTTTAAATTAAATTTAATATTCTTTTTGGCAACATAGTTATATAAGTCCCCTTCAATATCCAAAATCCACTTGTCAGAACCAAACTCGACATTGACCAGTTTTACATTAGGTTCGGGGCGTTTGAATCCGCATTCACAAGTATAGATTCCCCTATGATTTAAGTAAAAGTGAGTAAAATCAAGTTGCTTACCGCATTTAGGGCATTCTATTGTATTATCTCCAATGTCCTCAATCGCATCAGTTGCAATACCATAATAGTTTACCTTAACATCACCGGATTTTTCAACACCGATGAAAGCAGTTCTTGGATCGTCACAATTTGTGACAATAGCTCCCCTTTCCATACCCTGTGAAAGCAATTTTTTAGCCTTATAATAGGATTCAAAAGGATTTTTAACACCTGCAACCTGGGTGTGCTCCTGTGAAATGGTAGTGTAGACTACGCCGATAGGATTTATTAATCTTTGAACAGTGTCCGGAATACCATGCGCCATGTCACGAATACCGTATTCAAAAATACCCAAATCCCCTTTTTGACTTAAAAGAGCAGTTACAATTGAGTTTAAAATATTATTTTCATAGCTTCTTCTAATCTGAATGTCCTTTGACATCAATTTGATTAAAAGAGTTGTAGTAGTTGTCTTACCGTTGGTTCCGGTAATCAGCACAGAACCTATATTCAAATCAGAAGCCAACTTGGAAATGGACTCCTGACCTCCCACCTTTGTAAAAATATGTCCTGGATATGTTCCACCGCTTCCAGGACCATATTTAGCAAGTTGACATGCAACTTTACCTGATAATTTTGCCATATTAAATTTAAAAAAACTAACCATGATAAATATATTATTACAATATCATATATAAAAATTATCAATTTATAAAAATAAATAAAAAAAGAGGTTTTTTAAAAAAAATAAAGGAAAAATAATCCAGTTTAGTTAGTGGTTGGATTATTTATTGATGTTTGTGGAACTTTTTCAGCAACTCTGGAACTGAGGTTTTTCATTTTTTCAATGAGATTGTCCTTTTTGGAACCGCTGATTAAGATATTTTCTAAAACATCACTTAAGGTTTCAGTAGGAATGATTTCAATCATGTCCTCGTATTTTTTCTCAATCATAACATCTTTCATGTTGGATTTTGGAATCAATACTTTTTTCATTCCAGCTTCTGCAGCAGCTTCGATTTTAGCTGTTGCACCACCGATCGGCATTACGTCTCCACGAACATTGAGTGAACCTGTCAATGCCACGGTCTGGTCGATTGGAATCTCTTCAACAGCGGAAATAACCGCAGTAGCGATACTTACACTAGCTGAGTCCCCTTCAACACCATCATAAGTTTGAATGAACTGAATGTGAATATCATAATCTGAAATGTCCTTGTTAGTGTATTTTTTAATTAATGCACTGACGTTTTGAACGGATTCCTGAGCGATTTCACCAAGTTTACCGGTAGCAATGATTTGACCACCGTTTTTGGATTGGGTTGGTGCTGCTTCAGCTGCAATTGGTGAAACAATACCACTTCTATCACCGATTACTGCAAGACCATTGATAAGACCAACTCTTCCACCTTCAGCGGAAACCATACTGTAGTCTTTTCTTTGGACAATTGACCTGTCAGCAATTTGCTGTTCAAGGGTTCTTGCAAATTTTTTAGCTTCAACAACATGTTCTGCAGTTACAAGGTCTGCACCTTTTTCAATAGCCACATCACCTGCGGATCTTACAAGTCCTCCTAAGTCCCTTAATCTTAAGGTCAATGCATTCTGCTTACCGGACCTTCTTTTTGCTTCAAGAATGATTTCATCCAATGCATCCGGTGCGAAGTGCGGAATTCTTCCGTCGTTTTTGACTTCCTGAGCAACAAACTGAACGAGTTTTTCTCTGTTTTCAGTTGTATCATCCATATAATCTTTCATGAATACTTCGTAACCGTAACCTCTGATTCTTGATCTCATTGCAATGTGCATTCCTTCCAATACCTGAAGGTTTCCTGACGCTACAAGCACAAAGTCACATGGTACTGCCTGGGACCTTACCATTGCACCACTTGAGTTTTCACTTTGACCTGTGATTGCATACTGTTTTTCCTGCATTGCAGATAAGAGCTCTTGCTGGGTTTTCATAGTCATTGTACCGATTTCGTCAATGTATAAAACTCCACGGTTAGCCTTGTGAATCATACCTGCTTCCACACGTTCATGTGCAGGAGTTCCTAATCCTCCGGATTGGTAAGGGTCGTGACGTACATCTCCTAAAAGTGCACCTGCATGAGCACCAGTTGCATCCATAAATGGAGCAAATCTGGATTCTTCATTGTTGACCAATAATTTCGGAGACATATTATTGGTTTTAGGTTTGATTTGTATTGATATAAGTAAGATTAAAGCAGCTGCGATAATTGATTCAAGTAATCTGCCGTACATAAATCCGATTACTAAAATTCCACCAATAGCAAACATTGTAATGATTGTTTTTCTCTCTTCATGACCTCTTTGAGACCCTTTAGTTGCCTTTACGATTTTTTTACCTTCACCTGCAGGAACTGTTCTTACTAACGGATGGTTGTTATCTTCCATATTTGGGTAAACTAATACGTCCTGAAGGGTTTCATGAGGCAGGATTTGTGCCATACCTTTTGCAAGCATTGATTTACCTACACCAGGATCTCCAATGAGCAAAACATTCCTTCTTTGTTTTGCCGCTTTTTTAATTGTTTCAATGGACTCTTCATGTCCAATAACTTGGTCAATTAATAAAGGTGGTACTTCAATATCTTGTGAGCTTTTTATGTTGTCATAATCTAACATATGTTTAGTTTCAGACTCCACTTCAACAGGTTTAACAATTTCTTCAGTTGGAGCCTCATCTATTGACTCTTGTTCATCAAATTTCATAAAATTGACCTCACTTCATGTAATAAATTCATCATTAAAAAGTTAAGTTTCATATACTATTTAAATATTATTTAATATTTGGATATATAAAAAGCTTTCTATTTTAGTAAATAAAAGTAACTAAAATAATATCGGCATTATGAGCAAAAATAACCCCATTGACATTAACAATAATTACTATCAATAATTCAAAAAATCCTAATAATAAACTTAATTTATAAAAAAAATAATTTACATTAGAATATATAAAAAAAAATGATGTAATTCAATATTTAATAAAATTTAAATATTATATTAAATAGAATAAAAATTACAAAATTAATTTTCGATAATTATATTTTGTTAATCGAGTTTGAAGGAGTGCATAGTATTTTCACACAGTCAGTATTACTAATTACTAGTAAAACCCCAGACAAAGGTTATGCATACTCCTCAAATTAGATTAATTTTAACTCATTTTTAAATTATTTATAGCATTAAATAGATATATTCAACCATGACAAAATGTATCATGGTTCAGGGAACCTCATCAAACGCTGGAAAAAGTATGCTTGTAGCAGCATTATGCAGAATATATAAAAACAGAGGATACAAGGTAGCTCCTTTCAAATCCCAAAACATGTCTTTAAACTCATATACCACAAAGGAAGACGGGGAAATCGGAATAGCCCAAATGCTACAGGCTGAAGCCGCAATGATTGAGCCAAGCATACACATGAATCCCGTTTTACTAAAACCAAAAGGGGATTTCACATCCAATGTAATTATTCAGGGAAAATCAATCGGAGACATGAACTTTTACGATTACCAGCACAAATACCATGATACAGCGCTAAATGCAATTCGTGAAAGTTTTGAAATCCTATCACAAGACCATGACATCATCATAATTGAAGGTGCAGGTTCTCCGGCTGAAATAAATATGCGTGAGCAGGATATCGCAAATATGGAAATAGCTCATATGGCAGATGCCAATGTGATTTTAATAGCGGACATTGAAATGGGAGGAGTGTTTGCGGCAATTGCCGGAACATATGTGCTTTTGGATGATTATGACAGGTCACGTCTGAAAGCCACAGTCATCAACAAATTCAGAGGAAATCTAGATATCCTAAAACCAGGGCTTGACAGGATTGAAGAAATTACAGGAGAACCTGTTTTGGGAGTCCTTCCATATGATGAAACATTGAAATTGCCCGAAGAGGATTCCGCTTCACTTACAACACATGTGTTTGCAGAAGACAAGGACATCACCATAGGAGTAATTCGTTTACCTAAAATAGCCAATTTCACAGATATCGATCCGTTTGAATATGAAGAGGATGTTGCGCTTAAGATGATCGGTGTTAATGATGAAATTGGTGATGTGGATGCCATTTTGATTCCAGGAACACGTAACTCAACAGAGGACATGCATGCACTGCGTGAAAGCGGCCTTGCAGATAAAATCATTGAAAAGTCATCTGAAATTCCGATTGTTGGAATCTGCGGAGGTCTGCAGATTCTTGGAAACATCATCCATGATGAGGAAAAGAGGGAATCCAAACATGGAACCATTGAAGGGCTTGGACTTCTAGATATCGAATCAAGCTTTTCAAGAGCTGGAAAAATAGTTACCCAATCCACAGCAACAATCCCTGAAAATCTGGAAGGAATAGCTGGTGAAATATTTAAAAATATAGTAGGTGAAGAAGTAAGCGGCTATGAAATCCATGAAGGTACAACAGAACTTCTCAATTCCTGCGGTCTTTTAAACATTAAAAAAGGTCAGGGAAACAACGACAACGGAGTAATAGATGGGGCAAGCAACGGCAATGCATTTGCAACTTATTTCCACGGAATCTTCCACAACTACAACTTCAGAAGGGAATTTTTAAATTACATAAGAGTTAAAAAGGGCATTGAAGCAAAATACGGTGAAGATCCATACGAAACCCAAAAGGATTATTCCCTAAACAGACTCGCAGAAATTGTTGAAGAGAATTTGAATATGGAAATAATCGATGAGCTGATTTTTGGTAAAAAAGAGTGAATAGAGCAATTTCATAATTTAACCTTAAACCGCATCATTTAAAAAGGTTAACCAACAAATTTAGGTATACCAAAACTTGAGGTGAAAATTATGATTTTGAAAATTAAAGCAACAAACAAAAACAGCGGTGAGGTAATTTCATACGACTTGGAAGGAGACTCCGATACAGGATTTACCTATGAAGGAACCCACATGCAAGAAGTGGCTGACAACAAAATAAGGGAAGTCAACAACAACTTGATTTTACTTGGATCACCTATATACACCATCAAATCAGGACAAAGTGAAACCGTTGAAGCAATGACTTTCACCATTGAAATTACAGCTGCATAATTTTGTTTTAATTAAAAAAATAATGAAAAAGAAATTATTTCATTTCTTTTTCCCATATTCTTATTGAATTAACACACTGCCCAGTAGAATTATCACTCGATTTACTCAATAGAAAATGGGTTCTGCAAATCATCTGCGACATGTTTTTTGGAAAAACCAGATTCAGCGAATTTCAAGAGGAAAAACCTGAAATGTCCAACAAGGCATTGCCCAGAAGTTTGAGATTTATGGAAGAACAAGGATTGATTGAAAAAATTGAGGATGAATACTTTTTAACTGAAAAGGGAAAATCATTGAATAAACTGATTTATCTTAATCGTGCAAGAATACCACGACCTCTTTTTAGGTCGTGGATGAATTGCACAAAAAACAGGGTATGGATATTATTAGTTTTCAAATGCTCTCTCAGTATTTGTTTATATTATGATTATTTAATATTATTATTGTGTGTTTTTTATAATTTGTAAAAAATTTTAAAAAACCCGTTTTTGGATGTGATTCATGTGTTTTCT